>NZ_AP026945.1:1601136-1921363 GCF_026000695.1 Limnospira platensis NIES-39
GATCTCCGCCAGTTAAAAAACTTATTTAATAAACTTTGCTGCCATTTACTTTCGGCAAATTTCCATTTTTTCAATAATAAAGCCGCCTTACTATTCACCTCCGAAAGAGTCGGGTAAACGTGAATACCTGTTAACGCCGAAACCTTCAAATTGTTAGCCATTGCCAAAACCACCTCATGGATTAATTCCCCCGCCACAGGTCCGACAATATGAGCCCCAAGAATCTCCCCATTTCCGCGAACAATAATCTTCCCAAACCCCGCAGTTTCTCCCTCGGCTTGGGCGCGATCCACATCAGAAAACTGTTGTTTAAGAATATAAACATCATCCCCATAATGACCCCTCGCCTGTGCTTCTGTCAACCCCACCCGCGCCAATTCTGGGTCAGTAAATGTCGCCCAAGGAATTACCCGATAATTGACCTTACTTACTGGGAAAAATAGGGCATTAGTCAACACCACGATCGCTTCATAACCCGCCACATGGGTAAACTGATAACCCCCAATGACATCCCCACAGGCATAAATTCGAGAATTGGTAGTTTGCAGCTTTTCATTTACCTTAATTCCCCCTTTATCTACCAGTACCCCCGCCGCCTCTAAATTCAGGGATTCCACATTAGGCGATCGCCCTGAAGATACCAAAATCTCATCAACAATAACCGTATTATCCCCCGATTTAATCAGTTTTTTATCCTGTGCAATTTCCACAGCTTCCGCGCGGGATTTCGGCAAAATTCGGATACCTTCCGCCTCAAATTGCTGTTCAACTACCCTAGCTGCTTCCGGGTCTTCTTTCGGTAAAATATGATCGCGACTGGAAATAATTGTCACCTCCGAACCCAACCGAGAAAACGCCTGTCCTAACTCACAACCAATAGGACCCGCCCCAATGATAGCAAGAGATTTAGGGCATTTTTCCAAGGAAAATACCTGCTCATTAGTGAGAAAACCAGCCTCTGTTAAACCTGGTATATTGGGAATAGCCGCACGGGAACCCGTAGCAATCACAAACGCCCTAGCTTTTAACTGTTTCCCATTGACTGCAAAGGTTTGATAATCAATAAATTGACCATCCCCAAAAATCACCTCAACTCCTAATCCCTCAAAACGTTCTGGGGAGTCATGGGGTTCTATATTTTTAATGACTTGTTGAACATGAGCGATCGCTTCCGCAAAATTAATCGTTGGTGAGGTTGTATGTACACCAAATCTAGCCGCATTTTTGACTTGATAAGCCATGCGAGAAGCATGGATGAAAGACTTGCTAGGAACACAACCAAACCAGAGACAATCACCCCCTAAGCGATCGCGTTCCACTAGGGCCACTTTAGCCTTTAATTGGGCGGCGGCACTAGCCACAACCAAACCCCCGGAACCCCCACCAATTACGATAATATCATAATCCACAGCCATAATTTTTTACCTAATTCAATCACATCAATTTGCTACCCTCAGAATATGATAAACTCATCAATCTGAAGGTAGCCTGAACCTTAACCGAGTAATAACTAAAAATTACCCCAACTTCTGATTAACTCACAGATGGATCTGTGGTAGTTTCTGACCCGCCACCCGCGAAAAATTGGCGAGTTACAGCAGCAGTAATAATGTGGGAAAGTAAACCCATGGGACCCGCAAATAAACATAAAATCAGAGAATGAATTGTCCAAACTCCGGTTTTTTGTCCTTCCCAATATATCCAACGTCCCACAAACAGATCTAAGATTAAAAAGTGAACCCACCCTGCGGCTGCGATCGTTTCATCTCCGAAAAACTTAGCGATATCTGCTAATTGGGGGTTAGATAAAGCCGCCGCACTTTCGGGGTTTATGCTACCCGCAAACAGATACAGATATGTTAACGCCAACAGGATAAAGGGAATATATGATTCCATCACTTTTCGGGTAACTCCCCAATTGGGAAGAAACACCATTAGACTCCAAAAAGGAAGTACAAATATGTTGGCGACATTAAAAATTTGGTCAACTGGTAAATTCAACATGGCTGACTTGTGAACAGTATTAAGTAACTATAACAAATTTTGGGGAGTTTGTTAATCATCAGGCTGTCTATAATGTGCCTAGATTAATTCCGGTGAGTTAATTAAATAAACTCTGATGCTCAATAGTTAAAATTGTGACGGGATTTACCGGCGCAAATTTGGTCAAATTACCGATGGAAAATGAACGGGAAATCTGCACTTGTAAAAGATGATAATTCCAGCTTTTTTCAGATTGGATCTTGTATTTGACCCACTCTAAGGCTAAATTTAGATGTTCTAAAGTTCTCAGGACTACCACTATCCTACCTCCCGGAGAAAGTCGAATGCTACAGGTTCCTAAAATCTCCGGTAAATTGTTGTCACTATTTCCCATAAAAATGCGATCGGGGGTTCTTAAATGATGCAATATGGCGGGGACTTCCCCATTGATTGATATGACATTTTTTATCTGAAATCGGCGACAATTCTGCTCTATTAAAGACGTTCCAGATGCCGTTTTTTCGATGGCGTAAATTGTGGAGTTGGGAAATAATCTCGCCATTTCTACTGACACTGAACCCGGACTGGCTTGCATATCCCAAATGACTTGATTTGGCTGTAACCCTAGTTCGCCTAATGCTAATATACGCAGTTCCCGTGGGGTGCTTAATTCGGGTTCGTTGGTATTACCAAAAAATAGGTTATCTGGGATTCCTAAGCTGGGAATATTCGCTAAATTGACCTCATTTATAACCTCTGGTAAATCGGGTAATAATATAACCAGGTTTAAGGGTGAAAATTGATAGTTATTTATCCGGTCTACCGGATAGGGTTGTACTCGCTCATTTTCGCCCCCTAAATTTTCGGCAACCCAGAATTGATAAACTCTGGGTAAATCTAGGGATAAGATTAATTGGGCGATCGCTTGAGGGGGATAATCTACACTTGTGAAAATGCCTATCTTTGTCACCCCGTCTTTTAAAGCCTGAGTTAAACTATCTACTGACTGATTATTAAGGGTAATTAATCTCGCATCTTCCCAAGGAATTTGCAGGCGATTAAAAGCCAACTGCATTGAACTAATATGGGGATGAAAAATTAACTGATCTGGCGGAAATTGAGCTGCTAATACTCCCCCGATATCAAATAATAACGGGTCGCCAGATACTAAAAATATCACTTCTGGGTTGGTCTGATAATTTCTTTCCCAATTGGTTAGCCATTGTTTGAGTTCCGACAGGGTTTCCACCAGGTCATTTAGCAGCAATTTCGGAATAGTCTCATGGCTAAAATAACCCAAATTACGAGAGTTACCGACTAACAGATTACCCCGTTTAACTACCTGGCGCACAGACTCCGACAGTCCCGCCAATCCATCTAAGCCAATGCCAATAATATTTATTGTCAATTATCTATTTTCGGTAAAATTTGCCAGTTCCCAGTTGAGGAATTGTTAACTGTTTAGGAATAAGGTTTATGGGTAGATAACCCACTAAATAGGGTTCTCTTAAATGGGATAATTGGTTAGTGCGTCATTAGCCAATTTTGCTCTAATTGAGATTCAAAAAGTAACTGGATATGACGCACTCCGAAAATCTTAAAAAATAAACCTTGGCCAGTGAGGTTCTCGTTGATAAGCCATCATGTCTTCAAACTTCCTAAAATCGGCTTTTTTGATGAAGATTTCTTGGGAATTATCCAGCCATTGATGGTTAAATTCAAAAAGTTGTTGACTCAAAGTTTCTCGGTCTAAATCATTAGGGATAGAGCCAAAATAACCCAAAGTTACATGAGCCACCAAGTGATATTGCTGCTCAATTCCCAAAGCCATTAAATTAGGGTTCTGATAAATAGACCTGCGGAATTGAATCAACAAATTATAAGCCTCCTCATCCCTAGGAACCAGACAAACAACGATCGCTCTAGTCATTACCATCAAACCCAAAACCTGCCAAGCAAAAGGCTTGGAGATTTTCTGAGATTCAAAAATGGTAAAAGATTCGGCGATCGCCTCTTGAACTTTACTTTCAAAATCTGGTATTTCCCGAGAAGCCTCTCGATATAAATCATCCCAAATCAAATCAGCCAAAGTAAAATGAAGGCTATCTGGGGGAATCTTCACAAAAAAATCAGGGTCTAAAATTTGTGCCAGTTGCTGTTGACAATCCGTCAAATTTTGATAAAAATCGGCATTATCAACATCTTCCCCCGCCGGAGGTGTAATCACACTGTAACCAGGAAAAGGAACCGGCTTCCTCTGACCTTGAGCATCAAGGGTAAACTTAGGGGATTCCTGAATGTGTTCCAGTTGTGATAGATAAGCCGGCCCTAAAGTCATCCTGGCCACACGATTGACATAGGTTTGATAGTTATCGTCCAACTCTGTTTTCCTCGTTATTAAAAGACAATTTGTTATGCCAATTTACCTGTACTGGGGGGACGACGACTTCTCCCTGAGCAAAGCAGTAGACACCTTGCGGGAATCTGTCGTTGATCCCAATTGGTCTAGTTTCAATTTTGACAAAATTCTGCCCGATACACCAGATTCGGTCATTTCTGGACTAAATCAAGCTATGACTCCACCATTCGGCTTGGGACATCGTTTGGTATGGCTAGTTAATACACCCCTGACTCAGCATTGTTCTCCAGAAATTCTACAGGAGTTAGACCGAACCTTACCCGCTATTCCCGAAACCACCACCTTATTATTTAGCAGCCCCAATAAACCCGATGGCCGCCTCAAATCCACCAAACTCCTACAAAAATATGCCCAAGTTAAGGATTTTTCGGCAATACCACCCTGGAAAACTGACCAATTGGAACAGCGGGTCCGAGAAGTAGCCCAACAACTGGGAGTCAAACTTAAACCAGAATCAGTGGAATTTTTAGCCGAAGCGGTCGGAAATGATACCCGCCAACTCTATGGCGAAATGGAAAAACTCAAACTATATGCTGATACCATAGACCGTCCCCTAGACATCAAAACTATTACTCCCCTAATCCACAGCAATACTCAGAATAGTCTAAAACTGGCGATCGCCATTAGAGAAGGCAAAACTAGCCAAGCCCTAGGGTTAATTGCCGATTTAATCGCCCACAATGAACCCGCCCTCAAAATCCTAGCTACCCTAGTCGGACAATTCCGCACCTGGCTATGGGTCAAATTGATGATCGAAACCGGAACCAGAGATGATCAAGAAATCGCCCGCCTAGCCGAAGTCGGGAACCCCAAGCGCATATACTTCCTTAAAAAAGAAGTGCAACCCCTTTCCTTACAGCAACTTCAACAAACCTTACCCAAATTGCTGCAATTGGAAATTAGCCTTAAACGTGGCGCAGATGAACAGTCAACACTACAAACACAGATAATCGAACTTTGTCGCTTATTTCACCGTTAGTGTATGATACATTATCATGGAGTGGCACAGTTCGCCGTTTCAGTCTGGGTCTGGTATCTTTACACCCGGGTAATATCCGGTGTAAGGGCAGGTTAAAAGCCCCAATCCCGACCCCCCCCCGTTTTTGATCTGTGTCATGTCGCAGGTATCACCGAAAATTTTCCCCCAAGGTTCTCGTGAGGGTTAGCCATGCCAAACCAAAGCCAAATGGAACTAGCCAAGCAGGGCGATCCCCAGGCGATTGCCAATGTGATTAACAATTCCCTAAAAGCTAAAAACATTAATGCCGATGTCTGTGGGGAAGATAACTCCCTACACATCATGCTAGAAGGGGATGCGGTTCCTAACAATCAACAATCATTGGTGAATTTTGTTCGCAATGGGATGACTAAGTTAGATGTCCCCTCTATCTATACTGTCAAAATCTATGGACGACAATTGGGGGATGATCCGGCTTGGGAAGAAGAGATCGTTTTGAAGGAGCCACCGCAAACGGCGATCGACCCGGAAGATGATATGATTCCCCCTGATGTGGTTGATATCGAGGACGATTTCAGCGAACAAGATACCCTCCTCGATCAGGATGATCATATTGATGATTATGTTGTCGATGATGATGACATCGACCCTGACGACATCGACCCTGACCAAGAAATTGACGATGATGACGAGTATCGCTACATTCCAGAAGAAGATGATGATCCTGATGAGGATGATGAGGACAAAACCCAAGAAGTACAACCTTCTCAGCCGAAAAGTAATAAAGTCCTGTTACTGATTCCGATTATATTATTGGTGGCGATCGCTGCTTTGGCAGGATTGCATTTTGCTGGTATCTTCCCTCTACCCTTCCTCCCCGGTGGTAGTTCAGAAATCACCGCCGACCCAACCGAACCAGCCGAACCAGCCGAACCAGCCGACCCAGCCGACCCAGAAACTCCCCAAGCGGCCGACCCAGCCGACCCAGAAACTCCCCAAACGGCCGAACCCGCAGCTACCCCCACGGTGGCGACTGACCCTTGGCGTGAAGGCATTAATGCGGCCATGAATGCGGCGACCCTAGGCCAGAGCGCCCAATCTCAAGCTGAATGGAATGCGGTAGCCAGTGAGTGGCAAAAAGCCAGTGAACTCATGAGCCAGGTTCCACAGGACAGCGAAAACTATCAGGCTGCTCAAGAGAGGGTTAGCCAGTATGCTGAGAATCAGCGGATAGCCGAACAACGTGCAGCAACTGCGCCCTAGGGAAGATAGGAGGGTATACCCGTGACTAATAAACAAGCCAGATCACAGAGATATCATCGCAGCGGCCCCAAACCATGGCCGGGCAGTATCCAACCGACTCATTATACCCTGTTGGGCTTGCATCCCTCGGCATCGTCTATGGAAATTCGGCGGGCTTACCGAGAACTGAGTAAACGCTATCATCCAGATACAACAGATTTATCAGAAGATGATGCTAAAGCTAAATTCCAAAAGTTGAATGAAGCATATAGCATTCTGAGTAATCCCGATCGCCGTCAAATGTATGATCAAACCATTAGTACAAACAGGGTGATCACTCCCCCCACGGAGATTAATTATCGGAACCATTCGAGACCCCCAAAATCGAGGCATTCCAGCGCCACAGAAGCGATCGCCGCTGAAAATCGGCCTTTATCCCCCGGAGAACTATTTGCTCTGTTAATGATGGCAGTCAGTTTGATAAGCTGTTTAGGATTAGCAATAGCGATCGCCCTGTTTCGTTCAGATATAACCCTTTAAGCGAGCCCCTAGAAAAATTTTCAACAGCAATCAATTATGACCTTACCAAGTCCCAATACCCCCCTATATAACCATCCCCTACCAGAAATAGAAGACTGGTTACGCTCCCTGGGCGGTGAACAAGACCTCCAGGAACTCCATTGTTGGCAAGTAGAAAAGCCCACCTGGAAAGCCGACCTATGGTTGGATATTGACCAAATAACAGTACGTTACATTGGCGCAGGTACAGACGGCCAAGATATTCAACGCTCCTTTAAATACTCCCTCAGTCGTCAAGATATCGAACAAGCGGTTTTTTCCGGTCCCTAATTCAATCACGAGTACCCACCTTACCAAATCGACGCTCTCGCTGCTGATAAGAACACAGGGCCAGGTGAAACTCATGGCTGTTAAAATCCGGCCAGAGAGTGTCAGTCACATAAATCTCAGCATAGGCAATTTGCCAGAGCAAAAAATTACTAATCCGTAATTCCCCACTGGTGCGAATCAATAAATCCGGGTCACAAGTTCCGGCTGTATACAAATACTTTTCAAATAAAGCCCCATCAATGGCTTCCGGTTCGAGAGTACCCTGTTTAACCTGATTGGCGATCGCCTGACAAGCCCTAACAATCTCCTCCCGTCCCCCGTAATTAGTAGCCACAGTAAACAAAATCCCCTCATTATTGCGGGTAGTCTCCATTGACTTCTCAATGCACTCCCTCAGAGAAGCAGGAAGCCGATGCAAATTACCCACAAACCTAATCCTAACCTCCTCCTCCATCATCTCCTCAAGTTCCCGCATGAGAACCCGCTCAAACAAAGCCATCAAAAAATCTACTTCTTCTAGGGGTCGCCCCCAATTTTCGGTGGAAAACGCATAAACCGTTAAAGCATTAATTCCCCAATCACGACAGTAACGGAGTAAATTCTTGAGAGCATCAATCCCTCGCCGATGCCCCATAGTGCGTGGTAGTCCCCGACGTTTCGCCCAGCGACCATTACCATCCATGATCACCGCGACATGGTTTGGGAGGCGATTTCGGTCAAGGTCAGCAGGTAACTCATGTATAACCCTTGGCTTTCGATTCATTTTTTCTCCCGAGAAGCTGACGAACGAAAACGGAACACCTTGGAAATGAACGACAACCTCTTTAATCCTATCCGCCGTTTAAGGGTATCTATGGAAATAGGAGGCTTAGTTTTATCATCCCCCGCTAGAAAAGACCGAGCTTCTAATAACTCCTTGAGTTTACTACTGGTTAGGGGTCGGTTCAGTACACCCTTATCAGCCAGAGAAATTGACCCAGTTTCCTCGGAAACCACAATACATACACACTTAGCAACCCTTTCTGTAATGCCCATAGCTGCTCGATGGCGGGTTCCCAACTGTCGCGAGGCTATCCGTTCAGACAGGGGCAAAATCACCCCTGCAGCAGCCACCCTAGAGGCTCTAATCAGCACCGCACCATCATGGAGTAGAGTTTTAGGCTGAAAAATCGTCTGTAGCAGTTCCCTGGAAACTTCCGCATTTAAACGCACACCCGGAACGGAAAAATCACGCTCATCAATGGGACTGCCTATTTCAATTATAATCAAAGCCCCAGTACGGTTTTGAGAAAGTTCTTTGACCGCCTCGACAATTTGATCAATGACTCCATCGGATTCAGGGATACCTTTTCGGCTGGCAGCAAACAGTTGCAGCACCTCCCCTCGCCCTAATTTTTCCAGAAATTGTCTAAACTCTGACTGCAAAATTACAGCCATAGCCACTGCGGAACCAGTTACCAAACTATTTAGGGCAATATAAAGCAGTCTCAGATTAGCCCAATTACTGATGGCCGTTGCCAACATTAACACAATGAAACCTCGAACCATCCACAAGGTTCGACGCTCTCCAATAATCACAAGGACGATATAGGCGACGGCAAAAACCAGTCCAATATCGATGCTGTTAACCAACCAGGACTCAAGCCAGGCAGGGTCTTGACTTTGACCCGAACTCATTGAACGCGATATGAGGTTAAAACTATTGACATCTTCCCGAACTCCCAACTTATCGATAATGAATTAATTATCTATATTGCTGGGGACTCGATTCCTCATCCTCAAATGGGGACAGGCATGATGCGGGGCGATGTCTAACCCCGCGTTAGTTACTTAAATTAAGGCATCAAGGGCGATCGCCAAGCCTTTCGGGTAAACGATCCTGACGAATCAGATCTGAATAGGTCTCCCGTTGAATAATGATCGTACTTATTCCCTCATTCACCAGAACCGCTGCCGGACGAGGCAGACGATTATAGTTAGAAGCCATACTATAATTGTAGGCTCCCGTTGCCATTACCACCAAGATATCACCAGTTTGACAATCTCCGGGGAGATGGGCTTGTTGGATTAAGATGTCCCCAGATTCGCAATGTTTGCCAGCTACTGTTATGGTTTCGGTTAATGGTGCGGACATCCGATTAGCAATTACCACTCTGTAGACAGATTGATAAGTAATCGGACGGGGATTATCTGACATTCCCCCATCCACTGCTATATAAGTTCGCATATCTGGAATCTCTTTGCGCGAACCAATCGTGTAAGCAGTGATCGCCGCCGGACCAATAATCGATCGCCCTGGCTCACACAACAGCTTAGGTAAAGGGATCTGGCGTTGTTCACAGGCGGCGACGACCGATGAGGCGATCGCACTCACCCAACTTTCAATACTGGGGGGGTCATCATCTTCTGTATACCGAATCCCTAAACCTCCCCCCACATTAACTTCCGTAATATTTAAACCATACTGACTGCCTTTAGTGACCGCATCCATTAGCACCCCAGCCAAGTCTTGATGGGGTTGCAGTTCAAAAATCTGAGAGCCAATATGAGCGTGAATTCCCTCGCAGCATAGGGATGGATTGCTACTGACAAATTTAAACACCTCATCGAGTTGATTAGGATCAAACCCGAATTTACTATCAAGATGTCCCGTCCGAATATACTCATGGGTGTGGCACTCAATACCCGGCGTAAATCTGATCATCACCCGCACGGGAGATGTTACCGACATTTGATCTGCCAACTCCACCAGGTTGGTCAGGTCTAGCCAGTTGTCAGCCACCACAGTACAGCCAGTGCTAATGGCTAACTCCAGTTCTGATCGCGATTTGTTGTTACCATGTAGGTAAATCTTATCGGGACTCACCCCCGCCATGTTTGCCGTGTATAGTTCCCCACCGGAAACCACATCAGTCCCCAAACCTTCCGAGGCAACTATTGCACAAACCGCTAAACAATTCCATGCCTTAGAAGCATAAAGAATCAGCGATTCTCCCGGGTAGTATTTTTCCCAAGCCTCCCGATATTGACGGCAAGCAGTACGGACCGTCACTTCGTCTAATATATACAGAGGGGAACCAAACTGACTGACCATTTCCGCCACATCACAACCGCCAATTTCTAGGTGATCTTGGTGGTTGACCGTAGCCGTGAGGGGTAACAGTTGTTGGTTAGGCGATATCGAGGTTGTGCCTTTTTCCGAGTTGAGTAGGTACTGAAGTCCAGAATTTTCCACAGTTTTAGTATCAATAGTTAGTTTATTTATCGGCGCGTGTATCTGCGATCGTACCAAATTTCTGTCACCATTGTTAATCTTAATCTATCTATTAGCTTTCACCCCAGCCTCTGTGACCATCCTACAACTCAAACTTCTCACCCCCGACTTATTACCCGCAGTAGTAGAACTCGATCGCCTCTGCTTAGGTGGATTATGGAATCAATCTGGATATCAAAGGGAATTAAATAGCGCCAATAGCGATCTGGTCATCTGGACACATCCAACCTACGGACAACCCTTGTCCGGTTTACAGACAATTTCCGTAGAAGTCCCCCAAACGCCACCCCCACCCGTCATAGGCATCGGTTGTCTCTGGGCTATTGTAGACGAAGCCCATATCACTTTACTAGCCATTCATCCCGATTATCGGCGCTTAGGTCTAGGGTCAAATTTACTGCGGGCTTTACTGCAACTCGCCCAACAGCGAGGATTATCCCATGCGACCTTAGAAGTTAAGGCTTCCAATGATATCGCCCTATCTCTATATCAAAAATTCGGCTTCCAAATCGCGGGAAGGCGCAACAAATACTATGCCGACACCGGAGAAGATGCCCTAATACTTTGGCTTTCTGGTCTCCCAAGTCTTATTTGAGATTGTGCTAGAATCCGGGATCAGAGACAGACAACCACGATACAGAATCACTGATTCGATTTCGGGTACCTTGTCCCTATTCGGCAGATTCTGTAGCCATTGGGGACTACTCAATAGCCAAAGATGAGCCGATCGCCAACCCAAATACCTGATCCCCTAGATACAATTAAAAATGAGTCAATCCCATAAGTGAAACTTGTTGAGCAACTTTCAGCATAGTTTTACCCGATCATTGAAAATATCACGCTAAAATTAGCATACGAGCCAGCAGCAGGTGATAAAAACTAGCCATGTTTGAACGCTTCACAGAAAAAGCCATTAAGGTGATCATGTTAGCCCAGGAGGAAGCACGCCGCCTGGGACATAACTTCGTAGGAACAGAACAGATCCTCCTGGGTCTGATTGGCGAAGGGACTGGCGTAGCAGCCAAAGTCCTGAAATCGATGGGGGTCAACCTCAAAGATGCTCGGATCGAGGTCGAAAAAATCATCGGCCGCGGCTCCGGGTTTGTCGCCGTTGAAATTCCTTTCACTCCGCGCGCCAAAAGGGTTTTAGAACTCTCCTTAGAAGAGGCTCGTCAACTCGGACATAATTATATCGGGACAGAACATTTGCTTCTGGGTCTGATCCGAGAAGGAGAAGGAGTAGCCGCTCGTGTCCTGGAAAATTTGGGGGTTGACCTGTCGAAGGTTCGCACCCAGGTAATTCGGATGTTGGGTGAAACCGCCGAAGTCGCCGCCGGGGGCAGTAGTGGTCGCACTAAGACCCCAACCCTCGATGAGTTTGGCTCGAATTTGACCCAAATGGCCTCCGAGGGCAAACTTGACCCGGTAGTGGGACGACAAAAGGAAATTGAGCGGGTGATCCAAATTTTGGGTCGTCGTACTAAAAATAATCCGGTGCTAATTGGAGAACCCGGTGTCGGTAAAACCGCGATCGCCGAAGGTCTCGCCCAGCGCATTGCTCAAAATGACATTCCCGATATCCTGGAAGATAAACGAGTTGTTACCCTCGATATCGGCCTCTTGGTGGCTGGTACTAAGTATCGGGGTGAGTTTGAGGAAAGACTCAAAAAGATTATGGATGAAATCCGCTCTTGCGGTAATGTCATCCTGGTAATTGATGAGGTTCACACCCTCATTGGTGCAGGTGCTGCGGAAGGGGCTATCGATGCAGCTAATATCCTCAAGCCAGCTTTGGCGCGGGGTGAGTTGCAGTGTATCGGTGCTACTACCCTCGATGAGTACCGCAAGCATATTGAACGGGATGCCGCCCTGGAACGTCGGTTCCAACCCGTGATGGTGGGTGAGCCTTCGGTACCCGAAACCATTGAGATTCTCTATGGACTGCGGGAACGCTATGAGCAGCACCACAAGCTGAAAATCATTGATGAAGCTATCGAAGCGGCAGCGAAATTGTCCGATCGCTATATTAGCGATCGCTATCTCCCCGATAAGGCGATCGATTTGATTGATGAAGCCGGATCGCGGGTGCGCCTGATTAACTCCCAGCTTCCCCCAGCCGCCAAGGAACTCGACAAGGAATTGCGACAAGTCCTCAAAGAGAAAGATGACGCGGTGCGCTCCCAGGACTTTGACCGAGCCGGAGAATTGCGCGATCGCGAAATGGAAATTAAGTCCCAAATTCGGGCGATCGCTCAAAACAAAAAATCCGAAACTCGCACCGACGAGGACGATTCCCCCATGGTAACAGAAGAGGATATCGCCCAAATCGTCGCCAGTTGGACCGGGATTCCCGTTAACAAACTCACCGAGTCCGAGTCCGAGAAACTCCTGCACATGGAAGACACCCTCCACCAGCGTCTTATTGGTCAGGAAGAGGCTGTCAAAGCCGTTTCTCGCGCTATCCGTCGCGCCCGTGTCGGACTCAAGAACCCCAACCGACCCATCGCTAGTTTCATCTTCTCTGGACCAACAGGGGTAGGTAAAACCGAGTTGACTAAATCCCTCGCCGCCTACTTCTTCGGCTCAGAAGAAGCCATGATCCGCCTGGATATGTCGGAATTTATGGAGCGGCACACCGTTTCTAAACTCATCGGTTCCCCTCCCGGCTATGTGGGTTACAACGAAGGTGGACAACTCACCGAAGCGGTGCGCCGTCGTCCTTATACCGTGGTGCTGTTCGACGAAATCGAAAAAGCTCACCCCGATGTCTTCAATATGTTATTGCAGATTTTGGAAGATGGGCGCTTGACCGATGCTAAAGGTCGCACCGTTGACTTTAAAAACACCCTGATCATCATGACTTCCAACATTGGATCTAAGGTGATCGAAAAAGGTGGCGGCGGTCTTGGGTTCGAGTTTGAAGAAAATCAAGCTGATGCTCAATATAACCGCATTCGCAACCTGGTTAATGAAGAACTCAAGCAATACTTCCGTCCGGAGTTCCTCAACCGTCTGGATGAGATTATCGTCTTCCGTCAACTCAATAAAGATGAGGTCAAGGAAATCGCGGTAATTATGCTTAACGAGGTGTTCGGTCGCCTGACGGAAAAAGGCATTCGCCTGGAAATTACCGATCGCTTTAAAGAAAGACTGGTAGAAGAAGGTTATAACCCCAGCTACGGTGCGCGTCCCCTGCGTCGCGCCATTATGCGTTTGCTGGAAGATAGCCTCGCTGAGGAAATCCTCTCTGGTCGCGTCAAAGAAGGCGATACGGCGATCGTTGATGTCAATGAAGACGGTCAAGTTCAAGTCTTACAAGGCGAGAAACGGGAACTGCTTCCCCAAGCCGCTGACTAATTGCTAGGCGTAGGTTTTTAAGCCTATTGTTATTGCATCGATAATATATGTAGGGATAATTGGTGAATTGTCCCTACTTTTTTTTTAGAATGATGTAGTAGCGTTTTCACAAAAATCATGAATAATAAAAACTCAGGGCGGTTGGTTTGGAACCACTCTACCCACCTTCAGGGCTTGATCCCTGTTTTAGATAGATTAACCAAGTATCAGGGAATCCATACGATTACCCCAGGAGTAATCACTAGGGCTAAGGCTCATTGTCCGCACATGAAGTTAAGAGTATCTGTTCCTATTCGTGGCGGCTTTAAGGTGTTGGCTAGGGCGGGAAAAACCGTTCAGGAAGTCTTTTTTGTGACTAGCCTCTCCCAAAGCGAATTAGAAGGGGCGATCGCTAATGCTCTGAGATGCAGGAGTTAATATCCTAAATTTTTATCAAAAATCATGGGTCTAAAACCGCGCCCTAGAAGGGCGGCTTTCACTTAGCCAAGCATTTTGTGCTATGGTAAACACCATAACAGTCTGTTCGAGCCATGCTTGTTCTCGAGTTCAAAGTTAAAGGGAAGTCCCACCAATACGCAGCGATTGACGAAGCGATCCGAACCGCACAATTCGTTCGTAACAAAGCACTACGCTATTGGATGGACAACCGAGGTGTTAACAAATACGACCTTAACAAATACTGTCGAGTCCTCGCTCGAGAGTATGACTGGGCTCGAGAACTCAACAGCACGGCTCGTCAAGCTTCGATGGTGGCCTACGAAGATTTGAGGATTAAGAATATTGTGAGAAACCACTGTCTTGCCAAGTCCATTCACGATGCTCTTTGGTATCAGTTCAGGAAATGGTTGGAGTATTTTGGGGTAAAATTTGGCAAGATTACCGTAGCGGTAAACCCTGCTTATACCTCTCAAAAATGCTCGAGCTGCGGCACGATTGTCAAGAAAAGTCTCTCAACTCGAACCCATATTTGTCAGTGTGGGTGTGAGTTAGACCGAGACTATAACGCAGCCATCAACATTCTGAAGGCTGCCTTAAGTACCGTAGGGCATACGGAAACTTAACGCTTCTGGAGATTTGACCGCTACTTTGGTTGGTGCAAACCTGTCAGAGCAAGTCGAGTCGTTGAAGGAAGAATCCCCACGCCTTTAGGCTGGGGAGTGTCAATGGTAAGGGTTCCTATCCCAAAAGGAGTTACGGAACCCGTTACACCAGTTACACCAGGTAACAGTTTCAGAAACCCGGTTTCTCAGTCCTCCCTCTAGCCTCCAGCTACAGCCGGAACAATACTGACTTCATCACCATCAGCTAAGGCGGTATTCGTACCATCTAGGAAGCGAATATCCTCACTGTTGACGTAGAAATTCAAAAAGCGCCTCGGTTTTCCTTCATCATCACAGAGACTTTTCTTGATACCTGGACAATTAGCTTCCAGGGAATCAATTAATTCCATAATGTTCGTCCCCTCACACTCAAGGGTAGCTTGGTTGTCAGTGAACTTTTGCAGGGGAGTGGGAATTAAAACTTTAACAGCCATTGTTGATTAATTGAATAGAAAATTGCCGTCAAAAGGAGAAGGCTTGCACCTTCCCCAAGATTTCAGATCTTACCGGATTTTGGCTAATCTTAAACCAAAACCTGTTGCCATTCTAGGCGATCGAGAGTCCGTGCGCGTTCGATCGCCACTTCAAAGCTATCTAGTTTCGGGTCAATGGTCAGAGGTTCGCCAACGTAGCCCTGAACCGCCTCCTGAGTTTTTAACCCATTTCCAGTAATGTAAACAACAGTAGTTTCATCCGGGTCAATTTTACCCGCTTCCACCAGTTTTTTCAAAACTGCAATGGTAGTTCCGCCAGCGGTCTCGGTAAAGATACCTTCAGTTTCCGCCAGTAATTTGATACCCTCGATAATTTCAGCATCATTAACTGACTCCACATGACCGCCAGACTTTTTGGCTAATTCTACTGCATACACTCCATCAGCCGGGTTACCAATAGCGATAGATTTAGCGATCGTATTAGGTTTAACGGGGGTAATAAAGTCGCGATCTTCTTTGAAAGCATGGGCTACAGGAGAGCAACCTTCCGCTTGTGCGCCACTAAAACGCACGGGTTTATCTTCCACTAAACCCACCTTAACAAACTCTTGGAAACCTTTATGAATCTTGGTGTATAAGGAACCAGAAGCGATCGGCGCTACTACATGATCTGGCAGTCGCCAACCCAACTGTTCTGCCACTTCAAAGCCCAGAGTTTTAGAACCTTCGGAATAATAGGGACGCAGGTTGATATTAACAAAACCCCAGCCGTAGGTATTAGCTACTTCTGAACAGAGGCGATTAACTTGGTCATAATTGCCTCTAACTGCCATCAGAATCGGATTATAAATTAATGTTCCTAACACCTTCCCCGCTTCTAAATCGGAGGGAATAAATACACAACAATCTAATCCAGCCTTAGCAGCGATCGCCGCCGTAGAATTCGCTAAATTTCCCGTACTCGCACAGGAAACCGTCGAAAAACCTAACTCTCTAGCGCGGCTGAGAGCCACAGATACCACCCTATCCTTAAAGCTAAGGGTAGGCATATTAACAGCATCATTTTTAATATAAAGATTTTTAAGACCTAGGCGGCGGGCTAACCGTTCCGACTTAACCAAGGGAGTCATCCCAGTTCCCACATCAATAACATTATCTGTAGCTACAGGTAAAAAGTGACGATAACGCCAGATAGAATTTGGGCCAGCTTCAATAGTTTCGCGAGTTACCAGCTTACGCAGGTTGTCATAGTTATAGTGAACTTCCAGGGGACCAAAACACACCTCGCAAACGTGCTTGGCTTCCAGAGCATATTCCGCACCGCACTCTTTACATTTGAGTTTATCAAAAGTAGCTCCGGTGGTGGGGGTGGTGGTGTGGTTATGGGTGGCCTGGGTCATGACACTTACCTCTGCTTTTTTCTGCTGTTCTAACTGTTGGATGAAGACTATCACAGTTGTCAAATTCTCGTCAACAATACCCGACTTTTTTAGTCGGGATTAACAAAAATCCCTGTAAATCATGGGTTTTTGCCCATACTGTCCGGGGAGAAGGGTCAGAAAAATTTGGGGGAAATAATTTCCGCCCTCACGATAGGATTAAGGAAGATTGCCCAAGTCGTACTTTAAAGGCATTGAGATATAAGACATGGAATTTAGAGCCACAGATACTAACCTCCTAGACTGGAGTGGAGATGTATTAGCTATAGGTCTGTTTAAAGGACAAGTCGAACTGACTGGGGATTTAGCAGAACTTAATCAAAAACTGGGTGGGACCCTACAAGAACTTATCGAAGAATCAGACTTTCAGGGAAAAGCTGATAGTAGTGCTTCTGGTCGTGTGGGTGGCAATAGTCCCATTCGTAAGGTGGTTTTAGTGGGGTTGGGGTCTGCTGAGGACTACACCCTAGAAGCTATCCGACGTGGGGCGGCTGCGTCGGGACAGGCGGCGAAAGCACTCAAAGGTAAAACCCTGGCTATCAGTTTCCCGGTGGGGAATGCGTCGGAGACGGTGGGGGCTATTGTAGAGGGATTAGAGTTAGTTCTGTATCAGGATAATCGCTTTAAGTCGGAAACTAAGGACAAAGAAATTCAAGTCGAGTCTGTAGATCTACTAGGGTTTCCGGGTACAGAAGCAGCGATTACTCTGGCTCAACAGATCTGTTCTGGGGTATTCTTGGCGCGGGAGTTGGTGGCGGCTCCGGCTAATGAAGTTAACCCCATAACTATGGCCGAATTGGCTCAATCTCTGGCTGCTGAGTATGGGTTGCAACTGGAAATTTTGGAACGGGAAGATTGCGAAAAGTTGGGGATGGGAGCATTTTTAGGGGTGGCTCAAGCCTCGGACTTACCTCCTAAGTTTATCCATCTCACCTATAAACCCCAGGGAACACCTACCCGGAAACTAGCTATTGTGGGTAAGGGTTTGACTTTTGATTCGGGTGGTTTGAACCTGAAACCGACGGGTAGCGGCATCGAAATGATGAAAATGGATATGGCTGGGGCGGCGGCGACTTTTGGGGCGGCTAAGGCGATCGCCACCTTAAAACCCACAGTTGAGGTACATTTTATCAGTGCGGTAACTGAAAACATGATTAGCGGCCGTGCTATGCGCCCTGGAGACTTCCTACGCGCTTCTAATGGCAAAACTATTGAAGTCAATAATACGGACGCTGAAGGGCGTTTAACTTTGGCTGATGCTTTGGTTTTTGCTGACCGCCTAGGGGTTGATGCTATTGTGGATTTAGCAACTCTTACCGGAGCGTGTATCGTGGCTTTGGGAGATGATATAGCTGGGTTATGGAGTTCTGATGATCAACTGGTGCAACAGTTACAATCTGCTTCCGAAAAAGCGGGGGAGAAATTCTGGCGGATGCCAATTGAGGAAAAATACTTTGAGGGACTCAAGGCGATTCATGCTGACATGAAAAATACCGGACCCCGCGCTGGGGGGTCGATTACCGCTACTCTGTTCCTGAAACAGTTTGTTAAGGATACCCCTTGGGCTCATTTGGATATTGCTGGCCCGGTGTGGACAGATAAAGATAAGGGATATAATAAAACTGGCGCGACCGGATTTCCTGTGCGAACCCTTGTCAATTGGGTTCTGGCTAATTCCTAATTAGGATGCCAATTCCCCTGGGAGTTCGGAGGCGATCGCCTGGGGGATTGCTCCCATTTTTTCCCTTTTCTGGTTATGGCAATCAATACTGCATTTCCCCGCTTACCGCCAACCCCTTGGTTGGTGACTAGATGCCTCCCATTCGGGTATCTTCTCGAATGCAGTTGTATTAACTTTCGCCTATTATCACCTAATTTATAGACATCTCAATATTGGGCAACTAATTTGCTAGGTTAATTATGCTTTTCCATGGGGATAACCACCGAATTATGGGTGCTTATAGATAGGTTTTCCCCTAGTGGACAAATATCTCCTCTCTCTGCTGGCGGGAGGCGAACCCAAAACAATAATCTAACAAATGCTAGAATTGCTGGTATATGTTTTGATCAACTTATTAAGTTATGAGCCTCATCGATTAATGGTCAGGGGCCATGGATTTTTGCCAAAAGCACTATCAAACTGGCTACATTTGTGGTTAACTGCTGCGATCGCATTGGTTAGTTACTGTGGGGCGACTATGCTCAACAATAGCTTATCAATCTATGGCGATCGCTGTCAATTTTCAACCCCAAATCAACCCTTTTGGCGCGGCGGTGGTAATTTCATCGGTAACTCTGGGTTACTCAGCTTGGGGTTAGTCATGGCGGGAAATTTTCAGATCCTGGACACAGAAATTCCCTGGTATCCCGTCGGGGGAATATTTGTAGTGGCTATCTTAGCCATTTTAGGATTACTCGCCACTAGCTTAATATTATTTTGGCTGTGGTGGTTTCAGATACCTATGTTAGGGTTTATTCGCCGCCATAATTTGGCATCTAGCCTAGATAATTCAGCTACCAATAACTCCCCCAACTCCATTAATAACAATCCATTAACTATCAAAGTAAATGCCAATATCAATAACTGGTCTGCGGAAGATACCCTATCCCTCACCCAATTTTCTATTGATAAAGCCGCCGATGCGATTTTTTGGATTGGGATAGAAGGACAAATTATTTATGTGAATGAGTCAGCTTCTCGCCTGTTGGGTTATTCCCCCAAGGAGTTATTGTTATTGACGATTCATGATATTAACCCGGATTTTCCGCGAGATTCTTGGCATTTGCATTGGCAAATTCTGCGGCGCTGTGGGTCTTTAAAAATTGAGGCTCGTTATCGGACTAAACATAGTCGCCTAATTCCCGTGGAAATGATGATTAATCATCTCAACTTTAAAGGTGAAGAATATCAATGTGTGTTTATCCGAGATATTAGCGATCGCAAACAAGTTGAGAGAATGCTGCGGGAACGTCAGGGAGAATTTCGCACCCTGGTTTCTAATATTCCTGGTGCAGTTTATCGGTCTAATTTAGACATCGATCGCACCATGACTTTTATGAGTCCGGGGGTGGAATCTATCACTGGTTATAGCCCTAATGATTTGATTTTAAACCGGCAGATTAGCTTTGCAAGTCTGATTCATCCTGATGATAAACAAAGGGTTATAGACGCGATTCACACATCTGTAGAAAAACGAAATCCCTATATTTTAGAGTATCGGTTACTGCGAGCCGATGGTTCCCAAAGATGGGTTTATGATAAGGGTCAAGGTATCTTTGATGATGACCAACAAGTTTTATGTTTGGCGGGGGCAATTTTTGATATTACCAAACAAAAACAAGCCTCGGAAGCTCTGCGGATTAATGAGGAAAGGTTACAGTTAGCATTAACCGGAACTAATCAGGGTTTATGGGATTGGAATTTAGCCACTGATGAGGTCTATTTTAGCCCTCAATGGGGTCAAATGCTCGGTTATGACATGGAGCATATAAACACCCATGCTCGCTCTTGGTTGAAGTTGGTGCATCCTCAAGACCGCCATCAGGTAATTTACTGCTTAAAACAACACTGGCAAAATCTCACGACTTTTTGTGAGGTTGAACACCGAATGTTTACCCACAATGGGGGTTGGAAATGGGTGCTTAATCATGGTCAAGTGGTGAGTCGAGATGAGCAAGGTAAACCCCTACGCATGACCGGGACAGTTAGAGATATTAGCGATCGCAAACAGGCTGAAGATGCTTTGCGACAGTCGGAAGCTAGGGAACGCGCCAGAGCCTTACAGTTGGAACTAACCCTCAAAAAACTCCGACAAGCTCAATCACAATTAATTCAAAATGAAAAGCTGTCCAGTTTGGGTCAAATGGTGGCAGGAATTGCCCATGAAATTAATAACCCAGTTACCTTTATTTATGGTAATATTAGTTATGCGTCTCAATATGTGCAAGACTTGTTAGCACTGATTCGATTATATCAGCGATATTATCCACAGCCAGCGGCGGAAATTAGCGATCGCATTGAAGAAGTAGAACTGGGTTTTATTATAGAGGATTTACCCAAAATTTTAGAGTCTATGGAGGTCGGCGCAAATCGGATTAGGCAGATTGTTTTGTCTCTCCGTAATTTTGCCAGACTTGATGAGTCGGAAATGAAACCCGTCAATATTCATGAGGGAATTGAGAGTACATTATTAATCCTACAACATCGGCTCAAAGGACGACTTCCCACCTTAGAAAAACATGAGTTTCCCGAAATTAAAGTAGTTCGCAATTATGGGGATTTGCCGAAAGTAGAATGTTATGCGGGTCAACTTAATCAGGTTTTTTTGAGCATTTTAAGTAATGCAATTGATGCGATTTTAGAGGTGGAAAAACTCGAAAATGGCTTGGTTGACTTCGAGCCTACTATTCAAATTAGCACCGCATTAATTAGCTCCGATTGGGTGTCAATTAAAATTTCTGATAATGGTTTGGGTATGGAAGAAGAAGTGCTACATCGGTTATTTGAACCATTTTTTACTACTAAACCCGTGGGTCGTGGGACTGGATTAGGATTAGCCATGAGTTATCAAATTGTGGCTAAACATGGGGGAAATTTAACCTGTCGGTCTGTACGAAATAAGGGCTCAGAATTTGCGATCGAAATTCCCCGGCGACCTTCTGGGTTAAGTAAAACCGGACGATATTATCTCCCAAGTGAACATTATTCTAAGACAGAATATGAACGGGACTCTCTTCAGAGTTGAGGAGAGCCAAATTAACTATAGCATCCCCTTGATTAACTAAGGGATTTTGCTGATTTCCGATAACTAATCCATCAGCAGGAGACCTGACTTTGACGCTAGTATCACCAAAAGCATCAGATATAACACCTAGTAGTTGGCGCTTATATACCCGTTCCCCCAACTCAATAGATAGTTGTAATATCCCACTACGAGAAGCACGCACCCATTGAGTATTTTGCACTTCTATAGGTTCGAGGGGAAAGTTATCAAATTTGAACTCATACATATCTAAGGTTTCCATCACCCGTAGGATACCTTGAACGCCAATATAAATAGCATGGGAATTAAATCGTAGTGCTTCGCCTCCTTCATAAAGAAGAACCGGAATCCCTTTTTGAGTGGCGGCTTGACGTAGGGAACCATCCCTAAGTTGGGAGTGAATAATCACAGAGGTTCCAAAAGCGCGCGCACATTGGTAGGTGACAGGATCATCTAAGTTGGCTCGAATTTGTGGTAAATTATTACGGTGAGCTGAGGCTGTATGTAGGTCAATCCCATGGGTGGAGTGATTGACGATTTCTTGGACGAATAAATTAGCTAGACGGGAGGCGAGGCTTCCTCTTTTGGAACCGGGAAATGAGCGGTTTAAGTCTCGGCGGTCTGGTAAATATCGAGATTGTTCGATAAATCCAAAGACATTGACAATGGGAACAGCAATTACAGTCCCACGCAACCGCTTGGGGGAAATTTTTTGCATAACTTGATGAATGATTTCAACGCCGTTAATTTCGTCCCCGTGAATAGCCGCACTGAGCCAGAGTATTGGTCCGTCTGTATAGCCATTGATGACGATAACGGGTAGGGAGAGCATGGTTTGAGTGGGAAGACGAGCCACGGGAATTTCAATGCGCTTAGTGCGTGCGGGGGGAATTGGGGTGCGGCAAATTTCAATCATTAACGGACGATCGCTGGTGAGAAATCGGAACTATAAGAATAAACTTAATACCATAATTATAGCAGATAATAGCTCACTCATTACTGAGTTTTTTGCCTCTGGAGATATTCCCAGGCTAAAAAGATGGCGGCGATGGTTCCGGCTACTTGAATCTTGTGGCTGGCGATCGCATCTATAACTTCAGCCACTGGTATCAGAACCACTTGGATATCTTCGGTGGGGTCCAGTTGCTTCTCGTGTTGTAACTGGACATTTTCCGCCAAAAATAGATGAATAGAATTAGTGTCTTTGACGGGATTATCGTATAGGGTAGCTAGGGGAATTAAAGACGAGGCGACATAACCTGTTTCTTCCCTAAGTTCCCGTAAGGCGGCGACGGTAGGGGTTTCGGTAGCGGGGTCAAAACCGCCAGCGGGGAGTTCTAATAAAATCTGCTCGACTCCATGTCGGTATTGGCGAACAAAAATCACCTGCTGGTCTTCGGTGACGGCAAAAACTAAGGCGACATCAGGCCGAATATTGATAAAAAAATCATCTATAATGTTTCCATCGGGAAGGGCGATCGCATCTTGGCGCACCCGACACCAGGGATGGTCTATGATCATTTGCGATCGCAATCTTTGCCACTTTTGCATGAGTTTCAGAATCTAGGAGTTAGGCTTGCATTCTCACCCAAAACATGATAGTAACTCCAGAGATGAGCTATAGTAACGATCAGCTTTTCTCAGAACACTTTTTTTGATGTGGCGATCATGCAAAACAAGTATAGACCGTTTCCAGTGTCACTTGGTTTTTCCAGTGCCGCGCCAACCCAACCACTCCCCACCGGGAAATTGACACGGCGGCGGTTCCCTAGTCTTTTTAAATTAGGTCTAACTACAGCGATCGCCACTTTCATAGTAGGTACAGAGGCGATCGTCAACACAGTTGTAGCCGTTACCGTTCCCCAGTGGACCCTCAACCCCAATAACGGAACTGTTCAAGTCCAACTACCAGAAGGAGTTAGACCCCGACTAGCCGTCATCCAACAACCCAGCCGCATTATTATCGACCTACCAGATACAGATTTAGGCGTTAATGTCACCGAACTCTACGAGTCCGGCTTAGTGCGTCGGGTCAGCGTTAGCCAACTGGAACCCACAGTAGCGCGAATGACAGTTGATTTCGCCCCCGGCTTCATTCTTGATGACAGAGAAATTGACCTGAGACGAGTTGGCGTAGAAAATCAGTGGGTATTGCGTCCCGTGTTGTTAGCCCGTCGTCAACCCCCCGCAGAAAATAACTTAACCACAACCACAGCAGCCCCGACAACTCCCATAAGCCAGTCTCCCACCTCCGCCAATATTTCCCCCCAATTCACCTCCCAACCTCGCCCCATCAGCGCCTTACCCAATCCTCAACCCGAAACTTTCCCAGATGTTGAGTTTCTGCGAGTTCCCCTAAATCGCCCCACCCAAACCAACTTGGTGAGACCAGATACATTCAGTCAACCAGTCGGAACTCAAATTCTCCCCATGTCCACCACCACTGCGGCTATCCCCTATGGTCAACCTCTACCCACAGAATTACCACCACCTAGCCAAAGTTTTCGACCCCTACCCCTACCAGAAACCCAACGCCCCGACCGTCGTATCCTATTACCCGTCGGCACAACTATCACCCTCCAATATCCTGGAATTGACGATGTGCGCCTAAAATCTCAATTCAACCGCCAAGATGTTTTACTGCTCCAAGGGGGAATTGTAGACGCAGCAGGTAATTTTGTCGTACCTCCAGATACCCCCGTAGTCGGAAGGTTTGAAACCACTAATCAGGGAACCCGTTTTGTCGCCCAAGCCATTAACTTAGAAGGTCGTAGCATTCCCTTTGTGGCTGAATCAACTTGGATTCCAGGTGCGCGACCAATTAAGCCGGAAAATGTGGCTATTGGGTCAGGAATTGGCGGTTTGGGAGGATTCCTCATTAGTGGTTTTGATGGATTAGGATTCCTAGCTGGGGCTGTGGGAGGGGCTGCTGTTGGGGCTATTAGTTCCCCTCAACAGCATATTCTTGAACCGGGTCAGGTTGTCCAAGTCCGATTGGTTCAGGAATTAGCCCAAAATGACTTTTTGCTGGGAATTACCCCAGCTTTACCAACTAGCCCACGATTTTAAAGGATTTTAAAAGCCATCAGTCCCCGATCTAGGACGGTTCGGGACTAGACCCGATTGATTGAGAAAATCGTTCTGGGCGCTATTGTTTTGGTAGATACAGCTTACCTCTGCATCATCGTTCAGGTCTCCCGTATAGCCAAAGGTGTTCATTCGGTGTTTACAGTCTCTTTCCTCTTCCACGGTGATCAGGTTCCGCTGTCTCAGTAGAGCCCAGTTACTGGTCCGCAGAACGCATCCTGGTTGCATCCTAGGTTGACCGACGAAAACGCTAAAGGGGTTCAGGGTGACAAATACCCGTAAATCTGTCACCATGGCACTGGCTCCGAATTTAACACAGATTTCTGGGTTGGGAGCGCTGCGATCAATGAATTCGCTGGATGCTACATTCTGGGGGGTTAGGGTGGCGGTGGAACTTATCGCCATACCTATACCAATTCCCAACACCAGAACGCCTGCTATCACGGCCATAGCGGTATAGTTAAAGGCGGAAGCTATGGGAGATGTGGGCTTAGTTCTACGTTTCATGAGCTTTTGGAATACCGTGATCAATTTTTATTCTCTACCGAGAGCTGCATTTTAACGCTCTGCCTCCTATTGTAGACATGACGATCGCTCTTTGGTATTTGGCGGCGATAATTTCAGCGGTTAGGGTTTTTCAGCGCTAAACTTTTCTACACACCGCACAAACATTTCTACCCCCATACTTAGGGCGGTTTCGTCAAAGTCAAACCGAGGATGATGGTGCGGATAAGCTAAATTGCGATCGCTATTAGCAGACCCCATGAAAAAATAACACCCCGGTACTTCTTGCAGGAAAAATGACATATCCTCACCTCCCATAGTCTGACATTTTGGCACTATCCCCGCTGGTGTTTCTACCACACATTCTGCTACACTTCTGACCAAATTGGCTAGGGATGGATCGTTAATTACTGGGGGATAAGTTCGTTGATAATTTAACTCATATCTCGCCCCATGACTTTGACAAATTCCCGCCACAATTGACTCTATTCGGTTGCTAAAATAGTCATGTAATTGACGATTAAAATAGCGGACTGTCCCCTTTATTGTCGCTTGGTCAGCAATCACATTATGAGCATCTCCAGCATGGAAATAACCCACAGTCACCACAGCAGACTCTAAGGGGTCAACATTCCTGGCTACAATGGTTTGCAGGGTATTAACAATTTGGGAACCTAACAAGATTGCATCTATGGTTTGATGCGGCATCCCTCCATGTCCCCCCTTCCCAAATATGCGACATTCAAAAATATCTACTGCCGCCATTAACGCACCAGCGCGCACCCCCACCGTCCCCAATGGCAAATTATTCCACAAATGCAACCCCACAATTGCCTCAACATCAGGATTTTTTAACACCCCGGCTTTAATCATGGGTAATGCGCCGCCCGGCCCTTCTTCAGCAGGTTGGAATATGACTTTTATTGTACCACAAAAATCCTGTTTGTGTTGGGATAAATAATAGGCGGTTCCTAGGGCGATCGCTGTATGTCCGTCATGACCGCAAGCGTGCATAATTCCATCATGACAAGATTTATAACTTACCTCATTTTGTTCTTGAATAGGTAAAGCATCAAAATCTGCCCTAATTGCTAAAACTGGCCCCGGTTGACGACCTTCAATAATGGCTACAATTCCGGTTTCGGCAATTTGAGTTTGATGATTAATTCCCCACTCCCCTAGTTTTTCGGCAATAAACTTAGCCGTTAATTTTTCTTGAAATGCTAACTCTGGGTATTGGTGAATATGTCGCCGCCAGCTAACTAACTGAGGCTGTAGTGCTTGAATTTCCGGGCGAATTTTCTCGGTGATCACCCGGTGGGGAGTGGAGACAGTTGCAGTCATAGATGATTGATAATGGCAGTGGGTGTACTAATTTAATGATAATTTTAGCAGATGATCAGCCCTAGGGGAATTTTGCCTGTTTCTGGCTTCGGGCGATCAAAACCGACAGCGATCGCGATAAAATTGGAGTGGTGCTATCCTGGGTAATTATTAGCCCGGCTAACCACCATCACCATTATATGTCAGATTAGACCTATGTTAAATTATTCGCGGATTTTCTTAATCTCAGCATTAGGACTGGGAACCTTCTTCCCCAACCAAGCTATATCAGTTCCCCATATAGTTACTGGATCTCCATTGCTATTAGCCCAAAATCAGCCATTCCAAATTAGTGGCATCCAAATAGTTAAAAATGAAACCCTAACAGCGGGAAGTTATACCGTAGAAGGGCGACTGATTAATTATAGTTCTGACGTAATGCGATCGCTACAAGTAGTTTATCGTTTATACCGCCAGGAAGGTGATACTTTAGTAGAAGTCGAAAGCCACGAAGCTACCGTTATTCCCGGGGAGTTACAACCCGGAGAAACTGGGAAGTTTGGCTGGGCTTTTTCCGAGGTTCCCCAAGTTTTTTTCATAGAAGCGATCGTCTCCGAAAACGGAACCACAGAAGTTAATCAGTGCTATGCTGACGGTTTAGCTAGGCGAGAAATGTGCAGACTTCAGCTTAATTCTCAAGCCGTTTATCCCCTCACCATCAAACACTAATTACCAACCTTCTGATAACTCGAAAATGAACCAACTTTACCCTCCCATAGAACCCTACGCCGAAGGAAAACTACAAGTTAGTTCCTTGCATACCATTTATTTTGAACAGTCCGGGAACCCAAAAGGTAAACCCGTTGTCATCCTTCATGGCGGACCCGGCGGCGGATGCTTACCAGAATATCGTCAATATTTTGACCCGGAAAAGTGGCGAATTATCATGTTTGACCAACGGGGATGCGGTCAAAGTATCCCCCATGCAGAATTAGAAGAAAATACGACTTGGCATTTAGTAGAAGATATCGATCACCTGCGAAATCACCTAAATATTAACAGTTGGGTGGTGTTTGGTGGTAGTTGGGGAAGCACCCTATCCCTAGCCTATAGTCAGACTTACCCCCAGCATTGTCGGGGGTTAATTTTGCGGGGTATTTTCATGTTAAGAAAAGCCGAACTACAATGGTTTTATCAGGAGGGCGCAAGCTATATTTTTCCAGATGCTTGGGAGGAATATATTAAACCTATTCCCCCAGAAGAACGTCACGATTTAATCTCGGCTTATTATCGTCGTTTAACCAGTGATGACCCCCAGATACAATTGGCGGCGGCTAAGGCTTGGTCAATTTGGGAAGCGAGCACCAGTAAATTATTACCAGATCAGCATTTAATCGAAAGATTTGGTGATGGCAATTTTGCCACGGCTTTCGCTAGAATTGAATGCCACTATTTTGTCAATCAAGGTTTTTTTGAATCGGAAGACCAACTATTAGTTAATGTTGAGAGTATCCGTCATATTCCAGGGGCGATCGTTCAGGGTCGTTATGATGTAGTTTGTCCCATGAAAACCGCCTGGGAATTGCATCAGGCTTGGCCAGAAGCGGAGTTAATTATTATTCCTGATGCTGGACATTCCATGAGTGAACCAGGCATTCAAAAAGCCCTAATTGACATATCAGATAAATTTGCCACTTTATAGGTTAACTGCCCTCTCCCAGTGTAGGAGAGGGGTTAGGATGGATATAACGGGGGTATGATGCACCGGAGGGGGGATTAATTCAGGTTTTCGAGTTTGATGCGAGGGTCTACTGATTTTAACAATAAATCCGCCAAAAGATTACCCAGAATCAGCATAACAGCACCCATCATTAAACTAGCCATAACTAGATAAAGGTCTTGTTGTCTAACTGCTTCTAAAGTTAACCTTCCTAGTCCCGGCCAGTTAAAAAAGGTTTCGGCAATAAAAGCGCCACCTAACAAACTAGCGAATTCAAATCCTAATAAGGTAATTAAAGGATTGATGGCATTTCGGAGAGCGTGAACATAAATAACTCGGTTTTCTGGGAGACCTTTAGCGCGCGCAGTTTGGATATAGTCTTGACGTAAAACATCGAGTAATTGACCGCGCATGAGTCGCTGTAGACCGGCGAAACTGGTGATACTTAAAGCCAAAGTTGGTAAAATCATGTGCCAAGCAATATCACCGATTTTCCCCAGGAGAGACAAATCAGGATAGTCTATGCTGGTCATACCTCCAACGGGAAAGAGGGGGGAGGTTTTTTGTGCTAAAAATAGTAACAGTAAGGCGGTGATGAAACTGGGGAATCCTTGGCCAGTGTAGCTGATCACTTGTAAGGTGCGATCGACTCGGCGGTTTTGATTAACTGCGGCTAAAATTCCTAGGGGAAGTGCGATCGCCCAAGTTATAATTAGGGAAGAAATAGCTAACAACAAGGTAGCGGGGACTCTTTCCCAGAGTAAATCAGTGACCGATCGCTGATTTTCAAAACTATAGCCAAAGTTCCCCCTAGTGACAATTTGGGTAAGCCAATTCCAATATTGGATAATAGGAGGTTGGTCTAATCCGAATTGTTCTCTAAACTGATTGAGAGTTTCCTGGGAAATTTGGGGATTATTGATATATTTATCAAGATAATCACCCGGAGCCAGTTGGACGATGACAAAACACAGTACAGAAGCCAATAGCAGAGTAATCAGCGCCTGAAAAAGTCGTTTCGCCACATACAAGAAGTTATCATAGTCAATGCTCATATTTCAGTCATAATCAATTAAAGTGACAATAGGGACATCAGGTAATTGATTTCGTCCCCCCAAAGCCTTTAACTCGATG
Organism: Limnospira platensis NIES-39; assembly: GCF_026000695.1. Taxonomy (GTDB): domain Bacteria; phylum Cyanobacteriota; class Cyanobacteriia; order Cyanobacteriales; family Microcoleaceae; genus Limnospira; species Limnospira platensis. Next base: position 1,630,723 of record NZ_AP026945.1, read on the forward strand.
ATAAAAGCAAAACCCACCAAATGACACTGAGCCTCTTGTACCAATTGAGCCGTCGCCGCTGCCGTCCCCCCGGTAGCTATCAGATCATCAACAATCAGAACCCTGCTACCTGGTGGCATGGCATCAATGTGCATTTCCAGGCGATCGCTCCCATATTCTAACTGGTATTGTGCAGCGATGACCTGTCCTGGTAACTTGCCAGGTTTTCGCACGGGGATAAACCCACAACCCAACTGATAAGCCAGGGGAACCCCAAACAGAAACCCACGGGACTCCATACCCACGACATAATCCGGGGAGAGGCGATCGCACTTATCCTTCAAAGTATCAATGGTATAGCGCAAGCCCTGAGAGTCCCTTAACAGGGTAGTAATATCTCTAAAGACAATACCGGGCTTAGGAAAATCTGGGATATCGCGAATAAAAGATTTAAGATCCATCAGGGTAATGTAAATATTAGGAGATTTGCTAACCAGTCTTTAACTATATATTGTCTTGGAATCGATGTTGCTGTGAGCATAATGCAAGTACAACCCTACCAAACTAATTTAAACCCAGTCATATTAGACAGTTTGCCGGATATACCCATCTCCGACAAAGGATGTCCCCGTCGGGCGCGATTACAAATCGACCTGATGTTACTAGCCATTGAAGCCCTGGCCCTAGGGAGTTCGGAACGAATGCTGGTCAAGATATCGGAGTTAGAATTGCAAGGAATTATCCCCAATCGAGTCGTGTTATGGCGACTGCGTAGCACCAACCCCCTGCGACGCTACAGCCAACGACAACCCCTGACTCTGAAAGAAGCTAAAGCCTTAGTGGTGATTATTGCTATGATGAGTCGAGAGTTAACAGTGAGAATCCGCCAGTTGCTGATTGACTTTGAGCAAATGCAGCGCAAGCAAATCCCCATAGAACAGCATTTGCAATTGTATAGCTATCTGGAAAGGTTCCAGGCTCACTTCCGTAGTCGGATGAATCCGAGGCGCGCGGGTGTAATTGCTTACAACTCCCCAGAGAAAGTAAATGATTTGGCGATCGCTTTGCTGGGAAAATTGCTATTCTGTACAGGCACTGCAGGGATGCAACGGTTTTGGATCAGTCTGTTTGATGGAGAGATAGCATGACGATTATACGTCAGTACAGTTTGCCTAACTGCAAGCTGATTTTGCATGGGTTGAGTAGTCCCACAGATAATACCTCAGAAACTCGGCCCCGTTTATCGCTATTGATGAATGCGGAGTGCCATTTTGTCGGTTATCCTCAGCCTATTGTGGGGGGGAAAGAGTTTTTCGAGTGTTTACTGCAACAGGTGAATCAATACGCCCAAGAGTTTCTCAGCGGCGTATCACATCCCCCCTCTGCTAACACTGCTGCTGAGGTTCCCATGGTGGAGTTACGCAGACTAGACAGCAATTTACACCGCCTGATTGTCCGTAATACCCCCGTTGATGGGGATTCCCAGATGAAAACCGATCCTACATCCCCTGTGGAATTAGATTTAACCACGGTGCAGTTATTTGATTTGGTGGAAGCAGTGGATCAGTTTTTAGCTGATTCTGGGACTTTACCTGAGCTTTCGTTACAGTTAAAAGCTATTCCTAAGCGTTATACTAAACCAGAGCAATCTGTTGCCCAAAGAGCTATACCAGCAGCGGTAGGTGTGTCAGGATTGGCTATTGCGGCGATCGCATTATTTGCTCTGCCAGTTCCAGAGTTGAGGCGACCCCTAGAACCTAATCCTCAAGAGTCCACAGAAACCCAACCCCCATCAGAAACTGAGGGACCACAATCAGCCGAACAATCTCCACCACAGGGAGTTAATACAGACCCAGACGGGGAAAATCTCACTGTCGGTGAACCCGGTGCTACCATTCCCTTACAACCCAATTTAGTCTCACCCCCATCTATTGATGACCCCCAGGAAATTGAGAGATTACAGCGAGAATTGTTTGTTCAGATAAACCAGGCATGGGTTGCTCGCATTAACCGAACCCTAGTTTATCGGGTTACAGTAGCCAGTGATGGCAAAATTATAGATTATGAAGCAGTTGACGATGTTACCCCAGAGGAAGAGGCTCCTATTCCTTTATCAGAGTTACGCTTTCAGCAGGTAGGACCTGACCCAGCAGAACCCCAAGCAGATATGATGGTGATATTTAATCATCCCGGAGGTCCGTTAGAAGTGCGTCCTTGGCAAGACTGATAACCATTCGCAAGGCAATTGAGGGTAAATTCATGGCAGATCCAAAACCAAGTAAATCTTCCCCTAAATCCAATTCCGGGGTTTTGGTGGGGCTGTTGTCCTTCATTTTTCGTCTGTTATTGTTGGGGGTAGGCGGTGCTGTGGCTTGGCTACTGGGAATGGCTGTGGCTCAAGTTTACCCAAACACCAGTTCGGAAATGCCCCTAACTGAACAGTTACTGAGGCGATCGCCAGAATATCAACCCTCTTTCCCAGCCTCAGAAACTCCGTTGACCCCGACTCCGACCCCGCCGCCTACGGGATTAACTCCAGAAGTCCAACAAACCTTACAACCCCAACTCCAACAATTACAGCAAGATCTCAATGCCTTGATCGGTCGCACCGCCGCCCTAGAAATTCAAATCGGTAATAGTCGGCCCGCAGAAACCTTGGAGAGGCGCTTACAAATTATAGAACAGCAATTAACAGCCCCTAGTTCCCCGGAGGCGGAAAATATACCGCCACCAACTCCCCGCACTGCTAGGTCTAGATCTGGAAATGGTTTGATCATGACTTTACCCAGTGATATTTTATTTAACCCAGGTAGTAGCACATTGCGCCCTGGGGCTAATGTTATCCTTGATAACTTGATTCCAGATCTGCAAAACTATCGGGGGGCAGTAGTGCGGGTGGCAGGTCATACTGATGATAGTGGCAGCCGTCAGCAAAATCTGGTTTTGTCCTCGGCACAGGCTGAAGCAATTGTGCAATACCTATCTAATGCTGTGGACGATCAGGCTTATCATTGGGTGGCGATCGGTTATGGTATGACTCGCCCAGCGTTGGAAAATACCTCGGACATCAATAGACAACTTAACCGCCGCATTGAAGTTGCCATTACCCCCCCCTGAAAAACCTAAATCTAAACACAAAGGAAAGTTGATACATGAGACTGGTTTTTTTTGGTACGCCTGAGTTTGCTGTGCCTAGTTTGCAGCGATTATTGACTGATGAGCAATTTCAGGTGGTTGGGGTGGTTACTCAACCAGATAAACGACGGGGACGTGGTAGCAAAACTAGCCCTTCCCCGGTAAAGGCGATCGCCATGGGTGCAGGTTTACCGGTTTGGCAACCCCGTCGCATTAAAAAAGATCCACAAACTTTAGCTAACTTGCGGGAAGTTGAAGCTGATGTTTTTGTGGTAGTCGCTTATGGACAAATCCTATCCCTGGAACTTTTGCAGATCCCTAAATTAGGATGTGTCAACGCTCACGGCTCGATTTTACCAAAATATCGCGGAGCGGCACCTATTCAGTGGTGCTTATATCATGGGGAGACTGAAACCGGAATTACTACCATGTTGATGGATGAAGGCATGGACACAGGCCCCATGCTATTGAAGAGTTACACCCCCATTAGTTGGGAAGACCAAGCGGCTAATTTGGCCGAACGTCTGGCTCATATGGCGGCGGAACTTTTAACCGAGACTTTGCTACAAATGCGATCGCAAACTATACAACCTATTCCCCAAGATCATACTCAAGCTACATTAGCGCCTCTCATTAAGCCAGAAGATTATCAACTTGATTGGTCAAAATCTGCACCCGCCCTCCATAACCAAATTAGAGCCTTTTATCCCCATTGTGTCACTACCTTTAGGGGACAAAGTTTGAAAATTAGCGGCTCGGTTCCCTTGGGTTCTGTTCCCCAAACAGAATTGCCTCCACCATTGGCTCGTTTGTCTACCGCCGATATTAACCCCGGTAAAATTGGCGAAATTGTGGCGATCGCCAAACGCTTCGGCCCAATTGTTCAGACCGGGTCAGGATACCTATTGGTTTCCGAAGTCAAGTTACCCGGAAAACGGGTTCAGTCCGGTTGGGATTTTGTCAATGGCACTCGTGTAGCGATCGGAGAAATTCTTGATTAAAATTAGAACTATGCAACCCCAATAATTTGTGTAAGTTTAAATACACCTACTAGCATTAAGAGACTAATATGGTCAGTCCTAGCCCAGAAGTTAATTTTCCTGTCCATTTTCACAACAATAAAGCCTGGGTCAAAATTCCCCATCGTCTGAGTATATTGGAGGCTGTTGATTTTAAGTCAACTTGTCATAATCTGGTTTTGGGAGATCAGGTTCCACAGGCTATTATTCTCGATTTTAGCGAGACTACATTTATCGATAGCAGCGGAGTCGGTGCCTTAGTCAGTAACCTCAAAGCCGCCAAAAACAAAAATGTGGAACTTTTGCTAAAAAATGTCAGTCCCCAAGTAATGGCGGTTTTTTCTTTAACATCCCTTGATCAGGTTTTAACCTTTCAACAGGATGAACCCGCACCTCCTGGGGATAATAGCCAATTACCCGTTACTCATCCTTCCGTTCGCTCTGTGGTTAAACGCTCTATTGATATTGTCGGCGCTATAGTGGGATTGGGTATTACTGCCGTTTTATCTATTCCCATTGTCATTGCTATTCGCCTTGATAGTCCCGGACCGATTTTGTTTGGTCAAATTCGTTGCGGTTGGATGGGTAAGCGTTTCCGTATGTGGAAGTTTCGCTCTATGGTGATTAATGCCGAAGAACTCAAAAGCACTATTCCTAATCAGGCAAAAGGTCAAATATTTAAAAATGATAATGACCCCAGGATTACTAAAGTAGGTCGGTTTTTGCGGCGCACCAGTCTCGATGAATTGCCTCAATTCTGGAATGTTTTAATGGGAGAAATGAGTCTAGTTGGCACTCGACCACCTACTCCTGATGAAGTGGAGCGTTATGAGGTTCCCCAATGGCAACGCCTAGATGTTAAACCTGGTATGACTGGTGAATGGCAAGTAGGCGGGCGATCGCAGATTAAGGATTTTGAAGATATTATTCGCCTTGATCTCAAATATCAGGAAAACTGGAGCTTGATGTATGATCTCAAAATGATTGTCCGCACGATCGTCATTTTGTTCAAAAAAAATAGTGGTGCAATGTAAGATTAATGGAAGATGAAAATCTACTAATGCGATCGCATCTTAAAGTAGGTACAGATCTACTGTTTTTAGAGGAAGTATTACAATGGTTTGAGCAGATAACTACTCCCTTTTTGCCTCCCGATCTGAGCTACGAATGCAAGATTGCTATTACCGAAGGGTTCACTAATGTGGTTCGTCATGCACACCATGGATTATCTAAAAACACTCCCATTGATATTCAGGTGAAGATTTTATCTAATTCTATCGAAATCAAACTATGGGATTTTGGTCAACCTTTTGATTTCCCCAAAACCCTGCATTTTATTCTTAACGAAAAGATTGCACCTTTGGAAAAAGAACAAGGTAGGGGTTTGATTTTGATGTATAAACTCACTGATGAAGTCACTTATTGTCGCCTGGATGACCATCGTAACTGCCTAACTATGCGACGGCATTTCTCTTAACTTTCAGTCATTATATAGAGTGCATCTACTAACTACACCCACCCTCAACTAATTATCTGAGATCATCTCAGACTGTGACGTTATATAATATAATGGATTTGTGATAAGTACAAAATATTGATTTAGTCAAACACTAAACCAGAGTTATGGTAGCCTCACCTACGACTACACCCAGTCGTTCTAGTCAAACCGTCCGTAAGCCTTACCCTAACTATAAGGTGATTGTCCTTAACGACGATTTTAATACCTTTCAGCACGTCGCTAACTGTCTGATGAAATATCTTCCCGGAATGACTAGCGATCAAGCCTGGGAGTTGACCAACCGCGTCCATTATGAAGGTCAGGCGACTGTGTGGGTTGGCCCCCTAGAACAAGCCGAATTGTATCATACCCAACTCAGTCGCGAAGGTTTGACAATGGCCCCCTTAGAAAAAGCCTAATCATTACCTTCGGCATCTGACATCATAGCCGATCGCATTAATCCCGGCCAGATCAGCAGGAAAAATCCCATCCAGGTCAGGACGGGAACCCCTACAATTACCGATAGCCAAACCTGATGAAATATTAGCCAACTGCCACTAATTAGGCTAACTCCCGTCAGCAGAATTGACCAAGGTTGACACCACCAAGGTTTATAGTCCCAAGGATTATCACTTGAGGGTTGATTTTGATTCATTAACCACCTTTTTGCAATTGATTAACTAGATGAACTAACTCTGGTAAAATCAGCTTTTCCATAGCTAGTTTAACCGCTCCTTGGGAACCGGGAACCGAAAATAATAGAGTTTCCCGATATACTCCCGCCGTGGCGCGAGAGGCGATCGCACGGGAGCCAATCTCATTATAACTCAGAAACCGAAACAGCTCCCCAAAGCCGGGCAAAGTTTTTTCTAGTAACCCTTCAATAGCATCATAAGTCGTGTCTCGTGGTGCTATTCCCGTTCCCCCATTCACAATCACTGCCTCGATTTTAGCATCACCACAGCATTGATTAAGCGCCTGAGTAATCAAGTCCGGTTCATCTTTAATTATCACATAATTACCCAGATGATGACCACTATCTTGCAGCATTTGCTTAATCAAATCACCGCTTTTATCCGTTGACTCAGTGCGAGTATCACTGACAGTTAAAACTGCACAATTGACGCTCAAACTACCGCTATCAGGGTGAGGAATTGAGCTACTCATAACCATCCTTAACTCTCATGCTAACATCAAGCCAGTTCCATAACCACATCTAAAGTATGTCCTAAAGATTCATAGACTTTGTGCTGTTCAAATACACTTAAAATATCCCCATTAATCTTATTCGCCGCCGCTTCACTGCGGAGAATTTTTAGAGCCGTAACCGTAGGAACTCCATGCTTATAAGGTCGATCGCCTGCTGTTAGTGCGTCATAAATATCAGCGATCGCCATCATTTGTGATTGTAGGGGAATTTGCTCTTTGGTTAATCCCAAAGGATAACCACTACCATCTAACTTTTCATGATGTCCATAGCTAATCTGCGGCACATTTTCCAGTCCCTTAGTCCAGGGAATTTGCTTTAAGAAATTATAGGTATGGGTCACATGACCTTCAATAATTTCGCGTTCGGAAGCCGTCAAATTACCCTGAGTTATTAACAATTGTTCAACCTCTTCTGGTGTCACCAGGGGCTTAATATTGCCATCTATATCCCGATAGGTAATCTTTGATAAATCATGGAGTTTTTCCAGCGGTTCAGAATGTAAAATCTCCGGTTCGTTGGCTTCCTGCACCATCTCCCAAAACCCTTGCAACTGCTCAATCTCCTGATTCATTTCTAAATCCATACGTTCCAGAGTTTGACAGTGGGGGCATTCTGTGATACTGCGGGAATGGTTGCTGCTGTACTCTAAAAGCAGTTGATATTTCCTTTGCAGGTAGTCTATCTGTAAACTCTGGCGAGCCATAGCGAACCGTTTTTTCATCATTTCCAATTCCCAAGGATAAAGTTTCTTAGCCTTGTTTAAAACTGGTTCAGGAACGCCCACTTTGCCAAAATCATGAAGTAATGCCGCATAACGCAACTCTTGGATTTGGCGATCGCTAAATTGTACCGCCCCCAGGGGACCATCAGAAACCTGATTAATTTCCTCCCCTAAACGCACCGTCAAAACTGCCACCCTTTCCGAATGTCCGAAAGTGCAAGGGTCTCGCGCCTCAATCACCTGCACCGAGGTTTTCACAAACCCCTCAAATAGTAACTCAATACTCTCTTGTAAATTGCTGCGTTCGATGGAAATTGCCGCCTGAGAAGCCAGACTCCGCAAAATCCTCTCTTCCCAATCAGAATAAGGCTGGGTGTACTCCATCGTATTTTCAGGAGTCAGTACCAGATCAGATTTTCGCTTGCGGTTAATCAGTTGTAGCACCCCCAGGGTTTCCCCTTCCCGGTTTTGCATGGGGAGAACTAAAACCGAGCGAGTCCGATAACTGATATTCTCATCAAAACTGCGATCGAGACGATAAGGCTGTTCCTGTGGTAAATTGTACGCATCATCAATATTGAGGCTTTTCCCACTCAAAGCCACATGGCCAGCCAGACTTTTATCAGTCAGAGCGATCGCAAATTCTCGGAAAGACAAATTTGGCAAAGACTGATTTTGAGCCACCTTAAACAGCAGCTTAGGGCGATCATCACTGTAATCTACCAGATAAACACTTCCCGCATCGCTACAGGTAATTTCCCGACTCTTACTAAGTATCAGGTTTAACAGCTTTCCCAAATCCAGAGTCCCCGAGAGCGCCGTACCGATATCTAACAACTTCTCAATCAGCAGCGACTCTTCACTAACCCCTACAGACACATTAAGATTATCAAAAACCATAATCCCACATCAGAACCAACCAACCAACACCTACCCAACTGTGTGGAATTCTAGCCGATTTTGGGGCAGTTTGTATAATCTAGCTCAAACTGGAAATTTTCTCAGCCATAGCAAAATCATTCTTAGTCAACCCCCCAGCATCATGGGTAGTCAGGGTAATTGTCACCTTATTATAGGAAATTTCCAAATCCGGGTGATGACCTGCTGCCTCTGCCGGTTCCACCAGTTGATTAACAAAGGCTACCGCTTCCACAAACCCCTTAAAGGTTTTCACACACTTGATGGTTTTACCCTCAACAGACCATTGGGGAATCTGAGTCGCCATTTGTTGGATCTCAGTTGCACTCAGTAGTTCAGCCATATCAAAACTATACCAAATTCTTTCGTTTAAAAAAAACTATCCGCTCTCACGGATAACTAAGCCTTGGATACTACCAGGACATCAGTCAGCGATATGAGAGCGGTCTAGCGGGTCTCTGTTATTGGAACCTGACTGCCGGAAGGATCTCTCCAATCCAGCCAGACCATATTAGTAGGCTTTTCGGCTCCTAGTCAAAGGAACCTAGGCCGAATTTTAGAGGTCAGCCCCGGCGCACAGCCGGCGTTCTCCAACACAGTGACCCATGCGTTTACTACTGTCACTCATGGGCATCACCTCCTGGATATCCTAAACTTGGAAACTAGGATAACACAAAATTCTGAAAGTGCAAGCTCGCCGTTGTAGAGGTGACTATTTTGTGATTAATAGGCGATCGCCCTTTCCGGACAGAGATGCTGAAATCAGCCACCAGAGAAGACTTTAGTCCAATAATGGTTATAGTCCATCAGATCACCCGTATCATTTTCCAGGAAATAGTGACCCACCCCAAGCTGAGTGAAATTAGGATTAAGAATATTATCACGATGTTCTGGACTGTCCATCCATGCTTGAACCACTGACTCCGGCGTAGTATGACCCGCAGCAATATTTTCGCCCAATGGCACTATCAATGTAAAGCCTGTGGCCCTAATCCGGTCAGTTAAATTAGACCCATCCCTTCCGGTATGACTAAAAAAGTCTTGCAGTGCCATATTAGTGCTATGGGTAGCCGCCGCCTGCGCCAGCAAGGGGTTAATCCTTAGTGGTTGTAAATCTTCCCTAACTCGTTCTTGATTGACCAATTCCAGCACTTGCTGCTCAAAATTACAATCCGAACCACTCTCACCTAACGATAGTTCAATATCGCCATAATTGGCGACTCCCAGTTCCCCGATAAAGTCGCCAGCAGTGATTAATTCAATATCGACATTTTCTAGGGTTGCCAAGGTCTGACCATGGAGTAAAATCAAGGTAGAAGTGCCTGATTGTTTAATCCGTAAATCAGCAATGGTGACTCCATCAGGAACCCACATTTTATCAATACCAGGCTTGAAGTCGGTAATCAGATCTTGATTAACAGTCGATGATGGTAAAATAAACTGATTAACTCCACTACCTCCGGTGAGAGTGTCTAAACCTCGATCGCCTGATAAAACATTATTACCAGACCCTCCGACAATCCAATCATTACCGACACCGCCATAAATGGTATCATTGCCAGAACCACCAATTAGAGTATCATTGCCCCGATTACCAAATAACATATCATCACCATAACCCCCTTCTAAGTAATCATCATTTTGACCGCCATAAATGGTATCATTGCCGGAATTACCGATAATCGTATCATTCCCCTGATGCCCTAAGAGAATCCGCCCTTGTTCATTGTTGACCAAATAATCATTACCCTGCAAAAGAGCGATCGCTTGTGGTAATCCTGGACTTGACAAACGTGCCATTTGCTCGGCTGGGAGTTCTGAGACCATGATGAAATCGTCAGATGGGCTGGCCATGGCAAAAGTCAACCCGTCTGGCGTGATGATATCGGAAAACATAATTATAGACCCTGTTTATGACTATGATAAATATTTTTTTTACCCATTGTCTATATTTATTCATCAAGAATTATATAGATCCGAATTGAATCCCAGCGTAATAATGAGTCGGTAGTGTTCCCGATTGAATAATGCGATCGCATTTATGCCCAAATTTGACGATTTGGGACAGATTTGTGTTAAGATCCGTAAAGTGTGCGGGTCAAACCCCGTTGTGTCGTCCGGTGGGGGTGAGAATATAGAAAATTATTAGGGAGTTCGGGAGAAAAAATTGTTTTTCCTCGTCAGTCTGACTATTATCGTGCCAGGGTAAGAATTGCTGATACAGGAATACTATAACCTCCGTCAACAGACTTGATGGGTGGTGTTGAGCATCCCTCGCTGTCATGTTTGTATGAGCCCATAGGTATAACGCCAATATGGAAGCGTGGGGGAGATATCAAGAAGAACTACTATTACGATCGCAACTTGAGAACATGATTAAATCATTTTTCCATTTGAGCCTGTTACTGGGAGTTATCAGTGGCAACTTGTTAATGAGTCCCACCCTGCCACCCGGAACCGTGGGAGCATCCCTACTGGGAACCCAGGCTGCTGAAGCACTGACATTAGAGGAAATTCAGGCAAAATTACGCCCAGTCCCAGTATTTACAATTACCGACCCTACCGGTTCCCCCCTAGTGGCCACAGTTCCCGCCGGAGAAAATGGCAGCGGTACTGCTGCAGTAGCAGGGATATTTATTAGCCGTCAGGATGCCCTCAGATTTGTAGAAAATCTGAGAAACAATAATCCTGAATTAGCGAACTCCGTAGAGGTAACAGCAGTTTCTCTGGGGGAAGTGTACCAGATGAGCCAACAGAGCCGCAACCGTGCTGATGATATCCAATTTGCTTATGTTCCGGTGCAGCAAGAGGTAGAGTCAGCCCGCGCGGTAATGCAGCAAAGTGGTCGATCGCCCAATGAATTTAATGGCGTGCCTCTGTTTATGGCAAGAGGAGGCCCAGACAATGGTTATTTAACCATCCAACGTGGCAATGACCAAGTGATTCCCATGTTCTTCTCTAAACAGGACTTAGAGGGAATGTTATCCCAATTTCGGGAAGAGCAACCGGACTTAATATCCTCGGTAACAGTGCAGGTGGTTCCTCTGGAAGCCTTATTAGAAGCCTTCCGAACTGATGATAACCAATTTTTAGACCGGATCATCTTAGTTCCACCACGGGAAACCCTGGAATTTTTGAGAAATAATCAACGTTAGGGCAAGTTTTGGGGGGGAATTGATGGTAAAATTCCCCCCATATCATCAGCCTACAGCCTGTTCAGAAATCATCTGATCACCTCTCAAGGTCCCTCTCCCTCTCTGGGATCGAGATTTAGGGTGAGGGCAATGTATTAAGCGACTGGTGAACAAGCTGTAAGCAGGTTTTCAGGTGGTGCGAAATGGTGGAAACAGGGGAAAGTTACTATATATCTGGTGAGGAACTGCGACAGTGGCAAAAACAGGCGAAAATTGATGCGATCGCCGCCGAAATTTCAGCCATAGAATTAGATCAGTTTCTGGAAGCACTCACCGATCTGACTCACCTGGATATTAGATTAGACTCCTTTGGCGATCGCCCTAGTATTCAACTAAATCAGCCCTGGTCAGCAATTGTCAAACTCTGGGAACGTCGCATCACCGAACGAGTCCCTCTACAATACCTATTAGGTGTAGTTCACTGGCGAAATTTTGCCCTAAAGGTCTCTCCTGCAGTTCTCATCCCTCGTCCAGAGACAGAATTAATCATCGATATAGCAGTTTCTTATCACGCCGCCTCATCAGAAGCTATTAACTCTATCTGTCAGCCGGGGTCAGGAAATTGGGTAGATCTGGGAACAGGTAGTGGTGCGATCGCCCTAGGGTTAGCATCCGTATTCCCCCAAGCCATGATTCATGCTGTCGATTGCAGTTGGTCAGCTTTAGCGATCGCTCTGGAAAATGCCCAAAGTCTCGGTTATCAAAATCGGGTAAAATTTTACCAGGGGTCTTGGTGGGCTCCCCTCCATAGCCTGAAAGGCAAGGTCAGCGGTATGGTGGCAAATCCGCCCTATATTCCTAGCCAGGAGCTGCCTAACCTGCAACCGGAGGTTGTCTATCACGAACCCCATCAAGCACTCGATGGCGGCGAATCTGGCTTAGATTGCATTCATCATTTAGTACAAACAGCACCCCAATTTTTGCAACCTGGGGGTATTTGGATCGTAGAAATGATGGCCGGACAAGGCCAAGCCGTTACATCTATGTTAGAATCAGCAGGGTGTTATCGGGATATTAAAATCCTCCCAGACCTGGCTGGTATTGATAGATTTGCGATCGCTTATGTACAATGGTAGTTTATTGGCACAGGGTTAAATGATCGGATCAGATTCAGACCGGATTCCTAGCGTATCTGTTAGCGATCGCCATCATGGGGACGCTTCTAATCATAGTCATAGTCATCCCCATCCCCATGTCCATAGTGATGAATCACTCAGACGTATTATCAATCGACTCTCTCGCATTGAAGGACATATTCGCGGTGTCAAAAATATGGTCCAAGAAAGTCGGCCTTGTCCCGATGTACTCGTGCAAATTGCCGCCGTTAGGGGGGCTCTCGATCGCGTCGCTAGAATTATCCTAGATGAACATTTAACCGAATGTATAGCCAGGGCTGCTAAAGAAGGTAATATTGATGTGGAAATTGAGGAACTAAAAGCCGCTTTAGACAGATTTCTACCATGATTGTATCTAGCCAAAAATCTCTCGGAATTTCTCAAATCGCCTTAACCATGGTCTGGTTTACCTTGGTGATTTATGCCTTTTTCTTAGCGCCGCCAGACCAGCCAGAAATTACTTTTAATTTGATTAAAAACCTGACTGTAGGGAATTGGGAGGGGATTAATCCCCTGATTATCTCCCTGTTTAATCTCATGGGAATTTGGCCGTTAATTTACTGCTGTGTGATTTTTGCCGATGGTCAAGGTCAAAAAATCCCCGCGTGGCTTTTTGCGATCGCATCTTTTGCCGTCGGTGCTTTCGCCATTTTACCCTATTTGGTGTGGCGAAAACCTAACCCCGAATTTTCTGGGGTTCCCAATCTCTTCATCCGCATTTGGGATAGCAAATTCACAGCTTTAGTCTTAATGTTAGGGGCGATCGTCCTAGTTTTTTATGGTATCACTCAGGGAGATTGGCGTGACTTTATCTATCAATGGCAAAATAGCCGTTTTATTCACGTTATGAGCCTCGACTTCTGTTTATTATCAGTATTATTTCCCGCCTTATTAGGGGATGATATCGCGCGGCGCGGCAACCAGGCTGCGACTTGGTTATGGTTGGTGACACTCATTCCCCTATTCGGACCTTTACTATATCTCTGTGTGCGCTCTCCCCTGTGCGATCGTCTTTGAGTCACCATCCGTAGTTTTCATCAAAGCCTCATTAATTCAGTTAGAAAACCGCAAGAATCCGCAGGCAGTAGTGTAAAATCTCAATAATAGGTATCAGGGTCAACCCAAGAGTTAGGCTAAAATTCACCTCCAAACCTGATACAATCTCCTCATCAAATTGCGGGATCGTCCTATGAACAAAACACTATGGAAAACTAGCGCATCTCTACCGCTGCTATTATTATTTGTACTCATCAATGCTTGTTCAGCAGAACCTCAAGCCATTGGTCGCCCACCCGTCCCCGTCAAGATAGAAAACGTAGATACTACCGATGTTCAATCCAGCAGCGAATATAATGCCAGGGTTGAAGGTATCGAAAACTCTATCATCAGACCCCGAGTTAGTGGATTAGTAAAAGAAGTATATGTGCGCTTAGGTGATCAGGTAACTGTAGGAGATCCGATAATTCAAATTGATGGTTCCCAACAGTTAGCCAACTTTGAAGGTACGATCGCCACAGTACAAGCCAAACAAGCTCAATTAATTGGTGCCGAAGCCCAATTAGAATCCCTCAGAGCCGACTTAACCAGAACCAGAGCCGAACTATCATTTCAATCCCAAGGAGCCAATTTACAGCGTTCCGAACGGGAGTTAGAGGCTCAGATGGAAGAACAGGAAAGACTAGAATTTGAACTACAAAATGCCCAAGACAACCTAGAAGGAGCCCGTCGCGAATTAGATAGACGCGAAGCAGTGCGACAACAGCGACAGGCTACCTACGAGCGCTACGAGAGATTATGGCAGGAAGGGGTAGTTTCCAGTGACCTATATGATGAAAAACTGCGGGACAGACAAACCAGCGAGGCTGAGGTAGCTAATCAAGAACAACAAGTTCTCGCCGCCACCGCCAGAGTCCAATCCGCTAGGATGAATTTATCTCGTCAAGGGCGCACCATTGAAGCAGCTAGGGCGAGTGTGGAAAGTTCCCGCCGAGATCTAGAACGCCAAATTGCTACCCTAGAGGCTCAAATAGCCAGCCAGGAGAAAGCTATTGAAGCCCAGCAAGCACAGATAGCCCTCATAGGTAGAGAAATCCAAGGGGCTCGGTCTGGGGCTGTCGCTCAACAAGTACAGTTAGATTATTATAGTGTGGTGGCTCCTATTTCCGGCATTGTTGGTAATGTGCCGATTAAAGTAGGAGATTTGGTCGACAGCCAAACTACTGTTACCACTATCCGCCAAAATCAGAACCTAGAGGTTAACATCAATATCCCCATTTCCTTATTACCTCAATTGAGGGTGGGAATACCTGTGCAGCTAATTAGCCAAGAAACTGGGGAAGTCATTGGAAACACCAGCATATCCTATATTGCTCCTGACGCAGGAAGTGGCACTCAGACCATTTTGGCTAAAGCTATTTACCCCAATACTAACAATGAACTCCGCACCGATCAAGTTGTCCGAGCTAGGGTAATTTGGCAACAAGAAGCCGGGGTTACGGTTCCCACTAATGCCGTCACCCGCATTGGTGCCCAGAGTTTTGTGTTTTTGGCACAGCAACAGGCTACCCCCTCTGGGGAAACCATTTTAGTGGCTAGACAAGCTCCTGTGCAACTGGGAAGCATTCAAGGACAGAGTTTTGAGGTGCTTTCTGGGGTGCAAGCAGGCGATCGCGTTATTACCGAAGGTATACTACAATTGCGAGATGGAACCCCGATACTAGATACCACTAGCCAATAATTCAGCCATAATAACCAGAAAATTGCCATAATCGAGTATTATCAACTTTCATGTCAGGGAGAGTTGGCTTGGTTTATGACTGATAACATTGATAATCAGGCTACTTTCCCCCCTCGCTCTAAATTAAGTTCCTTATCTCGATCGCTATCCTTAACCAACACCTAATATATATGATTTTATATGCTGTTATTTGTTAGCAACTTCATCAAACGCCCCGTTCTCACCACAGTTTGCTCAATTCTAATTGTATTGGTAGGCGTTATATCTATTCCGCTGCTACCTATTTCTCAACTACCACAACTGGCTAACACTCAAATCAACGTAACCGCCGTCAATATTGGTGCTGATGCCGAAACCACAGAAACCACTGTGACGAGCATCTTAGAACGGGAAATCAACGGCGTTGATAACATGAGATATATCTCATCAAACACCGCTAATAATGGGGTTGCTAATGTCTCTGTAGCCTTCCCTGTCAACGTTGATCGAGATATTGCCCAGGTTAACGTTAACAATAGAGTATCTCAGGCAGCATCAAGTTTACCTGATGTCGTTCAACAGGTCGGTATCACCGTCGAAGCATCTTCACCCAGTATCCTGTTGGTACTGGGATTTTATTCAGATACTGATCAAAATAACCAGCCGATTTATGACGATGTTTTTATCAGTAACTTCCTAGATTTAAATGTTCTTGATGAAATTACCCGCGCTCCTGGCGTGGGGAGTGTAACCATTTTGGGGGAACGTAGATATGCCATGCGTATTTGGCTAAACCCTCAAAAAATGGCAGCTAGAGGATTAGTTGCTCAAGATGTAGTCGCCGCCTTACGACAGCAAAATATTCAGGTCGGCGCTGGTAAAATTGGTCAGGCTCCCACCCCCCCGGATCAAAGATTTGAGATCCCCTTGCGGGCTCAGGGTCGCCTTCGAGATGTCTCCGAATTTGAGGAATTGGTGGTCGCAGTCGGAAACGATGGCACTCTGATTAGAATTACAGATGTAGGTCGGGTAGAGTTAGGTGCACAGGACTACAACCTTGACGCAACCTATAACAATCAAGCCGCCGTGGGGATGGCTGTTTACCAAAGACCCGGTAGTAATGCCTTGGAAACAGCCGAGGCGGTCAAGTCAAAGATGCAAGAGTTGAGTGCATCTTTCCCCCCAGGGGTTAGATATGCCATTCCCTATGATACAACTCTATTTGTGCAAGCCTCCCTACAGGAAGTGGTGATCACCCTCCTGCAAACTATTACCCTGGTAATTTTGGTAATTTTTGTGTTTTTGCAGGATTGGCGCACAACCCTGATTCCTACTATTGCTATCCCGGTGGCACTCATTGGCTCAATGGCAGGTCTCAAGGTGATGGGGTTTGAACTCAATACCCTAACACTTTTTGGCTGTACATTGGCGGCGGGTTTGGTGGTTGATGATGCGATCGTTATTGTCGAAGCAGTTTCTAGTAAAATTGCCCAGGGCATGAAGCCACGACAAGCCGCCTTAGACGCAATGGAAGAACTCACTGGCGCTACCATATCCACTTCCTTAGTATTGCTGGCTGTATTTATTCCCGTTGCCTTTTTCCCCGGAACTACTGGAATCATCTTTCAGCAGTTCTCCCTAACCATTACTTTTGCGATTATCTGTTCCACATTTAACGCCCTCAGCTTCTCTCCGACTATGGCTGGGGTGCTATTGCGTCCGGCTAAGAAAACTAAAGGACCTTTAGGATGGTTTTTTGAGAAATTTAACCAAGGTTTTGGCTTCATACAAAATCAATATGCCAAGTTGATTCGGTTTCTGGTGCGGATTAATACCCTGGTGATGGGGATTTTTATCGGTGGTTTGGTGCTGACTGTCCTGATGTATGGCTGGGTACCTACTGGATTTGTTCCTCAAGAAGACCAAGGCTTCTTTTTGGTAATTCTACAGGGTCCTGATGGTGTATCTCTTAACTACACCGCTGATGCTGCTGAGGAAATTACCGATCTGATCTTAGAAGAACCAGAAGTTGAATCAGTATTCGCGGCGGCGGGGTTTGGTTTTGATGGTCTTAATCCCTCCCAGGGGGTGATGTTTGTTCAGCTAAAGCCTTGGAGTGAAAGACCTACCCCGGAACAGTCGGTTTATGGGGTTCTCGGTCGCATTAATCGCTCTTTGAGAGGGGTTACAGCAGTACAGGCTTTTGCGGTTAATGCTGCTCCGGTTCCTGGTATGGGTAGCACTGGGGGGGTGGAAATCCAGATTCAAGACCGCAGTGGTAATCTACCCATTTCTGCTTTGGTAGACAATGGTAATCGCTTACTAGCTGAGTTGAACTCTGATAAATATCCGGCTGTGGGTAGGGCTTTTAGCCAGTTTTCTGCTTCTAAGGGTCAGAAAAATATCCAGGTACTACGCGATCGCGCTCTGGCTCTCAATGTCAATATCAGTGATATTTTTAGCACCCTACAGATTTATTTTGGCTCCCTATATGTAAATGATTTCGTCCTCGGACAACGACAATACCGGGTTGTGGCTCAAGCAGAATCAGAGTTTAGGGCTGATCCTTCTGATATCAACCGCCTATCAGTGCGATCGCTTGATGGGAACTTAATTACTTTGGAAAACTTGGTTAAGTTTGAAGAAATAGTCGGGCCCGAAATTATCACCCGCTTTAATCTTTATCGATCTATGAGAATTCAGGCTGACCCCGCTCCGGGTTTCAGTTCTGGACAGGTCATTGCAGCTATTGAACAAGCCGCCGCCGAGACCCTTGACCCATCTTTCGGCTATGCTTGGCAAGGAAGCGCTTTAGAGGAAAAAGCTGCTGGCGGTGCGGCGATCGTCATCTTTGGACTCGGATTTGTCATTGCCTTCTTAGTGCTGTCCGCACAGTATGAAAGCTACATTGACCCCCTCATTATTATGTTAGCCGTCCCTCTCGCCGTTTTGGGCGCTTTGGCTGCCATTTGGTTCCGTTCTAATGTCTTGATGGCTGGGGGAATTTGGCCTGTAGTTAACAATGATGTTTATGCTCAGGTCGCTCTCGTTATGTTGATTGGTTTGGCTTCTAAAAACTCCATTCTCATTGTCGAGTTTGCCAACCAACTACGAGACAAGGGACTTAGTATTAATAAAGCAGCAGCATTAGCCGCAGAGCAGCGCTTCCGACCTATTCAAATGACCGCGATCTCCTCCTTAGTCGGATTCTGGCCTCTAGTAATTGCCTCCGGTGCCGGTGCGTCTAGTCGTTGGTCTTTGGGAACTGCTATTTTTGGCGGAATGTTAGTCGGAACTCTATTGAGTCTGTTGATTACTCCTAACCTCTATATCGCTATTAAAAACCTTGAGGCTCGTTTCCTCAAAGCTGAGAAGTCTCAACCTTCTGACGGTTCTGGGTCTAATGGTTCTGGGTCTAATGGTTCTGGGTCTAATGGTTCTGGGCCTAATGGTTCTCAAGCCAATGGACATCAACAACCTTCCCAACCAAGTCAATCCTTAGATCATACCCTTACCGAAAATTAGCACCTAGATGACAAAACTATCACACTGATTATGTCTGAAGATACACAGGAATTTGAATCTACCGATCTACCTTCTGCAGATCCTACCCCTTCCCTAAATCCACCTCTCGAAAACCCGGAAACTTCCCATGCTCCGGTTAGTTCCTCCTCCCTGGAGGAAAGAGTTACTAAATTGGAGGATACTTTAGCCCAGATTTTGTCTTTGCTTAGTGATAAATACCGTTACGGACGCTTACAGAATTTGCTGGCTGAGGGAAATTGGCGAGAAGCAGATTTAGAGACTACTAAGGTGATGTTGGAAATTGCTACCCAGGCTCATCATGATGATTTGAAACCTGATGATGTCATGATTTTTCCCTGTAGCGCCCTACATCTTATCGATAGCCTCTGGGTCAAGTATAGCAATAATCGCTTTGGCTTTAGCGTTCAACGACAAATTTATACCGAGTTGGGGGGAGGTGATGATATCTCTAATATTGACTTAGATTTACTCACTCAAGTCAGCGATCGCTTAGGGTGGCGCGAAGACCATAAATGGTTAGACTATCAAGACCTTAACTTTACTATATCTGCCCCCCCTGGATGTCATCCTTCTAACTGGTGGCGATCGGCTTATGGTGCTAAAATGGCAGTCTATTTCCTCGCCAGATTGATGCGCTGTGGCGTTTAATCCCCCGCTTCTGGTGCTTTTAGTGCGTCAGCTATCTATATTCCCGTCAATATTAGATTTTATCCTTCTGACGCACCCTACCATCAAAATCTCTTCTGGTGCGTCAGTTATCTATATTCCCGTCAATATTAGATTTTATCCTTCTGACGCACCCTACCATCAAAATCTCTTCTGGTGCGTCAGTCACTTATCTATATTCCCGTCAATATTAGATTTTATCCTTCTGACGCACCCTACCATCAAAATCTCTTCTGGTGCGTCAGTCACTTATCTATATTCCCGTCAATATTAGATTTTATCCTTCTGACGCACCCTACCATCAAAATCTCTTCTGGTGCGTCAGTCACTTAATCTATATTCCCGTCAATATTAGATTTTATCCTTCTGACGCACCCTACCATCAAAATCTCTTCTGGTGCGTCAGTCACTTATCTATATTCCCGTCAATATTAGATTTTATCCTTCTGACGCACCCTACCATCAAAATCTCTTCTGGTGCGTCAGTCAGTCACTTATCTATATTCCCGTCAATATTAGATTTTATCCTTCTGACGCACCCTACCATCAAAATCTCTTCTGGTGCGTCAGTCAGTCACTTATCTATATTCCCGTCAATATTAGATTTTATCCTTCTGACGCACCCTACCATCAAAATCTCTTCTGGTGCGTCAGTCAGTCACTTATCTATATTCCCGTCAATATTAGATTTTATCCTTCTGACGCACCCTACCATCAAAATCTCTTCTGGTGCGTCAGTCACTTATCTATATTCCCGTCAATATTAGATTTTATCCTTCTGACGCACCCTACCATCAAAATCTCTTCTGGTGCGTCAGTCAGTCACTTATCTATATTCCCGTCAATATTAGATTTTATCCTTCTGACGCACCCTACCATCAAAATCTCTTCTGGTGCGTCAGTCACTTATCTATATTCCCGTCAATATTAGATTTTATCCTTCTGACGCACCCTACAGGTCTACCCACCTATTGAAAAAAACCGGATTAGGGGTTATAATATAGCACCCTTTACCCCATCAAAATCAACCCTTATTAATCGAGCAATTAACTAATGTTTAAAGATTGGTCATCCGATGATTGGATTAATCATATACTCTTCTTTGGTACACTTTTCATGCTGATTGGTTCCTTTATCTTTCTCTAGGCAATTTTCGCGATAGGTAACGCTAACTAGCCGACCCAAATTGAGGGAGTATGGTTAATTTTCGTTAATTTTTGGCCCCTATAGCATGATTCTCTGTTACGGTGAAGATAGCCGGTTTACTTGTAAAGCCGTGCTGAAAGGACGGGGTTTCCGACCCAGGAGTTTCTATGAATATAAGGCTAGTGATTTTTTCGGGAATTATCATGGCTGGTATAGGGTCTGTGTTTGGTTTGGCTGTTTCTCATATAGCAGCAAAACCCTATCAATGCTGTGGCGTTGTTTCTGTTCATAATGATGTTGGCTACAGTCAGTCCCGACATCCCCAAACCTATGCTGTAGCAGGTAGCATGATGGGATTTGTCGCCGGGTCAGTTTTGGAAGCCTTGCGACAGGCTGAACTGGAACATAAACAGAACTAGATACCCTAGGAACCCGAAGGTTAACGGGTTTCCCAGAGTTTTTTTCCCTATCCCCATTTTTAGGATGGGTTGGCGATAAATCGTTCCGTCATTTCGTATGCTTCGTCATCAACTAACTGTTTTGGTGGATGCTTCATAAAAAAGGATGAGGGAGAGTCCAAAACTCCACCAAGACCCCTGTCTAGTGCTAATTTACAGCAGCGGATAGCATCTATAACTACTCCGGCTGAGTTAGGAGAATCTTCTACAGACAAACGTAATTCGATGTTCATGGGAACATCTCCAAATAGTCGTCCTTCCATGCGGATAAAGCAAACTTTGTTATCCTTTTGCCAGGGAACATAATCGCTAGGTCCGACGTGGATATTTTCGTTGGCGAGACGTTCTCGCACCACACTCTGAACTGCCTCAGTTTTGGACTCTTTTTTAGAGTCGAGGCGGCGGCGGTCTAACATATTCAGAAAGTCTGTATTTCCGCCAGTGTTAATTTGGTAGGTGCGATCGATTTTGACTCCTCGCTTTTGGAATTGATTAGCTAAGGCGCGGTGAGTGATGGTTGCACCTAATTGGGATTTAATATCATCGCCGATAATGGGAACCTTATTAAGTCTAAATTTCTCCTCCCAGAGAGGGTTGCTGGCGATGAACACGGGAATACAGTTGACGAAACCGACCCCGGCATCTAAGGCACATTCGGCATAAAATTCGGTGGCTTCCTGGGAGCCAACAGGCAGATAATTAACTAGAATTTCGGATCGGGAGTCTTGTAAAATTTTGACTACTTCTGCTTTCGAGGGTTGGGGTTTATCGCTGGGTTGAAAGCTGTAGCGTTCGTCTACATCAACCATGTGTTCTGCTACACCATCGAGAATGCGACCCATTGACACATTAACCCCAGTTGGGGGAACATGAGAACAGAAAACTGTGGTGCAGTTAGGGGGGGCAAAAATTGCCTCTGCTACATCTATACCAACTTTTCTGCGATCAATATCAAAGGCGGCGACAACTTCCATATCAGAAGGTTTGTAGCCGCCAATTTCCCAGTGCATAAGTCCGATGGCATCTTGGGGATTTTTGTCGCGATAATATTCAATCCCTTGGATTAAAGAACTCGCACAGTTACCAATACCAACAATGGCGATCCTAATTTTTTCCACAAGCAATCTGTTCCTCGACTCCTAAGTTAAAATAAGTCATGCCTAGATGCCAAATTTAGGATATTGACAGCCCAGACAGATCTGTTAATTAATCAAACAGCCATTGTACCTTGGAAGCACCAGGGTTATACCAAGCCTAGGGTTGGGAAAGGTGATTGATCAAAAATTTTTAAATCTCTACCATTAATCAAGGGTTTTGTCAAGTGTGGGTGTAGGGAAAACCAGGGCAAATCCAGCGATCGCTAACCGGGTGAAATCTGGATGGTGAGTCAATTTTGCCCTAGTTTAGCTGTGAGCCTCCCTCAGTTGCTATCAGGAAATTTTCAACAATTCCACATCAAAAATCAAGGTAGCATTAGGAGGAATCACGCCACCCGCACCGCGATCGCCATATCCCAAATCAGCAGGGATAATCAGTTTTCTGCGTCCCCCCACTTGCATAGAGGCGACTCCCTCATCCCAGCCTTTAATGACTTGACCGACCCCAATTGTAAAGGAAAAGGGCTGATTGCGATCGCGGGAACTGTCGAACTTAGTGCCATCTTCAAGAGTTCCGGTATAGTGAACCGTAACTGTCTGACCACGTTGTGGACTAGCACCAGTTCCCTTCTGTAAATCCACATACTGGAGGCCGGAATCTGTTGTAACTAGGTTTTCTTCTGTATTTGTCATATTTTGAGCAATGGTGAAATTAGCTGTCGGTGCTGCTATACCTCCTGACAGCAAGGAATTAGTAGAAACCTTCTTTTCTTGAACAGGAATCGAGGTTTCAGGTGTGACCTGGGTTCCCATATTGGAAGCATTAGCTTCTTGTCCAGAATAGGTAATTTGAGCAACAATGAGAACCAGGGAACAGGCTACAATTACCCCAAAGCTGATCAAAATTTCTCGCACCTTTTATCGTCCTCCTAAGTGAAGTTAGGGAAAATCATTTTACCAAAAATCGGCTAACTCTGTTGATTCAGATACATCAAGGGGAGTCATTCCGCCATGGGGACATAGCCAAGGGTTCTGGCTTCCTAAGTTTTGATGAACATGACCCCATTGAGTACACCTGAAGTTTGCCAGAAAAACCGATAGTGACTATTCCAGTTTGACAGCTTATGGTTGTTAGCGCCAGTGGCGATTTTCCAAATCTCGCATTTGACGTTCTAAACGGTCCAAGCGTCCCCGCAACTCATCAAGTTCTGCCTGGCGGGGAACACCGATATCCTGCATCATATTTTTAATCTGACGCTGCATCAAATCTTCCAGGCTTTGCTGATCCATTTTCAGGCGCTGCATCATCTCGTCAATAAAGCGTTTAGCATCATCTGGGTTAAGGGTTCCCTCTTTGACCCACTGATCTGTAACCTCCTGCAATTTCTCGGCTACCAGGGAGGTGGTGCCAATACCAATCATCAAAAGCTGTTTGAGTAAATTGTTGTCATCCATAGGTTTTTAAGTATCTAGTAAAATTTAAGCTAGATTTACGGTCAAACAAACTGTATCACTTTTCACTTTTTTTGTTGAAAGCCCCCTACTGTCGATCGCTATTGATTTTCCTATGCCAGAATGTCCCCGTTGTCGTCAACCCGTTGATTCTCAGGCGATCGCCTGTCCTTACTGCAAATATGAACTCAAGGCCTTTGGTCATCCGGGTATTCCGTTACACCGCGCTGATCAAGGGGAGTTTCTCTGCCAGAGTTGTCTTTATCATCAAGACGACACCTGTAATTTTCCTAAGCGTCCTTATGCCAGGGAATGCACACTCTATCAAGACCAGAGTAAACCCATTGTGCCTCAGCCTTCACTCAACAGTCAGGTGAGATTTCCACACTCTGTGGGTGAATGGGTGCAAAGAAACGCCCTAGGGGTGGCTATTGTGATTATTATCATCATCAGTGTATTACTAGCTTTGTAGCCGGGGAAGGATCTACGATCGCACTACGGAACGGATTTCGTGCCAGAGGCGCTGATATTGTTGCATACTGGCAACAGTTAGGGGCAGCAAAAATTCACTGCGATCTAAAATGTCGGTATCTGGTAACAGTTGCGGATTTTCCCGTAAATCCTTGGGTAAATCGGCTCGTGGCATTCCCCAAACTATGGGGGAGGTTGCGCCAGTCAATAATGACATTTGGGTGGCTATTTCGGGTTGCCAACAAAAATCAATCCAGGCTTGCACTAGGGGGTTATTAGTGGCACTGGTGGCTTTAGGTTTGACCCACACATCTGACCATAGGGCCGTACCGGATTTAGGGATAGCGATCGCTATATTATGTTGTCGTTGCAGTTGGGGGGAAATATCTCCTGACCAACCGACAGCCAGCCAAGTATCGCCCAAAATTAGGGGTTTGAGATAATTATCAGAATCATAGAGGCGGACATTTTGGTGTAGTTGTTCCAATTGTGCCTTCAAGTCGGGAACTAGATCGAGATCAGGGGTGTTGTAGGAGTAGCCCAATTTTTTCAGGGTTAAACCAATCACCTCTCGCCCTTGATTTAATAGGGAGATGCGACCCTTGCACTCGGACCGCCATAGGTCTTCCCAGTCGGTGGGAGTCCAGCCTAATTTCTCAAACTTATCAACCCGATAAGCGATCGCTGTTGTCCCCCAGCGATAAGGGGCCCCCCAAATATTACCTTCTAGGGAGTCGCTCAATTCTCCGTTTTGGTTTCGTCTAACTAGATTTTGCCAGTTTTGGGGTAATTGCTGCCACTGGGATAAATCCTCTGGGTTGAGGGGTTCGATTAACTCCTCTCTAATGGCTGCTGATAGCCAATAGTCGCCAATCATGACTAATAGCGCGGAGTTGCTAATGGCTTCGGCTTGTAATTGCTGGTAGAGGTCTTCGAGATTAAATTTGGGTACAAAATTTAACCCCGGCCGCTGCGGGTGTTGGCGGCGAAAGCGGTTTACCAGTTGAACGGGAACAGAACCATTTAGCAACTCGACCCGAAAATCTGTGGGCGTATCACATCCCCCGATTAATTCCACCAGTGCTAATAGACTTGTTCCCCACAGGAAAGATCGTCGGTTCACTAAACCCTTTTTGATAAATATTGTCCGATCATGTTTTGCGGATTCATTTAAGCTGAACATTCCTTAGCATTGATTGACAATGCCTGGAAGGGGCTAACTTCCCTTTCCGCGTGCGTCACATCAGAAAGCGTTTCCTTTCCCCCAATGGTTGATCTATGTGACGCACCCTACGGGTTATTTCAGATATATCAACCCTGTTTCACCTCTAAACGTCTCGCACACATATAACCATTGTACTCGGTTCTGAGCAATAATTGTCAAACTTGAGCCCGGCTTTTGGGGCGATCGCAACTACAACAGAGTTCGGTGCGTCAGATCTCAATATTCGGGTAAGTGTCAATTTGACACCCTACAGAAGCTCAATGGAGCTGAATCTGCTGTTGAGGTAGTGTCATTACTGGCTTAAATCTCATGGCGCTAACATTTCGTAACATCAGGCACAACACTGGGTTTAATTATCCGGTTTAATTCCGTCAGAGCGTGTTAACTATAAACCCTTATCCTGACAGCGATAGCGGGTTATTACTCAACCCGATAACTATGCCTAGTTACTCAAATGTTACTCATAACTTAGTCCTAGCACAGGAAAATAATTTTGTCAACAGGTTGATTACTCAGTCAACAAGCACAACTTAATCAATCTGTCAAATATCCATTCCTCCCCCTAACCAAACACCGATAGGGTAACTCCCTTGTGATAGCAGTCAATGGCAAGCCTATCGGTTCGTTCCTCACCATTGACTGCTATCACATCGGTCGCACCCCTAAGAGTGTTTGTTTCGGTTATGGGGGGAGGGTATGGCTCAAATTTCAAAACCCATAGGGGTAGTCAGATTATTAGTGAAATATTGAGGAGCCTACTCACTACCAACAAAATGCGATCGCATAATCTGAACTATCATCTACCGGAACCAACCCGATACCCCTAAACAACTTTTCAACTGGTGACTTGTTTCGTTATCTCTCGCTGATACCTACATAATCCTAGAGAATTGCTTTACCAGCGACAACGGTTATCCACATAATCCTAGGGAATTGACTCCCCATCGAAACCGATACCTACATACCGCTAGACAAGTCTCCAATTTATAGGGGTACTGAGTTCCGCACGGGATGATTACCCCTAATAGACGGGTTAAGGTTTTGGCTTAGGGTGTTTATTGTGGGTAAATTAGAGGCAAGCATTCATATAAATGATTTCCAGGCCTGGAAAACCAGGCCTGGAAACAAAAAATATGCAAGCACCCCCTACAGTCAGAAACCATAGGGGGCCATTTAAGTTATTGAGTTAGCTGTTAGCTGTTAGGGCTTAGGGTTTAGGGTTTACTGCACTTAGTAATCATAGCGTTAGCTACATCTATTAACTTGTCTACAGTAACTTGGTCAGATTTTCCAACGTAGATGTGATGATTGACGCTACCATCCCACCCTTTGAGGTTCCAGTAGGTAAAACCATTGATTGAGAGTTTTTTGCACGCTGTAAATCGCTTTCCGTTAACCTCTAAAGCAAAAGATTTATTGGTTTCCAGATATTTAAACCATTCTAAAGAACCTACTTCAATACAGATATTACCATGACCTACCAGAAACCCTTTGTAAGACCCTGTTAGTGTGACTACCGGGAGTAGCTTAGGCATGAAAATCACCTCCCAGTAGGATATCGCTGTTATAGCCGTTAATGTTGAAATCAGAGGCAATAATGCCTGGTTGAGGTTGAGAGATAATTGGATACTGAGATTCTACCCATTTTTCGTGTACCGTCATAAAATCAACAGCGGCGTTATGAGCTATTTCGGCTAATGTCACCCTAGTATCCTGGTTAGCGTAGGGGATATCTCGTGACATCATTTGAATGTAAATCTCCCTAGCCATTTCTGCAATAACCATCATTTTTTCTTGTTTAAACTCATCCATTTTTCTATCTCCTATTGATTGTTATCTGGAATTAAAACTCGTCATAATCTTCCCCATAGTCTCCATTTTCGATTTCGTAATGATTCTGAATCTTTGCTTTAAGTAGCCTTTCGATACCTTTTAAAAGTTCCATTTCCGCCGACAAAAAATGTTCGTGGATTGCAATAAATTCCTCAATCTCATTAAATTTTTTGGGAGTTTTGGCAAGTTCTACTAAGTCGAGCAATCCCACAACATTAGGGTTTAATCGATTGCTCATGTAGCTATATTCTACTACGTTTAATCCGGGCGTACTTGATTTGATTGACATGGATTTATCCTTTGATAGTGGTTAAGTTGTGATAGTTTAACGTCATTTCGGACGGGTTTGTTACTCAATTTTAGTCAGCAAATGTTTAATGTAATTAAGTTGTTTTAGGAGTAATTGTTCCTTTGCGACTGCCAGGGAATACTCGGTTTGACAATCATTCATTATTGTTATCAAAGTATCCTTAGCGTCTTGTTTGGTAGCATTGTAAATCGTGGTGTCTACCATTTGTTTAAACGTTTTAAACCTTGTTTGAGTAATAGCGTCAATGTTATTTTGAGTCATTTTAATTCCCTCCTTAAATAATTTGTTTCCAAACGTTTTTACCGTTTTGATTAATCATTGAATAGCCCCTGCTTTTCATTAGATTAGTCAACTCTGAAACATTAACGCGACTATCAAGATATCCATCTGTTTTAGCTCTCTCAATGGCTTCTTTTAACGCTTTCGGGTCGATATCAGTTACAACCTCGGTTAACTCAGGACATCCCGCGTTAATTGCCTGATTGTTTTGTTTCATTTTTGCCTCAATACTTTGAGTGATAAAACTGTCTAAAAATTGTTCAGTACCTGATGATATAGTCAAGATTTTTTCATTAACAAAATCCCAGTAATCATTGAAGCGTTTAATTGATTCATTGATAGATAATTGATAAATCAATGAATGAGTGACAATAATTTCACTTGATAACCTAGCGTTAATGATATCTTTTTTGTGTTTCTGTAGTTGTTTTTTGACCTTGCTGTATTGATTGCAGTTATCGATATTTCTCCAGAAAATTTCTAATTGAGATGATAATTTATCAAGCGTAATATCCTCTACATCGTTTAAATCACTTAACTCGTAACTATTCCCCCTATATTCCTCTGATGTCATAGTCTCTCGTTTTTTAAACCATATAGGAAACATCCGTCTTTTGAGTTCGTTTAACTCCCACAATGTCCACAATGGATGTATTGAATTAATCACCTTTAAAGCGAAAGCATTAAAAATCATGTTAGTTCCCGGTGTCTGACTACTGATGGTTATTCGGCTATTTTTGCGGTTTAACACCTTGAAAAGCGATAACATATTCTCATTTTCAATTAATAAGCTAGGGGTGATATCTTCCCATACCAATATAAAATTTTTCTCAAATTCACATTGAAGGGGGTCATAAAATCGTTCATGTTGTATCTTGTTTCTCAGTGAAGCGAAAGTGCTATTAGCAAGCACCGAGGTTGTCTTGTATAGTTCAGATGCTACGGTAGCTATCTGTGACTTTCCAGTACCGCTAGACCCCCAAAGGAACAGGATACCAGCGGTAGACATTAACGTTACTGGAGACGCTATAAACGAGGCGATAATTGGAAACTGAATATCAGGATATGGTAGAACACAGACAGCCCGTAAAACAGACTCTAATTGCTCACCCAGGTTGCCTTCTGTGATTATTTCTTCTAGTTCAGATGACATCTGACTTCTAATTAGTCTATAATCAATATAGTCCTCAGACATGGTAGTAACCTCTTATCGCTCTTGACTTGTTGACATGGTATGGTAGTTATTCCCCCCTAAATATTTAGGGGGGATTTATTTGTGACTACATTAATCGCAGTAATTCAATTAATGCAATTAATACATTAGAATCAAGTTGTTTAACCTTGTTATAAAGACTCTCAAAGCTAGGGTCACAATCCAAAACCTTAGCCCCTTCTGTTAACCTTTCCTCGAAGGTTTTGTATTTTGCCTTTCCATTAAATCCTGCTTTATTTTTAGTTTTGGATTCAATGAAAGCGTCAATATCTCCGATTGAGTAAGTAGCGAAAGATTGATTGAATGGATTAATACATTCAATTTCTAAGATATTAGAAATATCAGAGTTTAAATTATCGTCTCCGATATTTCCCTCTAATATCCTGTCAGAAGGTCTGACTGATGATTGACTTAGATTTATTGTTGCTGTAAACATCACAGAACCGTCTGTAAGCATTGAGTCACTTTCGACTATTTTAAGCAATGCGAGTTCTGGAGATGTAGGGGTGTATTCTCGTTTTTTGCCGTTATATTCAGTCTCGTATTTTTCAATACAAAACCGTACAGCAATTAATTCTTTATCACCTTTGGAATAACTCCAATCCCTATCATTGAAGTTAGAAAAATCCCCTGATACACCTTTCCCGAATATCCATAAATGAGGTGACTTAATTCGGAATTATGCATAATCAACAATTAGAAAGGTTGCCGTTTCACCGGGCTTAACTGCACTGCAATAACTAAATTTATCGTCCTGTTTTTTGCCGTAATATCCGATACTCATGATTAACTATCCTTTGATGATTGATTATGACGTTTGAAATTTTTTTGCATACCTCCCAAAATTGAGGGTTACCAACAATTGATACTCGTAGGCTGCCTTCATTTGTCAACCTTGCTGTAGCGTCGTGACCTCTGTAGTCCCCCCTAGGGCTATAACAACCCATATAGGAATAAGCTAAATCAAGGATTTCCTGGGTTTTATGTTCCTTTATAGGGGTTAGTATCCGGTAGGCTATTTGAGTGGTTTCTGACTCAAATAGGTGTGGGTTATAGGTGGTGTTTATTAACTCACCGTCAATGGAAAATAACCCCTTGTAGTGCAGTTTATTCATTGTTTACCCTTGGAATCTCTAAGTTTTTCAAAAGCCCCTTAAACTCGTCGATATTGATAAATGAGATGCCTTGCCATCGGTAGGATGTCCCCCTTATAACAAACCAACACTGATTGACTAAACCAGGATTAAGGTACTGCAATAACTGCATTTTTAGCTTAAATGAATCAGTTAATACTCCCTTAACTTCGATGTAACGATTAAAGAACGGACTATAAAAGTCGGGGGTCCAGGTGATATTTTTCCAAGGTTTCTGGCAATGTGTTTATTCGTTTAATTCTGTTCTCTGGATTATCAGCATTAACCGTTATTTTTTCCGGCATTTCAGCCGGAAAGTATTCAGGGTCTAGGAACTCGTAAATCCTTCTAATCATTCCACAGCATTCTTCATTCATGTCTGTCTGGTATTGTGATTTGACGAACGTTGTTTTCTGGCGGCAAATAATCTTTATCTTCAGACAGAATCCATAGTTTATAGCTATAATTACGGGTGTTCTCCCAAATTCGTGTACCGTCTAAGGAGGTGTAGTTTAATCTAGTACTCGTAGGAAATACTGGATACCAGTATGTATTTTCATACCACCTACCTCGATAGGCATTCGAAAATATGTCAGACTCATATTCGTAGTATGATTGATGACCTCTATCAGCATATGGAACTTCCCATAAATGTATATACTCTAACATTGCTTCCGGGTCTTTAGTCCAAACAGTTGTTACGTCTGTCCAGGTTGTGGTTGGAGTTAAACGGTAAAAGATAGACCCGAATAATGGACTAATACTAAGCCTATTTGGACCACGACATGAAGCGTTATATTCAGAGTTATAAAAACTATTAAATGAAACATTTTCACAACCTGAATTCATATAGTAAGGTTTTAACGGGTATAACTTACGATGTTTAACATAATCATTATGTACAATTATCGGCTCTTCGTAATTGTACTCTGAATCATTCCATGATTCTTCCCACTCTATAAACACATCTAATCCAATCTTATTAAGTCTAAAATTTGACGTTGTTGATTCCTGCTTTCTCCACCAATGCCTATTAATACTAGATGTTCCACTGCTAAGTCTACTATTTACTATTTGAGCAAAAATCATTAAATGCCATTTATCATTATTTTTAACAGGATAATCACGAGGGTCTGGCATTTCGTTCCCCGGTTTTGGTGGCCGCCTTCCTTTATCATCATCTACCTCGTCACCGCTATTAGGACCGCCAAAACCTCTACCAGCGCCACCCTTTCCCCTAGGTTTTTTTCCTCCCTTTGGTTCATCTCTTTTTGGGGGTTCCTCGTCTACTCGTCGTGTGTCATCATCTACTCGTCGTGCCTCGTCTTCTCTTTTCCACCTACCATGGTCTTCTGGGTTAATTCCACGCGGCACTCTGGTAATTGGGTCCCAAGGATTTACTAATCCGGGAACACCTCCTCTATCTCTTTCCCTTGCATACGGTAAACCCCTACCAAAGTCCATTGTTGAAGATGTTTGGTCGCCTAAATCTCCTGCTAAACCTGAACTTACACCGCCTGACCTACCAACCCCGCCTGACCTACCAATATTCCTGGGTGTGCTTGACCTAATAGTATCTTTAATTTTTATAGTGTCTCTAACCATTTAAATAATCGCATTAAAGTAGTAATATTATACTAACAAATAATTTATTAATAGGTGGTTAAAATGGTGAGAGGTGTTAAAAATATCACGGCTAATATCAACGCTGCTAACTGGAGTAACGCCATAGAGTTATTTAACGGGACTATTTTAGAATCATTAATAACAGAAAGATATAAATATGATATCGGTATTTACAGCTATATATCATCGTTAAACGCTAGATGTTACACTCCCAGTATTGCACAATCACAAATCCCCAAAATTTACCCGGAAGATAGCTATTACCAACGGTGGGAAAAAAAACAGGAAGTGTTGCAGGAAGCGGTAGATTTACAAATATTTTATGGGAATATGGCAACAGAAAACGGGTTAAATTTAGGGATTGTCAAATTGCCATATTATGGAGGCATTCACACCGAAAACCTGTTAATTGAATTAATCACTAATCAAAACGAAGGTTTAGCAATTGATAGCAACTCAATAGTTAAAGCTAGGTGTTTAACTCAGTTACATAACAATGATTCTATTAATATTTTGGGCATGGCTGAATATCAACTCGATACAGTTCCTCAAACCCCTACATTGACACAACCCGAAAATTTTGGGGTGACAATAGGCAATACCCCCACATTAGTTAGACCCTCAAATATTAATCGGTATAGGTTGCACTTACAAAACGTAGGTTCTGTAGGGGTATGGTTTTGTCACGGTGATATCAGTAACTGTGTACCTTATCAATGCCTATATTTACCTCCTAACGCTGGGTGGGATGATGAACTAAAATCAACAGCTTCTATCTATGCTATAACTGAGGATAGCGTAACCAATATTGTTGGGTTAGAACAAACAATAAATTGGTAAATTTTACTTTGATTTAGGAGTTTATTATGAGTTTCTCAGTTTATAGTTCTGTTGTCAATTTAGACACTCTAAATATGAGCAGTAAAATACCGGGAACTCCCGAAACTACCGCGATAAGTTTGACTGCTAACACTATCACGGAAGTTGTGCCTATCAATGCTACCAGTAACGGTAGAACGGTGTTTGTAAAGAATCGGTCAAATACCAATGTACATCTAATATTTGACCCTACAGGTGATAGCGTGTCAGACGCTGCATTTTCGGTTAAGCCAGGTGATACCATCTCAATAACGTGGGGTAGAACTGAGTTACAGGCGATAGCAGAATCTAGCGCTAGTATCAGCGTTACAATTATCGAATATATCAATATGTAATCATCAAATGAATGGCTAGTATTAAGTTATTAGCCATTTATTTGATTACTCAATATAGAGGCAGTTATGACTAATTTCAACATTTACTCTAGTAAGTTTGGGCAATCAACCGATGACTTGCCAGAAGGTGAAGTTAATCTGTATTTAACTAATGAACGGATACAAGCAGTTATTGACTCCAATACTAATTTAGTCAAATTAACTGAGTTAATTTGGAATAATATTATTAATAAACCTGGCACTTTCCCCCCATCTACTCATTCCCATAGCTGGACTGAAATAACGTCCAAACCGTCTACGTTTACTCCATCAGAACATACACATACTATTGCTAATGTTACAGGACTTCAAAGTACATTAGACGGTAAAGAGCCTACTTTTACCAAAAGTACAGCATTTAACAAAAATTTTGGAACAACTATTGGAACTGTTACAGAAGGTAACGATGTCAGATTATCAAATGCTAGAACACCAACTAGCCATACACATACCTTATCTCAAATAACAAATTCAGGTAATGTTGCTGCCATTGATACAAATGGCAGTACATCTAACTATTTACGCGGCGATGGTGTTTGGGTAACACCTCCTAATACAACCTATTCTGCGGGAACTGGCTTAACTTTAGTAGGAACTGAGTTTAGAAACACCGCCCCAAACGTATCCACCAACCTCTCTACAAGCACTACAAGCAATACGTTAACCGTTAACAGTTCTGACGGTACTAATGCTGTATTACCTGCTGCTACAACAACCGTTGCAGGTGTAATGTCGAACGCTGATAAGACAAAGCTGGATGGGATTGCGGCAGGCGCACAAGTAAATGTAGCAACTAATTTAGGAGTAACAGCAGGAACAACAGCAGGTCCTGTAGTTACATCATCAACAGGAACTAATGTTACTTTACCTACAGCTAGTGCAACTAATTCAGGGATAATTACAACTGGGAATCAGACATGGACAGGAGTTAAAACATTTAATTCATTAATTACCGGGTCAATAAGTGGAAACGCCGGAACAGCAACAGCACTTCAAACTGCTAGAACAATTAATGGGACTTCGTTTAATGGTAGTGCCAATATAACAATAACTGCCAATACTCCTAATACATTAACAAATGGTACGGGATTAACTGGAAATAATTTTAATGGGAGTACTGCCCATGGGCGGTTGCTTATGGCACTACAGCAAACACAGCCTGTCAAGGTAATGATAGTAGATTATCTAACGCTAGGACTCCCACAACGCACACACATTCAAATATTACATTAACTGCAGGTGATGGTTGATCCGGAGGAGGAACTTTAGCAGCTAATAGAACAATTAATGTAGATTCAACTGTAGTTAGAACTACAGGTAATCAAACTTTAACAGGAATTAAAACATTTAACATAACAAATAATCCAGTAACTTTTGCAACTAATGAAAGTTTTCCTGATGGAAATATGCTTATTGATTTTAATGTTTGGAGGGGGTTTGACATCCGCCGGATAGGCTCTAGTGCTGGTTCGGCAAGTTTAGTACTAAATAGTAGAGTTGGAGGAAATAGCTGGGCGTTTTCTCATCAAGGGAATTATTCTATGCAATTAGAAGCAGATAATAATCCTAGAGTATTTATATATCATGGTATTAATTTTCATCAAAGCGATTGGCGAGCTGTTCCTAACGATAGATGTTCAATACAAGTATACAACGGACAGACATATTTTACAAAGAGCTCAACTCTTTCTTCATCATCTGAAGTACATACTAGATTTAGAGTAGGAGGCACAAATGTATCTTATATTAACGATAATGGAGACTACGTTAAAGGTAGCTCTGATCTTAAATTCAAAACACTTTTATCAAAACCAACTCTAGGGTTAAGCGAAATTAACGCATTGACAGTCACGTGGTTTAAGTATAATGAACTTGCAGCATTTCATGGCTTTAATCCAAGTACAGAACAATTTGGGTTAATTGCTCAAGAAGTACAAAATATATACCCTAACGCAGTTGAAGTGGTTAAAAATGACCATACAGATAGTCCTGAAGTTGACGACAAAAAAATAGATTACTTAACAATCATGTATGATAAACTGATACCATTAGTGATTGCGGCAATTCAGGAATTATCAGAAAAAATCGACAAATTGGAAAATATGCTAAACACTCAACAATAAATTAACAGATAATGCCTAATGCACTTGATATATCTGAAAGTAATTGGTTTAAAGTTTATGAACTTAATTTCAGGATAGAAGATGATAGCTACACGGTACTAAAAAATTACCTGACATTTCTGGCAGTAAATTTATCAGGATATTATTTGACGCTGACAGTGTACCCGTGTACTGGAAAATGGCAGGGTGGTTAAAATTTTACACATACAATGATGTGAAGCAGAATATGATGGTTAAACGTGAAATTATATGGCTTAATGAATATCAAATAATTGAATCACCACCATATAGCAATTTTTACGCTTCATTTTCTCCGCTAGAAAGGATTAAATGGTTTACACTTCATTTTTGGAAATTAATATAAATGAACTTGGTAATAGTTGAATTAGGGTTAATTATTGTCGCGATTATTATCAGTATGTTCATTACGCATACAGGAAACTTACTTATTGAGAATAGGTTAGACGGTATCCAAAGTAGCCTAAATTATTTGATTAGATATGTTAATGATTTTATGCCATCAACAGTTTGTAAAAAACAGTTAGAAGATAAAAAGCAATCACCCCCTCTTCCAATTAACAGAGATGATATTGATGATGATGGTTGGCGTAAACCCTAAACCCTAACACCTAACAGCTAACAGCTACCCCAATAACTTAAATGGCCCCCTATGGTTTCTGACTGTAGGGGGTGCTTGCATATTTTTTGTTAACAGACTGTTGCAGCAGACTGTTGCAACGGACTGTTAA
Organism: Limnospira platensis NIES-39; assembly: GCF_026000695.1. Classification (GTDB taxonomy): domain Bacteria; phylum Cyanobacteriota; class Cyanobacteriia; order Cyanobacteriales; family Microcoleaceae; genus Limnospira; species Limnospira platensis. The sequence continues at coordinate 1,666,808 of NZ_AP026945.1, forward strand.
AAATTTATATGAATGCTTGCCTCTAATTTACCCACAATAAACACCCTAAGCCAAAACCTTAACCCGTCTATTGGGGGTACTGGGTTCCGCCTGGGATGATTACCACCAAAAATTGGAGACTTGTCTAGCAGTATGTAGGTATCGGTTTCGATGGAGAATCAATTCCCTAGGATTATGTGGATAACCGATGTCGCTGGTAAAGCAATTGTCTAGGATTATGTAGGTATCAGCGAGAGATGACGAAACAAGTCACCAGTTGAAAAGTTGTTTAGGGGTATCGGGTTGATTCCGGTAGATGATAGTTCAGGTTAGTCGTGATTATGCGATCGCATTTTGTTGGTAGTGAGTAGGCTCCTCAATATTTCACTAATAATCTGACTACCCCTATGGGTTTTGAAATTTGAGCCATACCCTCCCCCCATAACCGAAACAAACACTCTTAGGGGTGCGACCGATGTGATAGCAGTCAATGGTGAGGAACGAACCGATAGGCTTGCCATTGACTGCTATCACAAGGGAGTTACCCTATCGGTGTTTGGTTAGGGGGAGGAATGGATATTTGACAGATTGATTAAGTTGTGCTTGTTGACTGAGTAATCAACCTGTTGACAAAATTATTTTCCTGTGCTAGGACTAAGTTATGAGTAACATTTGAGTAACTAGGCATAGTTATCGGGTTGAGTAATAACCCGCTATCGCTGTCAGGATAAGGGTTTATAGTTAACACGCTCTGACGGAATTAAAGCGTCTACATAGCCTACAACCCCTATTCTACCGTTACTTAGGTGTTACTCAAAGCCATAACAGGATCCATCAATTTGTAGCCATAAAATAACCCCTAGGGGTTTAATCTAGGGGTGTTAATTTATGAAAGGTTGACGATTAGATTAATCTATCTGATAGATAACTCTGAGAAATGCCTTAGCTTCTGGAGTGTCAACATCAAACCCTAACGCTGTTAACCGTTCTATGGCTACGTTCAATGGTATAGGTAACTTAGAAACCCCTTTGAGGACTTCTAAGGTAGCGTCAATCCCTTCTGTTTTATATTTACTCTCGTTGACGATTGCGCTATGACCCATAAGTCTCGCTCGCAACTCGATAGGTAGTCCATACTTTTCACTCAACAGGTTGTACAGTCTACGAAAAGCATATTTCTGGGTTACCGGACATTTCATAGAGGAAATGCGTTGACTAAACACGGCTTCAAATCCTGTAACTATGCTTTTGGGTTTACTGCCTTTTTTAGGGGTGTATTGAGGCAATAAAGGTTTTTTCAATTCTAGGAACTCAAACATTTCAGGGCTGGGAATTGGAGCAACAATCCTTCCCCCTGTTTTAATACTCACTTTCCGACCTTCTGAGTCAGTAAAGTAAACATAGTCACCTAGCACCAAGTAATTATCCTGATTATCGGGGTCTGATAGTGCTTTGATGATTACGCCATCTTCAGTTACAAATGGCTTAGTTAGATTAACGGCGGCGGCTATCTCAGTAGGTCTTAACCCGTACATTACCGCCATACCAGTCACCCATAACCAGTTATGTCGAGATGATTGATGTTGGTGATTTTTAATAGTATAGGCTTCTTGTTTGGTTTTAAACCACCAATCCTTAAATACATCAACAGCTATCCGTTGTTTCTTTCTGAATTGTGTTTGTTTGGCGTTAATAGGCTCAAGCTGTTTAAGCAAATGGTCTTTGTTAGGTGATTTCTCAGCTATGGCTTTTAAAATGTAGTAACGTTCCTTGAAAGTTTTGGAGCCTATTAATTGTTCCCCGTTACTTAGGGGAGTATATAGCATAGCCTTAAAACTCTCCCAGCTAGGATATTCATCCCAGTTAGGGAACAGCCTGAAATATGCCCCTTTAGTAGTGTCGTAAGACGCTAAGTCACTAGCGATATCGCGAGAACGTTTCCTTCCTGTGTTGCGGTTGTAACCCGCAAAATACTCATCCTCTAGTTGTTGGAATATTTCCCGATAGGTTATCAGATTATCCTCAATCTGGTTCTTTCCTGAGATAGTCGCATCGTACCAATCCCAAAATTCACTAGCGCTAGTGATAGTCCCTAGGGCTTCTGATACCAGTTTAGCTTTCTTAACCCCGTCTATCACCCCTTCTGGAGTACACTCAAGGTTAGCCGTTTTGGGTAGTCGTTTTCCGGTTGGTGGTTGCTTAAACTGCAATAGCAGATTGTACCTAGTCCCGGTCTTTTGAAGTTTGAGAGTTACCCCTTTGGGACATTCCCCCTTAAACTCCTGATAGGCTTTCAAGAATCTAGCGTAACTCTCATTATAGTTACCCTTTCCCCCTACAGTAGGGGTATCAGTAGCGTTACTCATTTTTTACTCACTTGTTACTCTGTTATGGCTTTGAGTAACACCTAAGTAACGGTAGAATAGGGGTTGTAGGCTATGTAGACGCTTTAATTCCAGTCGAGTGTTTAGTGAAGTGCTGTAGCCTGGGAATTGGTGGGGTGATTAAAGCCTTAAACCGTAAATATACTCATGGGAATAGGATGGGGGTTGGTCTCAGGTTTGATGGGGTGAATAATCTCGCCCGTCATGGGTATATGTATGGGAAAAATCTTTAAGTTATATTAAGGTTTGAATGGCTAGAGATTGGCTGTGGTAGGGGTGTTGATCGCCCTAAGAATTGTGGAAATTTGTATGTCAAGTTAAAAGGTTAAATAAATCGGAAGTAATCAGGGGTGAGCGGAATCTTGTTCTAGGATGGGAGCATAGCAATCACCTACATGGAGTATCTATGGATATGTTAGCAGAACAGGTCATGACTTTAACGAATAAAGTGGATGCGCTGTATGAAGTAGTCATGCAACTACGCGGGAATATTCCTAGGGATGATTATGGTTTTTCGGAAATGTTTTCATCGACTAGGACTGATGAAGAAGCATTGACAGATACCTGTGTGGTGATGGAAGAAGCAGATATCGATGCTCCTCAACACAATGGTAGATTATACGCAGTTCCTTGCCAATCAATTCCGGTAAAAGGTGAGGACTACCAGGGGACACACAAAGATATTTTAAGTGATGATTACTATGTCAATAGCAGCACTATGGTTAGCAAAGAAACCATGTTAAGTGCGGATGTTCAGATCCAGCGCTTGACAGCCCAGCTTACTGCTGCTTACAATCGCATTGCAGCCCTAGAAGAACAGTTATTGTCTAAGCGGATGCGTGCTTGAGAGGGTGAGGGGATCAGAGATGGCGAGCAAGTTGTTCGATTTGTGTAAGTAACTGGCTCGATGTCCATTGGCGGAACAAATAGGAAGCGATCGCACATCCTCCCGCACCGACACCTTCTTTAACATATCCTTGTTCAAATGCTTGTAGTTGGGGGTAATGGGAATGGGTAAAATCGAGTTGGGTTGCCAATAAGGGAACCGGACCGATCGCCTTTGCGAGTCCGACAGTGTCCCCTGTGGTATCTTCTGCGACCCAGCGAGTAGTACCAACAGCGACCCGTCCCGGACACCAGGAAAGATTTTTAGCAGAAGCGATCGCTTCAGCCAAAGCATAAACGGCCAGCATTTGGGTTCCCCCAGCCAAGAGAACCCCGACCCGGCGACTAGCAGCAATAGTCATAGCAGCAACGACAATTTGCATAGGGTCGCCAACAGCAGCAACCAGTGTCAGGGGATCGACTTGACCTGGGGTAATTTTCGCCGCCCGGAGTCCGGTGGTAACTATGGTTAATTTTTGGTCATGGTTACACTGGGGGTGGCTACTGTTGACTTTACCGGCGGCGGGAATTCCCAAACCCATCAACACAGCCAGGGCGGTGGTAGTTCCCCCGACGACACATTCTCCGATGATCACATAACTATGATCAGCCTCAGCCGCAATGCGATCGCCCCAAGCCAACCCAGACTCAAATAGATGTTGAACTATGGTAGAGTTCAAAGCAGCGCCGGAACTGAGGCAATTAGCGGGGACTCCTCCGAGATCGATGGTGGGTACAGAAGGAATTACGGGAACCCCAGCATTAAATAAATATAAGGGAATATTCAGCGCCGCCACTACGGCTCGCGAAATCAGGACGGGGGAAGCGCCAGCCACCAAAGGCGGTAAAGGATAACGAGGAGATGGCACAGGACCCAAGGCCAGAAATTCAGCATCTGCGAGATAGGTGCGGCGGCGATCTGCAGGATTGGCCCCAGCGGCGGAAATTCCCGGAATTAAACCCGTTTGGGTAAATCCCAAAACACAGGCAAAAATAGGCTTTTGATTGCGATAGTTGCGTAACCAAGCCTGACCATTACGGGGCTGTGTATAAATTCGGATTGCCATTATTCGTCATAGTCGAGCAAAATCTGTACCCAACGGGGAGGGCGGGGAATAGGACTTTTAAGGCGATCGAGCATCAACAGAGACACCAAATGCACCACAAACAGATAAACGATATTATTAGCCAAAACCATCAATACAGCGAAAATCTGAATAAATAGTAAACTTGGGGGTGCAAGTACCCCCAAGCGAATAAAGATAGACTCTAGCAGTTGTGCAATTTGGGTAGTGGCATAAACCCACAAATCCCGACCCAAGAGAATTGACAGCAACCAGTAACGGAAAAAGAAGCCAATAGCGCCAATTAAGGAGCCGATCGCCACAGTCACCGGCCACATAGCGCCTCGTTTCCACAAACCCCCCAGCACCACACCCATCCAACCATAGGGGATAACATAGAGAATGCTGCGTGTAGGACCCATTAACACGGTCAAAAGTAACCCAGAGGTTACAGCACCCATAATCGCCGCCCGTCGGTCCCAGCGCAAATATAGCAAGGCAATAGGTAGGGAGAAAAAGACTCGCAACAGAGGACCGAGGGGAAAGTAGTAGTTGATAAACCAAATCAAACTGGCGGTAGATGCGAGAAATGCTGTTTCCACCATAACGAGGGGGGACACAGAAGGGAAGCGATCGGATGTTTTAGGGGAAGGTTGGGGGCTATGGTTAGAAAAATCACTCATGCTATCAAGTTTAAATCACGGACGAGGTTAGGCAGGGCCATGGTAGGACCAAGACCGCTAACCTATTGTTAAACCAACATCCTCTCTAGGGCGTGAACATCGGGAATGCTGAGAAGATCGCGATCGCGATGAATTAATCCCTTTTTCTCAAGTTTACTGAGTACCCGAGTGACCGTTTCCCGAGCTAGTCCGCTCAAACTGCTGAGTTCTCGGTGGGGTAAATTAGGAATTGTGGTTCCTGATTCTGTGGTTTTTCCTTGTCCCTCCGCCAAAAACAGCAAAATATCTGCCACTCGTGAAGCACTATCTGACTCACGCAACCGTAACCGCCGATTGACTTGACGTAGACGGCGGCCCATTAACTGAGCCAACCTAATACCTGCCAATGGTTCAGTGTTAATCAGTTGGACAAAATCCTGAGCTGGCATATTGCCAATCATGGTTGGGGCGAGGGTGATTACATCTGTTGATCGGGGGACTTCATCAAGGGCTGCCATTTCTCCAAATAATTCACCTTTCCCCAAAATATTGAGGGTGACTTCCTTACCATCAAGGTTGTAGGTCCTAATTTTGACCCAACCATCTAAGATAAAATATACTGAGCTACCCCAATCATTCTCCAGCAAAATCACTTGATTGGGGGGGTGGCTTCGACCCACCACATGAGAGGTGGCTCTTTCGGCTACCTCCTCAGGTAAACCCTCAAAAAAGGCAGTCGAGAGAATCATCCGGGTGATATCTGATTGTGACTCGCGGGAGAAGTACCGATCTTCCATTGGGCTATGATGTTTGAAATTAGCGCTTATCCGTGGCTAGTTAGCAGGAGTTGTCCAATAGACAATTCACTGTCACCATTCACAGAGCCAACTTTAGTCAAACGATACCACTATTATTGTGGGGTTTCGATGTACTTAACTACAATAGCTAAGGTTTGACTATGGATTTAATCCAAGATTGGCTTTCATTATAATTGAGGGCATAAGCCTACACAGGTAGACTAACCAGGGATGAGTTGGGAACTAGATTGGCACAGGCAGGTTATCATTTTAAAGGGATATAGAGTCAAAATCACTGTATCCTAGCAAAATTAACCTAAATTGGATGTTCACTTACAAATCGGGCCTGGGGGTGGTTATCCCTAACTTTTGGCCAAGCATCGAGCTACGCTTACTCATTGGAACACTATTTTAAAGGTTAAATCTGGACTATTGAAACTCAAACTATATTGATATCCCGGTTAAATTTTCTCGTCAAACGCTAGTAAATTGAGGTCCCTCCCTTGACTTCTCATCAGGATCAAATTCAGACTCTTATTGCTGAAATTGACGAGGTACTGAGTCAACCCAGCCCCAGGCTACCTTGGGTGGCTTTTGGGGAAACCGTGACCCGCGCCCGTCAAGTTTTGCAGCGTGTTCGGAATTATCTCGTATCTCTTCAACAAGATATTGATGACTCTTCATTGTCCCTGAGATCTACAGGTTCCGCTGACCCATCATCTCTTTCGGAGTCCCAACAGCAGAATTTTTGGCAAGCCTTGCGCGAAGAAATGGGTTATTTGCGATCGCGACTTTCGGCTTTGCTAAAGTCTGAGGTGGAAGAATTACGCCATGAGCGACAACTACTATTACAGGATATCAGAGCTTTAGAATTGCGGCGACAGGAAAATCTGCTCTCAGCTGACCAATCCCACGAACAGCAACAAATTATTACAGAGTTCCTGCAAGAATTGATGAATCGTCTTCAGGAAAGTCTGACTGAGAGTGTCAGCGAAACCCTGAGTAACCTTGAGGAACAGGTGCTTAATGCGCTACTGTTGGGGGATACTGTTGAGACTACCCCCAGTGAGTCTTCCCTCACGGCTTTGAGTCGTGGACGAGGTGAAGGCGCAAACAGTGGCGATGTAAGGGTTTTCTCTGATGCTGGTGGGGACTATGCTGAGGAGTTGGAAACTTCTAAGATGTTACCCCGACTCACTCCAGCCCAACGACTGGAACAAATGCGGACTCTACAGGCTCAGTCTGATCAGATGCTGATGACCCTTGATTCTAGTTTAAGTGTCATTTTTGAGGCCCTACAAAGCAATTTACAAACCTATCAGGAATCTCTGTCCCAAAATATTGAGAAAATGCACGGTTTGGGACAACAGGGAGAGGTGATTTTTTCGGCTTGGATTAATTATCTCACCCAGCAGTTGAGTCAAGCTACAACCTCTCAACTTCAATCTTCTATACACCTAGATGATCGACAAACTAGACCGGCTACTCCCACGGTTCAACCTAATGCGATCGGTCAGCAGGGGGTGGCTATGACTCCCCAAACTCAACCGTCTCCAGAGATATCTTCTGTTCCCGATCACGATGATTTCTTTCCTTTTGCGGGGGTGGAACTTCCCTTACCCACTAGAGTTTCCGAAACTCCCATCGAATCAAAACCACGACCGGAACCAAAAGAGGATATAGTCGCGGAAACTGCTGCTGATATCCCCCCTGAATCGGTAGATGAGGGGAATTGGGATGCTGATTTATTCGGTGATGATGAGGCTGATGATAGTGATGATATAGTGGCGGAAACTGCTGCTGATATCTCTCCTGAATCGGTAGATGATGGGGGTTGGGATGCTGAGGATTTATTTGGGGATACCTCAGAGACATCTACAGAGACATCTACAGATTTATCAGAATCAGAACCTGATGAGGAAGATCTGAGGTTGGATACTCAAGATTTGTTTAAGGATACCCCAGAGGAAGAGCTACCAGTGGCGAGAGAAACTCGGAGAAATGTATCTTCTGCGGGGGGTGGAAATGGTAGCCAGTCAGACCCGTTTGATGGCTTCTCTATGTCGGAAGAATTAGATTTATACGGAAGTTTACAGCCAGATGATGCTCAGGAACTTCTCTGGGAGGATGACGATATTTTGAGCGAAAATATCAATCAAAATCAGCCAGTAGAGATGAATAGAGACACGCCCAATCAAAAGGCTTCTCCATCTGCTAGTCAGGATACTTTTGAAGATTTTAGTAATATCTTTGAAGAACCCAATTTAAAGGAGGATGAACAGTTTATCTATGCTTCTCCTGATGAGAATTTGCTTCCGGGTGTTGATGATGATAGCGATGATGATGAATCGATGGATTCTCGGCTGTTAGTTGATCAGAGTACCCTGGAACAATTAGAGGCAGAATTGGCTAGGTTAGAGAGCCCGGAATCTAATGAGATTGAAGATATCTTAGCTGAAGATTCCGGGGAGGATTATCAACCGATTTCTATGCCTTCTGAGGAGGAAATGATTACTTTTGATAACTTGTTTGGCGAGCTAAATTCGAGTCTTAAAATATCGCGTTCTGCTGCTTCTAATTCGGCGGGCAAACCCGAAAAATCGGCAACTGTATCAGATAATTCTTTGACGGAATGGGGTGATTATGATGTAACTCTTGATGATCTCTTGAGCAGTTTTGAACAGGCGGAAAATGAATCATCATCACAAATCGATGATAATGATGAATTTTTGAGTTTAGAATCTTTGAGTCAAGAAATGAGTAAAAGTAACCCGAAAAAACGCGATTAATTGAGGTGGAATTGGAGATGACAGGTTGTTGGGAATTGGCTGAAAATATTACCCTAAGCCTCAATACCTCTCCCCAGGTGGGAGAGGGACTGCGTGGGGTGTATTACATGATTAATCAAGTAGCATATAGGAGCGATCGCACTATGTTAAATAATCCCTAATCTACCACTAAAGAGAGGGTGGGAGATGGCTATTTGGGAGGATAAAAAGGTGCGATCGCTTTGGGGTGGGGATTTCTTGGGGTTGGGGGTTGGGGATTGACAATTGACAGGCTTTGATTCGTCGGTTTCAGCAATTGTTAAATTAATCTTAAAATTCTGGGTTTTTTACTGGGAATAATGATGGGAAAATCTTTAGATTTATGATGTCAGCGGAGAGTGTATACTGCCTGAGAGAGGATTGGGTTCGCGTCTTGTACAGCCGTTCCGCGATCAGCTACCCTCTCCAATAGGGGGTATGCTGTCAGTGGCGGGTTGTGCTGGCAGAATGATAGTAACACTAACTAGAAATCGGTGAAATTCAATGTATACACTGCATCAAATTAACCTTAAATATCGGCGATCGCCACTAGCCAAATTACTAGGAAATAAAGGCATTTATCAACCCTGGGATTTCGGGAATTTATTCAGGAGTTATGTGTTATGTTTAGTCCTGTTAGTTTTAATTGTATTCGGCTTTCCTGAACCGTCTCATGCTGAGAGAATAGCCGTTGATGTTGAAGTGGAACAGACCAAATATAACAATGAGTCTTGGGATATATTAAATGGAGCCCCGGATTTGGCAATTTGTTTGTATAACGAAAGATTGGGAACTGTTTGTCTTCCTGATGGTTCTACACCGGACGATATTGGTAACCCTAACTGTCCCAATTCTTATCTATGCAGATTTAGCGTCAGTGCGCCGCCAAATGCCGAATTTAAAGTCTCTGTAGTTGATGTAGATGTGATGTTTAATGATCTGATAGGAGCGGGTTGGTGTCATCAAGGAATTACTTGTGAAATCGGACAAGCTAAAGTAACTATTAAGTGACGGTTAAACTTGTCTAATTGTTAGCCATAATAGTTAATTACTTCTGTGGTTTTTCATCATAGTTTAATTTCGCTTCATGGTCAAATATCAGAGGCGATCGCATAATGATATGGCTGTCCCAATAGGTGCGATCGCACTATGTTAAATAATCGCCAAGCTACCACTAAATAGAGGGTGAGAAACGGCTATGGGGGACCAAGTGGAAAGTGATTTCTCCAACAGCCACGGGTGTGAGTCCAGGGTTTGGGTCGGGGGGGGGTGGTTAAAAAACTTAACACAGTTCACAATTAATTTCCGCCCTGTGAGATAGTAAATTCTGAAGGCATTAGGGGTTAGATATCTGTTGTGTCGTTGAAGTATGCTCTGGTCCATGAATGGTTAACGCCGAAAGCCACAGGGGGGTCAGAGTTAGTGGTGCGAGAAATTCTCAAGCATATTGATGCCCAAGTTTATGCGCTGATTGATTTTGAATCAAGTAATCCTGAGAGTTATCTATATGGGCGAAAGATTGGGACCACATTTTTACAGAACTTTCCCTGGGCGAGAAATGGTGTACAGAAATATTTACCGCTATTACCGTTAGCGATCGAACAGTTAGACCTGCGGGAGTATGACGTAATTTTATCTTCATCCCATGCTGTAGCCAAGGGAGTGATTACAACGCCAGGGCAAAGGCATATTTGCTATTGTCACACTCCCATGCGCTATGCTTGGGATCTCACCTTTGACTATCTCAGAGGTAGCTCTGTCGGCTCAGGAGTCCCCGGTATGTTAACCCGTGTGTTGCTGCACCAACTACGGCAATGGGATGTGATTTCAGCCAACCGGGTTGATTATTTTATTGCTAACTCTCAACATACGGCTCGGAGGATATGGCGATGTTACCGTCGTGAGGCGAAGGTAATTTATCCCCCGGTGGCGATGGACAATATGAAATTTCAGGCCCAAAAAGAAGATTTTTATCTGACCGTTTGCCGTCTGGTGAGTTATAAGAAAATTTCCCTAATTGTCAAAGCCTTTAACGAATTGGGTTATCCGCTGGTAGTAATTGGTACAGGTCCTCAATGCGATCGCATCAAGAAAATTGCCAAAGACAATATCCAGCTTTTAGGTTGGCAAAGTGATCAGGCAGTAGGGGAATATATGTCCAAAGCCAAAGCATTTGTCTATGCCGCCTGCGAAGACTTTGGAATGGCGATCGTAGAAGCCATGGCTTGCGGAACACCTGCGATCGCCTATGGAGTAGGAGGCGCGACAGAAACCGTGCGAGATATTCGTAAATATCCCGACTCCGGGACAGGGTTATTATTTACGCCGCAAACAGAAACAGGTTTAATGGAGACAGTCCAAGTCTTTGAAAGTCTCAATGGGCAATTTCATCCGGAAATTATCCGAACTCATGCGAGTCAATTTGATCAAAGTCGGTTTCGGGAGGACTATCTTAATTTCGTAGATAAGTGTTTGAACAAAAATAGCGACGCATTCCCCCACCTCGCCGAACGGCAGGTGGGGGCAAAGGATCTGCCGATCTGACAAGCCTTGGGGTAACAAGCGCGTGATGGCACAAACCACATCAATCATCCGTACAGACCGATGGAATCTTAACCCGACAGCAGCAGCGCGAGTGCTTCTGAGCCAAACGGTTGAGGTCTCCCTAGGTGTCTGTCGGCATTTGATGGGAATTCTCTTAACCCATTGGCCGTCTATCGGAGGGTTATCGAGTCAAAAACGGGTTCTAGCCGTTGAGAAACTGATTCACCAAACCGCCAAGAACCCCAACCCCAAATACTGGCAATTTGACCAGACCTTTTACAAGTTCCCCAGCTACTATCGAAGGGCTGCCATCGTCTTCGCCGCTGGCCAAGTCAGTAGCTACATGACCCGATATCGGGAATGGCAATCGGGAACTCGTCAACGTCGGGATGCCAAACCTCCCGTCCTCAATCCCAACAGTGGCTGTTATCCGACCCTGTATCGAGGTAATTGCTATAAACGACCTGGCTATGACCGCATCGAAATCAAGGTCTTTAACGGAACCGATGGGGTCTGGACAAACGTTGGCATAACCAGCCTACGAGAACGGCATACCGTGGACAGCAACGTGCGAGATGTTCAGGCATGAAATAGGGTTGCAATACCTGAAATAACTGCCTGCTGGGACTTGCACCCCTTGATGGAATATAAAGGACTTGATGTGAAAGTTAAGAAACCTTGACAATCCCATAACTATATATGTGTTCCAACATCTGGGTGCGAGACCAGATAAAGGCAGAGAGACTCAAGGTCAAGACTGAGCGGAAGAAAGAGGGAAGTTGTGACCCCCTTGAGTATAAAGCAAGGTTGAGAGTAACGGCGGTAGCCACCCCCAATCTTAGGAATCACAATCCTAGGATTGACGCGGGGAACGGAAGGCGTAACAGAGGAACCTACCTCTAACTCGACCACTGCCAACCATCCAAGATTAGGGAAACCGAATGTCCGGCTTGAACCATCGTAACTACGGAGTAGCGAAACAGGTTGATACGCTGCGCTCAAAGAGTAAGGGGAAAAGTGGGAGTTTGTTGCAGCTACCCAGAAGCAACGTTTCGTTGTGCACAGACCTTTAAAGTACCCCGGTGGATAGGACGAATCTAAAGATGGAATGCCCGCATATATGGAACGTTTAAACCCCTCATTGGCTCTCAAGTGGCAGGATGTACCTGCACAGTAGTGAAAAGTGTAAGCGTAAGCCTTTAAGGGGAAGGGATGTGACTGAAAGCTAAGGCCTAATTGTAATGGTTAGGATATGCCCACTAGTCACGGTGTGGATATAGATACTGCAATCAACAAGAGTTTAATGGCGAAAGCGAGTTTAAAGACTATCGTGTGCATATAGCTCTATAAGTTGAAGTACGAAAGCAGGGGGTGGTAACCCTGTTCCCGATGTCAAAAGGGGTATCTACATCAGGAGCCGTGTGATGTGAAAGTATCAAGCACGGTTTTGTATGGGAGTTTGGGAAGGTGACTTCCCTCTCGACCCCTACCAAGCTGCTGTCACCGTCCCTTATCTTCAATGAGCAAAAGAGGACTTGTCATCTCTCAGTTCCATTTGAGTGTCATCCACCTCAACGGGAGGGAGAGGGTCGAGTTGTAAGTGTTGACCTGGGTATCAACACCACCGCTACTGTGGCAGTCGTGAATTTTGACGGCACTGTAACCTATCGGGAGTTTATTCACCCAGCCAGAGACATAGACGAAGTCGCCGCAGCCGCTCGAACCTGCGTCCAGCGGAACGGCGACCGTCGAGATAAGCGGCTGAAATCGGTATCTAAACGAGCTAGTAAGACGATGGGGCTAGGTGGAAGTCTCCAGAAAGGCTTCTGCTCTCATACCTACCGCAAATGCCGTAATATCAACCGTCAAATTGGGCAAATTGTCTCGAAGCGTATCGTGCAGATTGCCCAACAGTTCAATGCCGATGCTATTGTCTTTGAGAACCTGAAAGGATGGAAAGCTAAGGGGGGGGCGCAAGCGCTCTAACCTTCGCCAACGCTTTCATGGATGGCTTAAAGGTATGATTCGAGATTTGACGGAGATGAAGTGGCAAGAGATAGGCGGTAAGGTCATTGATGTCGTAGCTCCACCTAAAAGTTGGCTTATGACGGTAGTGGAGTCGAAAGGGCGAGACTCCAAGAACTATGCTCTGGCTAAATTTTCCTCGGGCAAGCGATACAATGCAGACCTCAATGGGGCGCTCAATATTGCTGCACGAGGCATTCTTCAGCTCACTCGCCGAAAGGACAGTGAGGAGCCCTCGATCCAACGTTCGAGGGCGATCGCCTAGAAGCTGGGCTTGTTTGTGTGACCTGTGGACTAGCACAGTTCGAGGTTAGCACCGACACCCCCACCTGCCTTGGGCAGGTGGGGTGAGCTTCATGACAATGGACTCCCAAAATTTCAGCTAAAATGCCAAAGTATTTAAGAGAACCAGAAAAGCTGAAAACCCCTAATTTAGGTGGATTGTCCAGACTGGTTCCCCGGTGACGACCTGCCATCTGGGATCTTAGTATATGGGTACAAGATACTCAATCATCCTTATTGAGTGTCTCAAGGCTTTATGATCATGACTGTGTGTGGTGTGAATTGAAGGAGTAAGATGACTGCCAATAGCCAACTTATCTTCGGTAGGGGACTTCGACGTGCATTTACAAGGCGTGGCTTTGTACCCTTAGTGCGTCCGCGTCAGCAACGAACCCTGTCTCTGGTACAGAGTCTGAACGGAGATTTTTTTAAGCGTTCATTTGACATTGTGTTTTCCCTATCGGTTCTGATTTTGTTTTCTCCGGTTTATTTGATACTGAGCTTGTTAATTGCCCTGAGTTCCCCTGGTAGCGTGTTTTACGTCCAGGAAAGAGTCGGCAAAAATCGCCAACGGTTTGGGTGTATCAAATTCAGAACCATGGTCAGTAATGCAGATGAGGTGCTGGTGGAGATTATGGAAACCTCTCCTAACCTGCGCCAAGAGTTTCAGGATACGTTTAAACTTAAACATGATCCTCGAATTACCTGGATCGGTAGATTCTTGCGTGTGACCAGCCTTGATGAGTTTCCCCAGTTCTGGAATGTTCTCAAAGGTGATATGAGTGTAGTAGGCCCCAGACCTCTGGTGGCCGAGGAATTGCATAAATATGGTCGTCACATGGATAAGGTTCTAACCATCAGACCGGGAATCACTGGACTATGGCAAGTCTCAGGGCGCAATGATATTCCCTATCCTCGTCGAGTTCAGATTGATTTGCACTATGTTAATTTCAAGAATTTCTGGATTGACCTATGGATCATTATCAAAACTATTGGTGTGGTAATTTTCCCCAAGGATAATGGTGCTTATTAACCTGGAGGGGTGAGTCATCGTAAATTATCTAGTCCTACCCGGTTTCTGAGTTAAGATATTTATGGTTCTTGTCAAAGTAACCGGGTTTTTTATGATAGAGGTGGCTGGGAAACTTGCCCCACTAGGGAATAATCATGAGGGTGCATAATAGAGTATAGACAACCGCCATGGGCGGGCTGCTTCGTATGGAAAGGAAAATCATCAGATGTCAAACAATAAACCAGCGTTAATTACGGGTATCACAGGTCAAGATGGTTCATATCTGAGTGAGTTACTGTTAGAAAAAGGCTACGAAGTTCACGGAATTATTCGGCGTAGTTCTAGTTTTAATACAGACCGCATTGAACATATTTACAAAGACCCCCATCATCCTAATGCTCGGTTATTCTTACACTATGGGGATTTAACAGATGGTACGACTCTGCGCCGTATCCTGGAGGAAGTTAAGCCGGTAGAAATTTATAATCTGGGGGCTCAATCCCATGTGCGGGTGAGTTTTGACTGTCCAGAATATACTGTTGATACGGTCGGTTTAGGGGTATTAAGACTATTAGAAGCTATTCGAGATTATCAGCACCGCACAGGGATTCAGGTGCGTTTTTATCAAGCAGGTTCTTCGGAAATGTTTGGGAAAGTGCAGGAAATCCCCCAGAAGGAAACCACACATTTTTACCCTCGTAGTCCCTATGCTTGTGCGAAGGTTTACGGACACTGGCAAACGGTTAATTATCGGGAATCCTACGGTTTATTTGCCTGTAATGGTATCCTGTTTAATCATGAAAGTCCCCGCCGTGGTCCGACTTTTGTTACCCGCAAAATTACCCGCGCTGTAGCCAGGATTGTGAAGGGAATGCAGAAAGAACTTTATCTGGGTAATCTGGATGCTAAACGGGACTGGGGCTATGCTAAGGATTATGTGCGGGGAATGTGGATGATGTTGCAACATGATCAACCGGATGATTATGTTTTGGCAACTAATGAAACTCATTCAATTCGCGAGTTTCTGGATGTGGCTTTTAATTATGTTAATTTGGATTGGCATGATTATGTAAAATTTGATGAACGCTATTTACGCCCGGCTGAGGTGGAATTGCTGATTGGGGACTCGAGTAAAGCCCAAAATGTCTTGGGTTGGAAGCCGTTAGTGTCTTTTGAGGAGTTGGTAAAGCTGATGGTTGATAGTGACCTAACACTATTAGAAGAACCTCATCAAGAGGGAGACCATTTTGATTAATTCTTAGACTAAATAATGGGTAAATTACATGAATACTCTGGATTTACAAAACCAACGGATTTTGGTGACGGGAGGGGCTGGTTTTCTGGGAAAACAGGTGATTGACCAGCTTCTGAAGGCGGGGGCGAAATCGGAAAATATTTCGGTACCGCGATCGCATAATTGTGACCTGCGAAACTTAGAAGCCTGTCAACAAGCTGCTAAAGGTCAGGATATCATTATCCATTTGGCGGCCCATGTGGGGGGTATCGGCTTAAATCAGGTAAAACCGGCTGAGTTGTTCTACGATAACCTGATGATGGGGACCCAGTTGATTCACTCAGCCTATCAAGCAGGGGTCAAGAAATTTGTCTGTGTAGGGACTATCTGCGCTTATCCCAAATTTACCCCGGTTCCCTTCCAGGAAGACGACCTCTGGAATGGCTACCCAGAGGAAACTAATGCCCCCTATGGAATCGCCAAAAAAGCCCTATTGGTGCAATTGCAAGCCTACCGACAGCAGTATGGGTTTAATGGCATTTACTTATTGCCGGTGAATCTCTACGGCCCAGAAGATAATTTTAATCCGAAAAGTTCCCATGTGATTCCGGCTTTGGTGCGTAAGGTCTATGAGGCGCAACAACGGGGGGATAAACAGCTTCCGGTGTGGGGTGATGGTAGTCCTAGTCGCGAGTTTCTTTATTCGACTGACGCGGCGCGGGGAATTGTCATGGCTACCCAACATTATGACGAACCAGACCCGGTGAATTTGGGGACTAATTCTGAGGTGACGATTCGGGACCTGGTAGAGTTGATTTGTGAGTTGATGGAGTTTCAGGGAGAAATTGTCTGGGAAACTGATAAGCCTAATGGTCAACCGCGCCGCTGTTTAGACACAAATCGGGCTAAGGAAAGGTTTGGGTTTGTGGCTGAGGTGGAGTTTCGCCAGGGTCTGAAAAATACTATTGACTGGTATCGACAAAATCCTGATCTGTGAGTAAGTCTCAACTACGCCGCCGTTTGTTAAGCGATCGCCAATCTCTAGCCGCGACTGTTTGGCGACAAAATAGCGATCGCATTACTGACCATCTACAGGCTTGGTGGCGATTTCAGCAAGCCAAGACTATCTTGGCTTATTTTAGTTTTCGCCAAGAACCCGATTTAAGTCCTCTCTGGTACGTCTCCCCAGAAAAAGTCTGGGGGTTTCCTCGCTGTGTGGATGGGTCTTTAATTTGGCATCACTGGCGGCCGGAAAATGCCCGCCAAAGGGGGTCTTTTGGTTTAATGGAACCGCACCCCCGCTTACGGGTTTTGCAGCCGTCTGAGGTCGATTTAATCCTGGTTCCGGCCGTTTCCTGTGATGACTGTGGCTATCGGTTGGGATATGGGGGAGGATTTTATGATCGGATGTTGAGTCAGTCTGAGTGGTCTAAAATTCCTACGGTGGGAATTGTGTTTGCGGCCGCCAGGGTGGATACTCTCCCTAGGGATAGTTGGGACCAGCCTTTGGCGGCGGTTTGTACAGAGGAGGGTATATGGGAGTTTCCAAAATAACTTCTGGTGGGGGGGCAAATTATCGGGCGATCGCCACTTATATGGTATTAATTGCTATAGCGATCGCTATGCTATTTCCCCTATTTTGGTTGGTGGGAACTGCCTTTAAATCCCCTACCGAAAACATCTTTCAGGTTCCCCCCCAGTTTATTCCAAGGGAACCTACTTTCACTAATTTTGTCAGAGTTTGGCAAACCAATCCCTTTGGTCGCTATTTATTTAATAGTACCCTCGTCGCCCTTTTAACCGTCGGATTAAATCTGCTATTTTGTTCCTTGGCGGCCTATCCTTTGGCGCGCTTAAACTTTTGGGGTCGCGATTTTCTCCTAAGTGCGATCGTTTCCACCATCATGATACCCTTTCAGATTGTCATGATTCCCCTGTATATTCTAGCGGTACAGTTAGGATTAAGAAATACTTATTTAGGCATTATTTTTCCATCTTTAGCCTCCGCTTTTGGCATCTTTCTATTGCGACAGGCATTTATGGGAGTTCCCAAAGAGTTAGAAGAAGCCGCCAGAATTGATGGCTGTTCAGAATTAGGGATTTGGTGGCATATTATGATCCCCTCAGTCCGTCCCGCCTTAATGACCTTAGCCATTTTTGTATTTATCGGGTCTTGGAGTGATTTTCTCTGGCCCTTAATTGTAGTCGATCGCCCAGAATATTATACCATCCCTTTAGGCGTGGCAAATCTAGCCGGAACTTTTTCTCTCGATTGGCGGATAGTCGCCGCCGGTTCCGTCATTTCTATCGCTCCTGTGTTACTACTATTTTTAATCGTACAACGGTATATTGTGCCTACAGATACAGCTACGGGGGTTAAAGGTTGAGGATTATTAATCTCAGTCCTAATAATCAAAATCATATCCACCAGGCGGCGACTTTATTAGTCGCAGAATTTCGGGAAAATTGGCCGAATGCTTGGCCGACTTATGAACGTGGTTTAGCCGAGGTTATGGAGTCTTTTGGCGACGATAGAGTTAATCTAGTCGCCGTCGATGAAAATGATAATCTTCTAGGCTGGATTGGTGGTATTAGCCAATATCAAGGCCATGTTTGGGAATTACATCCTTTGGTAGTCAAAAGCGATTATCAAGGGTTAGGAATAGGGCGAAAATTGGTCGCCAATTTAGAGGATTATGTCCGCTCACAAGGAGGGTTAACCTTATGGTTGGGTACCGATGACGAAAATAATTTAACCTCCCTATCTGGTGTCGAATTATACCCCCATTTTTTGGAAAATATTGCTAACATAAAAAACCATGGTCGTCATCCCTATGAATTTTATCAGAAATGCGGTTTTGTGATTATGGGAGTAGTCCCCGATGCTAACGGTATCGGGAAACCTGATATTTTGATGGCTAAATCTCTGAGAATTGACAATCATCCTAAATCCAACTGAGGAATCATGAATCATCCCACAACTAAGCATCAAAAAATTACATCCTGTTACTGGGGAATTTCTGAACTACCTGGGTTAGATACAGGTAATATTAAACTCCTGAATCAATGTGGTATTGAAAACACCCAGCAACTGCTCACGCGCGGGAGTAATAATGCTAATAAAATCGCCTTATCTAACCAACTAGGTATCAACATCAGAGATATCAGTAAATGGGTCGCAATGTCCGACTTAGCCAGGGTTCCCAGTATTGGCTATCAATATTGTGGTGTCCTTTTGCATAGTGGCGTAAGTTCAGTTAACCAACTATCTCAGATGTCTATTCAACAACTGCATAAACAGATTTTACGGCTCTATGTAGGAACCTTGCAATCTCGCCAACTCTGTCCATCTGTTGATGTCATCCAAACCTGGATTAAACAAGCTAAAATTTTGCATAAAATTAATTAATAATTACTAGATGAAATCATGAATTTTTCCGAAGATTTGCGACAAAATGCACCAGCCACCGAAAGAAACCGCGAACCTATTTTAGAGGTCTTAAAAAGGGTGTTGCCCGCCACGGGAACCGTTTTAGAAGTAGCCAGCGGCACAGGACAACACGCGGTTTTTTTTGCTCCCCGTCTCTCCCCTAGGCGGTGGCTACCTTCCGACCCGCAACCTTTGTTACAACAGAGTATTAAAGCATGGCAAATTCATTCACCTTCAGATAATCTTTACCCTCCCCTACAGTTAAATGTAGAAGCTAATCCTTGGCCAGTGGAAGGGAATGATTTACCCTGGGAATTATCGGAATTTCCCATCACTGCTATTGTAGCAATTAACCTGATTCATATTTCGCCTTGGTCGGCTTGTGAAGGGTTAATGGCGGGAAGCGATCGCATTTTGAAACCGGGGGGAATTTTATATCTCTATGGACCCTATAAAATAGCTGGAAAACACACCGCACCTAGTAACGCTTCCTTTGATGAATATTTGCGAACTTCTAACCCTAAGTGGGGTGTCAGAAACCTTGATGATGTGGTAGAATTAGCCAAGGGTTATAACCTAGAATTGGTGGAAACAGTCCCTATGCCTGCTAATAATTTCTCGGTAGTTTTTAGGCGTTGTTAATACTGACTGAGAATGGGAATAATTAAACCATAGCAAATAGTCGGAGTATCGACCGCCACAAACTGACGAGGAAATTTTCAGATTGACGGGAGGATGTCGGCTGCTGATAACCAGTGTAGTAGGGAGGTAGTTGGTCAGTCATGAGGGTGACACCATTGCGGGTTTCTTGCACTCCAATAGGTATTGAACCCCCACTAAACGTGAGAAAACCAACATTAGCATAACTCAGGGATGAGTCAATGTTAATAAATCCGGGAATATCTGCAAATCTGCCATTTAAAATCAAGCCGCCTAATACCTCTGTTTTACCGCCATTAATGGTTTTTACCAAAGTTCCCTCATCCTCGGTTTTATATCCAAGAATCCACAGAGACCCGCCATCATTGGTAATCCTAGGACTATGTATAGTTTCCGGGTTAATTTGACGCATCCACACATTTTGATTAGTAAACACCCAGGGACCGCCGCCAACGTCTTCAATATAGACATCTCCGCCGTTTCCTTGGGTGCTACTATAGCGATTGACAATAGAACTAGAAATAATCAAAGTGCGATCGCTTTCATGTACAATAGAAATAGAAGCCGCTTCTACTCTTTCTATAATCACCGTCGGGGATGTTCCCTGTGCCACCCTAATGACACCATCACCAACAATTCTAGCCTCCGTAGCAATTAACCGCTGTACATTACCCCTTAATTCCAAAGTTCCATTAACATCCCAAACCCCATTAGGAAGATAAACAGTTTTCCCTCCTGAATCAATAGCTGCTTGTATCGCCTCTGTATCATCAATTCCATCATTAGGATTCCCGCCATAAGCCAGGGGACTTACCCAGTCTGATAAATCATGCCAAGGCAATTCTGGAGTTTCTTTAATCGGCAGATTTAGCATAGTTTGGGGACTGTCAAACAGACTCTGAAACTCTCCCCTAGCTATCCACTCCCTCACATAACCATCAGGTTGAGAAGCATTCCCACGACCTTTATCATTCTGCAAAATTGCCTGTTTATATCCAGAAGTCCTCAATTGGCGAACATACATAGCTTTTTGGTTATGAATAGCTGGCAATTCGGAAGCCGAACCCAATCCAGTTAGGATAGAATCAATCAGGGTAAAACCACTGCCACCATCAGGCATATTCCACACTGCCGGAACTTGATTGCTACTCTGCAAACCTCGGACAAAAACCTGTTGATTAAAGTTTTTCCAGCCGTATTGGTTTTGGTTTTCCAGGGTAATATTTTCGAGGGTTTGACTGGCTGTCGGGTTCCAGGTTTGGATACCGATATCAAATCCGACTACATGAATATTTTTAGCTAATAGGGGCCCATTTTCATCAATGGAAAGGTTTAAGCCGATTCTCCCTTGACCATCTCTTGAGATGATTTTAACGTTGCGAATTAAACCCTGATTATTGGCAATAAAATCTATCCCATTAACGTTAGGGTTACCGCGACCAATATCAACGGTCAGGTCTCGAATACTGTTCCGAAATCGCTGCGCGGGTGGGGAACCTGTCCAAATTACCGATGTATCTAAACCTGAGTTATCATCAAGTTTAATAATAGTTCCGTCGCGGCTTTGACCTTGTAGAATGTTCCGTTTTTCGGTTCCCGCATATCTAATTTGACCGCTAACGTTATATACTCCATCGGGAAAGTAAAAAATATGATTTCCGGTTGGGTGGTCGTTTAAAGCCCGTTGAATTGCCTCTGTGTCGTCTTTGCCATCGTTAGGAATAGCGCCATAGGTGGTCACGTCTACTACACCCGCATCTGCTGGAAAAACGATGGCTGCATAGACTAGAGGAATTAACATGATTTTTGCTTGGGGAAAAGGGCAATCTGGGTATCAATTATACAATATTTATTTGGCTTTGATGGGTTGGGGGGTTGACAGGCTGCGGGAAATCATGGTAGTATATTGACATACTCTTATATTATAATCGAGATGTTTTAACAAATTCTGAAATTGCAAATATCCCCATTATCTAATATAGTAGCATGAGAATCTGGAAAAAGCAACCGCCCCAACCCCAATGAGGCGGGGGCCGTTACAAAACTTAACATAATTCCGGCGAGAGGATGTGAACTATTTACCTTTACGTCCGGCGGTAGTGTCGATCGCCTCTAGTTCGGAGAGTCTAAAAGTGACTAATTTATCCCAATTTCCGCCTTCAAATAAAACGGCAGCTTTCCCGTCAGCGACTCTTTGGACTTGTCCTTGAAACTCATAGTAGGTATCATTTACATTAACAACGCGAACGGCGGAACCTGGTAAAATCATGTTTTTATTATCCTGAAAAATGGTGGAATATAAGGCAGGCGGCCAGAGAAATTGATGATGGTCAATTATCCCTGGTGCCGGGAAGGGGAGAGAGTTAAGCCAAAGCCATAACTGAGACCCTAGCGGCGATTTTTTGTGCGATCGCAGTCAACTCCTGAGCGGAGGCGGAGTCGGGGTGAGAGATCACAATAGGAACCCCAGAATCCCCCCCTTGTCGGACAGGCATTTCGAGGGGAATAGCGCCCAAGAGGGGTACTCCCAACTCATCAGCAGTTTTCTGACCGCCGCCGGAGCCAAAGATATCATACTTGCGATCGGGGAGATCTGGGGGGACAAAATAGCTCATATTTTCGACAATGCCCAAAATAGACACCCCCAACTGTTCAAACATTTTTAAGCCTTTGCGGGAGTCCAAGAGAGAGACTTCTTGGGGGGTAGTAACAATGACCGCCCCAGACATAGGAACAGCTTGTGCGAGGGTTAACTGAGCATCTCCGGTTCCGGGTGGCATATCAACAATGAGATAATCCAACTCACCCCAATACACCTGATAGAGAAACTGTCGGATAATGCCATTTAACATAGGACCACGCCAAATGACAGGTTGATCGCGATCGATGAGAAAAGCCATGGACACCAACTTAACGCCATAGTTAAAAGCGGGTTCCAAGCGATCGCCTTCAGGGGTTTGCTGAACCATGACCTGAGTATCAGCGAGGCCCAACATAGTGGGGTCATTAGGGCCATAGATATCAGCATCAATCAAACCGACCTTAGCACCGGTAGAGGCGAGGGCGACAGCCACATTAACCGCAACGGTACTTTTACCAACCCCCCCCTTACCGCTAGAAATAGCGAAGATATTTTTCACCCCGCTAATTCCCTGACGGTCTGGGAGAGATTTTTGTTGTGGAGTTTCCGCCGTGACATCTACTTCGACAGTTTCGACTCCGGGAAGCTGTTTAACAGCCTTTTGACAATCTTCGACGATAAACTCGCGCAGAGGACAAGCGGGGGTAGTCAAAACCAGGGTAAAACGGACATCTCCGCCAGTGATTTCCACATTACGGATCATGTTCAATTCGACCAAACTCTTTTGTAGTTCGGGGTCTTGAACGGGTCTTAAAACTTCGAGTACGGAACTGGCATCTAACTTATCTGGCATGATATATGGCTGTCACTATCTGGTAATACTGCTAATAGTTTAACTGGGAAAGGGTGTTGTTACTGGTGGTAGTAGCAAATAGTAGTCCCACCGGGAAGGTTTCCATAGTTAACTGTTAAGTTATATGGACTTATGGGTTAAACAACTTGACCAAGTAATCCATAAGCCGGGAAGATAAACTCATTTCGCTTTCGATAGGGTTGATGGCTCATCAAGTGCGAAAATATAAGATACAAGAGGTTAATTAGATTATGACAGTTTCGACGGCTTCTGATACGGCTATAGTTCAATCACCCCCTCCGGCGGACTCCCGGGAGCGTGTGAGTCACTGGATGAAACAAATTCAGGATGAAATCTGCGCGGGATTAGAGGGACTAGATGGGGCTAAAACCTTTGTTGAGGATGCTTGGGAGCGCCCGGAAGGGGGTGGCGGTCGGACTAGGGTGATCCGAGAAGGTAATGTGTTTGAACAAGGGGGAGTTAACTTTTCGGAGGTATGGGGCCAGAAGTTGCCACCGTCGATTTTAAGCCAGCGTCCAGAGGCGGAAGGTCATGGATTTTATGCGACGGGAACTTCGATGGTGCTACATCCCCGTAACCCCTATGTGCCAACCGTTCACCTGAATTATCGCTATTTCGAGGCGGGTCCGGTTTGGTGGTTTGGTGGGGGTGCGGATTTAACTCCCTACTACCCATTTGCGGAGGATGCAGCCCACTTTCATAAAACTTTAAAGGAGGCTTGCGATCGCCATCATAGCGAGTATTACCCGGTATTTAAACGCTGGTGTGATGAGTATTTTCATCTGACACACCGCAATGAAGCCAGGGGAATTGGTGGGATTTTCTTTGACTACCAAGGCGGTGAGGGTTTACTATATCGTGGGCCTTATACTGAAAGCGAGGCGGCGATTTATAGCGATCGCATGGGCGCACCGGAATCACGGGACTGGGAGGCTTTGTTTAGTTTTATCCAAGACTGTGGTAAATCTTTCTTACCTTCATACGGTCCCATTGTAGAGCGTCGTAATTCTATGGAATATGGCGATCGTGAACGGAATTTCCAGCTTTATCGTCGAGGAAGATATGTAGAATTTAATTTAGTCTACGACCGAGGCACAATTTTCGGGTTGCAAACCAAAGGTCGCACCGAGTCGATTCTCATGTCTCTACCTCCTTTGGTAAGATGGGAGTATGGTTATCAACCTGAAGCGGGTACGCCGGAAGCTGAACTCTATGAGACGTTCTTAAAACCTCAAGATTGGTCTAACTGGACGGCTCCTGACTCACAGGCCTAAGTTCAACCGTAAGTCTCATGGGACTTGTGAACGGGGACTAAGTGCCAGAATCAGGGAAAAGGACAGAAATCGATCTTAATTTGGTCCCCGGACAACAGCTAATCTGATAACCGGAATGGTATTCTTGGTCAAGGGTCGATGCTCTTGCTAGACCCAAGTTTGGCCGATATTGGCCTGATGCTGACTAGAAGGCGCTTGGTCAACAAGGATCTGTGGTTGGGAAGGTTTGCACCTCTGTTGGGGTTATACTTTCTGAGGGATGGGGTCTTTGATAGCTCCAAGAACTTTCATTTTCTTTCGGCTTGAGGCTACCTAAAAATGCCATAGGGTGACTTCGGTGAATACTCAGCAGCCAGTAGGTTACTGTATAAATCACCGAGCCAAATCCCCGTCACAGTTTTGGCGGGGACTGTCAAAGTCAAAGAAGCAACCATCGCAAAATCAAGAATTTCAGAGGGGACGGTCAGTGATTCATATCGATCAAAAGGAACATACGACCCAGGATGGCACTAAGGTCATAGTATTAGCACCAACAGGACGCTTAGATATCACCACCGCTTGGCAGTTTCGTCTCAAACTGCAAGAATGTATATCTAAGCTGAGTCGTCATGTGGTCGTGAATTTGGGTCAGGTGAACTTTATCGACAGTTCCGGGTTGACCTCCCTAGTGGCTGGTATGCGAGATGCTGATAAAGTTAAGGGTAGTTTCCGCATCTGTAATGTTCACCCAGAAGCTAAACTGGTGTTTGAAGTGACGATGATGGATTCTGTGTTTGAGATTTTTGAGACGGAAAAGGAAGCCTTAGAGGGCGGTGTCAGAGCTAGTTAAGGCGGTGAAAGTTGAAGTTAGGCAAGAATGGCCGGGGGTTCATCTACGAAGTCCCGGTTGTTGGTGCTAATCATTGCTGATTGCTATAACTACTATTCTCAGTCTTGGCAAATGTACCGTCTCAGGGGACAATTAGTTTAAGTCCCTCCCGGTCACATAGACGCGGGGCTTTTAGAAATTTTAACCGTGAACAATATCCGCACTGTTTCAGATACCAAGCGAGCGTTTTACCACATCCATACTCGGCCGATTAACTCTATCTATCGTCGCGTGGTTGAGGAGTTAATGGTGGAAATGCACCTATTGTCGGTCAATGTCGATTTTAAATATGACCCCATTTATGCGCTGGGTGTGGTCACGGCCTTCGATCGCTTTATGCAAGGATACATCCCCGAAGCCGATAAATTGTCGATTTGGGCGGCTTTGATTGGGGCTCAAGAAAGCGACCCTAATCAATATCGCGCTGATGCTACGGCTTTAGAGGCTCAAGTGGCATCCCTTGCGGTGAAAGATTTGACCGACAAGGCTAAGATGGCTCAGGAAAGCTCAGGGGATGACCCTTTGCAGTCCTGTTTTCATGCGATCGCCAATAACCCTAAATTCAAATACTCTCGGCTACTTGCCATTGGTTTATATACTCTCCTAGAAAAAAGTGATGCCACAGCGGCTCAGGACTCGGAAGGGTTAAAAACAATCCTCAGTGACTTTAGTGAGGCTTTAAGGCTGCCTAAAGATAAGCTGGTGAAGGATTTAGACCTGTATCGCACCAACCTAGAAAAGGTAGCTCAGGCGCGGTTAATGGTGGATGAGATGACCCAAGCGGAACGCAAGAAGCGGGAACAACGGGCCGCCCAAACCCAAACTGCCGCCTCTGGTAGCAAGAACCCTAGCAAAGATGATCAGGTGTCTGATTCCTAAGCCAGTGGTTATCGGTGGCGATCGCAATAGGTGTATTAATTGGCACCAACGATCGCGATCGCCTTCGATTAGCTTGGGGTATTAGTTTCGTGATCCGGTTCGTAGTCTTCCGCGTAAGCCTTCAGTAAACCGCTCATTTGTCCCAATAGAGAACTGTCGGATATCTGGCCTAAAACTTTTTGGTTTTGGGCGGCGCGGTCTAAGTTTCGTGCAATGGCCTCTTTCACTTGGCTAGCAATAAGGGCTTGTAGTTCCTCCTTAGCGCGAGACCTCTGATATTGTGCCCCTTCTTCTGTGGTAGCATACAGTGGCGGTAAGCGGTTGAGGGCATAGGCGGCAATATCCCCCACATCCAAAGACTGCTCACTTACCTCGTCAATTTGGGCGACTTGAGCGATCGCTTCACTGAGAACCAACTCTTCCATCACATTAATAAACTGCTTGCGGGGTAACACAACCACCTCCCCCGTCAACAAAGCACCCATAAGGCGATCGAGCGCCATATACTCCTCGATGGATAATTCTGAAGCTGTATTACATATCCGCCCTACCTCTGCTTCCATAGATGGTGTCAAATAACCATCCTGTAAGGCTTGATCGACAATTCTTTCAATACTCATAACGTTTCCCATCTTATCGCCATATTAGTTCTACACCAATCAACCACTGATTAACTCAAACTCCACAAAACTAAATTGTCTAATCACCATCGACAGAATAAATTATTCTATACCGTCAAACCGCCAAGGCACTGGATCCACACATTGGCCGTGAACATAAAGACCCCAATGAAGGTGTGGTCCCGTAGAGGCCCCCGTTGATCCGATCGCCCCAATGGTCTGGCCTGCTGTCACCATTTGTCCTTCCTGCACATCAATGCGACTCAAGTGAAGGAAAATACTGGTAACTCCCTGACCATGATCAATACCAATAGTGTCACCGTGGATTTCAAATCCTTGGGACTCACGCCCCACCAAAACCACCCGACCCGCTGCTGGTGCTATCACCGGAGAACCCGTCGGGGCTGCATAATCAACCCCTCGATGATAATAGTTTGGGGCGAACTCCCCGTTATAGTATCTTCGGACCCCATAAATTGTCGTCACCTCACCGGAACTTGGACGTAAAAAAGGCCCATTCCAATGTCTTTCGGGAGTAACAATTCGTTTAAATTCATCAACCCGGTCAAACTCATAATCAGTACCTCTGCGCCCCGCGCTATCTGGTGGTAGCCAAATTGACTGGGTGGGAAAACGGCGATCGCGCAATTGCACGCTCACATTACTCTGTTGGCTACCGTTGCTAATCTGAATTGATTTCGCACCCGGTTGGTCTAGGGGGGTCGTCGGAATTAAAGCCCGATAGCGATCGCCACCCACCGAAAACAGAGGATAGTTTTTTCCTCCCATGGTCACTGTTGGTTGCGAGTCCCCGCTATTCACCCCACTGATCACCACCGAAATAGTATCTCCCAACTGAGGGGACGTAGGGCTAACTTGAACTTGAAAGGCTACCGCCGGCTTAGTTACAATCAGCAACACAGCAGCAAGTGCTAAAAACAAGCTGCTGGTTAGTCGTTTGATTTGACGGCTTTTTCCGTAAACACCAGTCATGGCATACTCTGGTAATTGTATCATTAATCTCTCTTTCTTCTGTTAACTCATCAATTCGGACTTATTGTAACCAATCCGATCATTTTTCCAGAGTTTGAGTGTAGCGTTTCCGCGATCTTCTATGTTGTCTACTTCTGATCAAAATCTGTCGCGCCTCAGTTTAACTATTCGTGGTGCTGTTCAAGGTGTCGGGTTTCGGCCCTTTGTCTATCGACTCGCTACCCAACTCAACCTCAAGGGCTGGGTAAATAATTCTGTCGGGGGGGTTTTTATTGAAGTCGAAGGCGTATCTGAGAGTCTTGAGCGCTTCCAGCAGCGCCTGCAAATAGAAAAACCACCAATATCTCATATTCACAGTTTAGAAGCCGTTTGGCTGCCTCTGGTTGGCTATTCTCACTTTGAGATTAGAGCTTCTCAGTCAACCCTTCAGGGCGCTAAATCAGCCATCGTTTTGCCAGATCTCGCCACCTGTCCCCAATGCTTACAAGATATTTTTGACCCCCATAACCGCCGTTTCCGCTATCCCTTTACCAATTGTACTAATTGCGGGCCGCGCTACAGCATTATTAAAACTCTCCCCTATGACCGGGAGAATACTACTATGGCCGCCTTCCAAATGTGTCCTAATTGCGATCGCGAATATCACCACCCCGGCGATCGCCGTTTTCATGCTCAACCTAATGCTTGTCCCGTCTGTGGTCCCATTTTAGAATTATGGAATCATCAGGGACAGGTTTTGGCTAACCGCCATCATGCCTTATTACAAGCCGCCGCCGCCATTGGTCGCGGTCAAATTGTCGCCATCAAGGGTTTGGGAGGCTTCCAGTTACTTGTAGATGCTACTAATGCCGCCGCCGTTGAACAATTGCGAATCCGTAAGCATCGACCCCATAAACCTTTTGGCGTAATGTATCGCAGTATACAGCAAATATCCCAGGTTTGTGATATGTCCGCCGCCGAGGAACAATGGTTGCGATCGCCTCAAGCCCCCATTGTCCTATTATCAAGGCGGCGCGGTGTATCCCCCGTCGCCGATAATGTCGCCCCCGGTAATCCTAATTTGGGCGTAATGTTACCTTATACCCCCCTCCATCATTTATTGATGGCCGAGTTCGATTTTCCCATTGTTGCCACCAGCGGGAATTTTTCTAACGAACCCATCTGTACCGACGAGACAGAAGCCCTCCAACGTTTGGGGAAAATTGCCGATATCTTTCTCGTTCACAACCGCCCTATCGCCCGCCCAGTAGATGATTCCGTCGTGCGGAGTGTTTTGGGTGAACAGATCGTTATTCGCCGCGCCAGAGGTTATGCACCCCTACCTGTGACAATTTTAGACACAAATAGCCACAATACAACACTTAATTCAAGTCTATCACAAACCATTTCTAATTGTCAATACCCATTTATTTTAGCAGTAGGTGGACACTTAAAAAACACCATTGCTATTGCCGTAGAAAAACAAGTTTTTATCAGTCAATATATTGGCAATTTGCAAAGTCCACAGGCGTTTCAGGCGTTTAAGGAAGCAATTAATAGCCTTAGTAATATCTATGATTTTAAGCCTGATGTGATTGCTTGCGATGCACACCCAGACTATCTTTCTACTCAGTTTGCGTATCAATTAGCTGCTGATATTTTCCAACAAGAAAAACGGCAAGTTCCCGTCATTCCAGTACAACATCATTATGCTCATGTTTTAGCCGTTATAGCAGAACATAAATTATCATTTCCCGTCTTAGGAGTAGCTTGGGACGGCACTGGTTATGGACTAGATGAAACTATCTGGGGGGGAGAGTTTCTCCTAATTAATAAAATCGGCTTTCAGCGCGTCGGACATTGGCGCACTTTCCCACTTCCCGGAGGTGATAAAGCCGTCCTAGAACCCCGACGATTAGGCTTAGGATTATTATATGAATTGTGGGGGGAACAGTTATCTGAGTATGGGGATGATCAGAAAATTAGCTTCGGGAATTTCCCACAGTTAAAGCTAATTTTGCAAATGCTGAACCGGAAAGTTAATACACCTAGAACATCTAGTGTCGGCAGGTTATTTGATGCGATCGCTTTTTTAGTCGGTCACGGCGAAAATATCAGTTTTGAAGGACAAGCCGCCATGGGGTTAGAATTGGCGATCGGCGATTTAATTACTGACGATTATTACCCAATTCATTGCTGCCAAAGTTCAGGTAAAATCATTTTAGATTGGGAACCCATGGTCAAGCAGATAATTAAAGACTTTTACAATCATGTTCCTGTCAGCTTAATCTCCGCTAAATTTCACAATACCTTAGTAGAAGGAATCATCATGGTATCTCAAAACTTTCCAGAGGTTCCCCTTGTCTTAACTGGAGGATGTTTTCAAAACCGTTATTTATTAGAAAAAGCTATTCAGCGACTAACTTCAGAAGGAATTATTCACTATTGGTCTAAACAGATTCCTACCAATGATGGCGGGTTAGCATTAGGACAAGTTATGGCTATTATAATGAATCATCCACAATCAAATTAACCGTATTATCAATTATCCATTAATTTACTGGTGGGGTGAGGGCGGGTTTATTGATATTCTCCTGGGGAATTTATGATTGACTGAGAAACCCGCCCCTACGAAATTATCCATTAATTTACTGGTGGGGTGAGGGCGGGTTTATTGATATTCTCCTGGGGAATTTATAATTGACTGAGGAACCCGCCCCTACGAAATTATCCATATTATCCATTAATTTACTGGTGGGGTGAGGGCGGGTTTATTGATATTCTCCTGGGGAATTTATGATTGACTGAGAAACCCGCCCCTACGAAATTATCCATTAATTTACTGGTGGGGTGAGGGCGGGTTTATTTATAGCGGTTCGGTGGATTGGTGAGGTACTTTTCAAAGCCCCTCTCCCCTCTTGGGAGAGGGGTTGGGGGTGAGGGCTATACCTTATGGATATGAGAAACGCTATATCCATTAATTTACTGGTGGGGTGAGGGCGGGTTTATTGATATTCTCCTGGGGAATTTATGATTGACTGAGAAACCCGCCCCTACGAAATTATCCATTAATTTACTGGTGGGGTGAGGGCGGGTTTATTTATAGCGGTTCGGTGGATTGGTGAGGTACTTTTCAAAGCCCCTCTCCCCTCTTGGGAGAGGGGTTTGGGGTGAGGGCTATACCTTATGGATATGAGAAACGCTATATCCATTAATTTACTGGTGGGGTGAGGGCGGGTTTATTGATATTCTCCTGGGGAATTTATGATTGACTGAGAAACCCGCCCCTACGAAATTATCCATTAATTTACTGGTGGGGTGAGGGCGGGTTTATTTATAGCGGTTCGGTGGATTGGTGAGGTACTTTTCAAAGCCCCTCTCCCCTCTTGGGAGAGGGGTTTGGGGTGAGGGCTATACCTTATGGATATGAGAAACGCTATATCCATTAATTTACTGGTGGGGTGAGGGCGGGTTTATTGATATTCTCCTGGGGAATTTATGATTGACTGAGAAACCCGCCCCTACGAAATTATCCATTAATTTACTGGTGGGGTGAGGGCGGGTTTATTTATAGCGGTTCGGTGGATTGGTGAGGTACTTTTCAAAGCCCCTCTCCCCTCTTGGGAGAGGGGTTTGGGGTGAGGGCTATACCTTATGGATATGAGAAACGCTATATCCATTAATTTACTGGTGGGGTGAGGGCGGGTTTATTGATATTCTCCTGAGGAATTTATAATTGACTGAGAAACCCGCCCCTACGAAATTATCCATTAATTTACTGGTGGGGTGAGGGCGGGTTTATTTATAGCGGTTCGGTGGATTGGTGAGGTACTTTTCAAAGCCCCTCTCCCCTCTTGGGAGAGGGGTTTGGGGTGAGGGCTATACCTTATGGATATGAGAAACGCTATATCCATTAATTTACTGGTGGGGTGAGGGCGGGTTTATTGATATTCTCCTGGGGAATTTATGATTGACTGAGAAACCCGCCCCTACGAAATTATCCATTAATTTACTGGTGGGGTGAGGGCGGGTTTATTTATAGCGGTTCGGTGGATTGGTGAGGTACTTTTCAAAGCCCCTCTCCCCTCTTGGGAGAGGGGTTTGGGGTGAGGGCTATACCTTATGGATATGAGAAACGCTATATCCATTAATTTACTGGTGGGGTGAGGGCGGGTTTATTGATATTCTCCTGGGGAATTTATGATTGACTGAGAAACCCGCCCCTACGAAATTATCCATTAATTTACTGGTGGGGTGAGGGCGGGTTTATTTATAGCGGTTCGGTGGATTGGTGAGGTACTTTTCAAAGCCCCTCTCCCCTCTTGGGAGAGGGGTTTGGGGTGAGGGCTATACCTTATGGATATGAGAAACGCTATATCCATTAATTTACTGGTGGGGTGAGGGCGGGTTTATTGATATTCTCCTGGGGAATTTATGATTGACTGAGAAACCCGCCCCTACGAAATTATCCATTAATTTACTGGTGGGGTGAGGGCGGGTTTATTTATAGCGGTTCGGTGGATTGGTGAGGTACTTTTCAAAGCCCCTCTCCCCTCTTGGGAGAGGGGTTTGGGGTGAGGGCTATACCTTATGGATATGAGAAACGCTATATCCATTAATTTACTGGTGGGGTGAGGGCGGGTTTATTTATAGCGGTTCGGTGGATTGGTGAGGTACTTTTCAAAGCCCCTCTCCCCTCTTGGGAGAGGGGTTTGGGGTGAGGGCTATACCTTATGGATATGAGAAACGCTATATCCATTAATTTACTGGTGGGGTGAGGGCGGGTTTATTGATATTCTCCTGGGGAATTTATGATTGACTGAGAAACCCGCCCCTACGAAATTATCCATTAATTTACTGGTGGGGTGAGGGCGGGTTTATTTATATTCTCCTGGGGAATTTATGATTGACTGAGGAACCCGCCCCTACGAAATTATCCATTAATTTACTGGTGGGGTGAGGGCGGGTTTATTTATATTCTCCTGGGGAATTTATGATTGACTGAGGAACCCGCCCCTACGAAATTATCCATTATTCATTACTCATTGATAGTACATCAACAGTAAAACCAGAAGTTTTTAACTGTTGTACGATCGCCTCTTGGTTTTCTACCCAGAATTGTGACCCAAAGCGCACCAGTCGTTTAGGCGAAACTTGACCATCAACAACGGCTTGAATAGGAACCCTTCTTAACTCCTGATTACCTCGATATTCTTCTAAAATTACTTTCAGGGTTTGTAACCTTTCTAATTGGCAAATTTCTTCAGGAGTTAAATAGAGTTGAATAATCGAATCAGCCGCCAAATTAGGTGTAATTTCCGAGGGGGAACTTGGCTGATTATTCGGTTTAACTAACTCATCAGCAGACTTGATAGCCTCCACAATAATTTGAGTCTGATCATCCCGTTTTTCCACCTTACCCTCAATCACAACAACCGCATTTTCTTTTAACTCCTGTTGTACCGCCTCATAACTACTAGGAAACACCACAGCATCAATTTGTCCCGTCAAATCTTCTAGTAATAGAAACGCCATGCGATCGCCTTTTTTAGTCAAATGGGGCTTAATATTAATTAAAGTCGCCGCCACCTTAACAGCAGCTTTTGACTTTTGTTCTGACAGTTTATCCACAGTCACATTATCTGGCAGTACCCCTGAGTCTAACAAAGACTTGAGAGGGTGATCCGAAACATAAAACCCTAGTAATTCCTTCTCAAATTGCAACTTATCTTTAGGCGCATAATCATCACTTTTAGGAAAAGTAGGTTCCCCAGAAGGTGAATTACTCTCAGTATTTGCATAATTGACCAAATCAAACAAATTCGTTTGACCAATTTCCCGATTTTTCGCCCTATCTTGCGCCCAAGGAATAACTATATTCAAATATTCAATTGATTGCTTGCGGTTAGCATGGAGACTATCAAAAGCACCCGATTTAATTAAAGATTCCAAAGCGCGACTATTAACCATTTGTAAATTAATGCGATCGCACAAATCCGCCAAACTCCGAAAAGGTCCCCCTTCCTCTCGTACAGATAGCAAGTGTTCAATCGCACCATCTCCCACATTTTTAATCGCCGACAACCCAAACACAATCCGATTTTCTATAGGCGTAAAATCCACATTAGAGCGATTAATATCAGGGGGAACAACATCGATACCCAAATGCTTACAGGACTCAATATAAGCCTTAACCTTGTCAGTATTGCCACTATTCTCCGTCAGCAAAGCCGCCATATACTCTGTCGGATAATTAGCCTTTAAGTAAGCCGTCTGATAAGTAATGTAACCGTAGGCTGTAGAATGGGATTTATTAAAACAATATTCCGCGAACTTAACCATTTGGTCAAACAAATGTTCTGCGATATTTTGAGGGACCCCATTGCGCGTCGCACCATCAATAAAAGTTTCCCGATGCTTCTGCATTTCCGATGCTTTCTTTTTCCCCATAGCACGTCGCAGCAAGTCCGCCTGACCCAAAGAATACCCCGCCAAATCTTGAGCCATTTTCATAATTTGTTCTTGATAGACCAAAATTCCATAGGTCTCATTCAAAATAGGTTCCAAAAGTTTATGCTCATAGCGAATTGGCTCTCGTTTATGCTTACGATTAATAAACTGAGGAATTAAACCAGCGTCTAAAGGTCCCGGTCGATACAATGCCAAAATAGAAGAAATATCCTCAATACTGGAAGGCTTTAAGTCCTTCACAATCTGACGCATTCCCGAAGATTCTAGTTGAAATAAACCTTCCAAATCTCCTCGTTCCAAAATCTTATAGGTTTTCGCCACATCCTCCGGCATTTTTTTCACCGAACCTTTAGCCAGAATATCCATGGCTTTACGTTCCTCAGCGGCTAAATTATAGGGATCAATATCTAGGTGATGATTTTGGGAAATATAGTTTAAAGTTCTTTGAATAATCGTCAAATTTTTTAAGCCCAAAAAGTCCATTTTTAACAGACCCAAGGATTCTATATCTTCCATAAAATATTGAGTAATGACCGACCCATCATTATTCCTTTGAAGAGGGACAATTTCATCTAAAGGCTGTTTAGAAATCACCACACCCGCTGCGTGAACTCCAAAGGTTTTGTTAGTTCCCTCAATACGAATTGCCATGTCAACCCACTGACGCACAGCAATAGTTCCCACTTCCTCACCCGCATCATTTTTAATGGGTACAAAGTCATTATCGTATGCTTGTTTAAATTCCGGGGATGGACTCTGATCAGAAATCATCACCTTTAATTTAGTCGGTTTACCACGAGATACCGGAATCATTTTTGCCATTTGATCAGATTTGCTATAGGGTATTCCTAACACCCTAGCCACGTCCTTTAGCACCGCCTTAGAAGTCATCCGGTTAAAGGTGATAATTTGAGCAACTTTCTCTTCCCCATATTTGGAGGTAACATATTTAATCATTTCATCACGGCGGTCTATGCATAAATCTGTATCAATATCCGGCATAGATTTTCGTTCTGGGTTCAGGAAACGCTCAAATAGTAACCCGTGATGAACCGGATCAATATTCGTAATTTGTAGGGCGTAGGCGACCAAAGAACCCGCCGCCGAACCCCTCCCAGGACCTACGGGAATATGATTATCTCTGGCGTGTTTTATGTAATCCCAAACTACTAAAAAATAGGTAGCAAAACCCATTTTTTGCATCATTTTTAATTCATATTCTAGCCGTTCTCGATAGACGGGCTTAATTTCCGATCGCCCTTGAGCATTTAATCGTTTTTTCAAGCCTTCCCAGGCGATTTCTTCTAAATAAGTATCAGCCGTATGATTCGGAGGTATCGGATAATCAGGAATACGAGGTTCCCCTAAAATTCCCGTATAGGGTTCCACTTTTTCCGCCACTTCTAAGGTATTAGCGATCGCCTCTTTAATCACCTCATCCGGGAGATGATCTCGAAACAGTTGCATCATCTCTTCAGCGGATTTTAGGTACTCCGTCCCACTATAACGTAATCGGTTATCCTCAGTAATTAACTTTTGTGTATTAATACATAATAAAGCATCATGTGCTTCCACATCATTACAGGAAATAAAGTGTGAATCATTAGTCGCCACAATTTTGACTTCAAATTCCCTCGCCAGTTGCACCAAAGCCACATTAACAATGCGGTCTTCTGGGGAACCATGATCTTGAATTTCTAAATAGTAATCATCCCCAAAAACCCTTTTATACCATTCCACAGTTTGGCGTGCTATATCCATGCGCCTCTGAAGAATAGCTTGGGGAACCTCACCCCCCAAACAAGCACTGGTAACAATTAAGCCTTCGTGATACTCTTCTAATAGTTCCTTATTAATACAAGGACGAGCAAAAATCCCCTTTCCTTGAAAACCTTTTAAGTGAGAAATAGTAGTTAATTTAACCAGGTTTTTATAGCCTTGGGTATTTTTAGCCAAGACCACTTGATGATATTTTTTAATTCCTCGCTGTTGAACCGTGACATCAGCATTGAGGATATACATTTCATTGCCAATAATAGGCTTAATACCCTTACTGCGGCAGATTTTAATAAGTTCGATCGCCCCATACATCACCCCATGATCCGTCAGAGCGATCGCTGGCATTCCTAATTCCACAGCGCGACTGACCAACTGTGGGAGTTGAGAAGCGCCATCAAGGAGACTGTAGTCACTGTGGATATGCAGTCCGACAAAAGACATAATTAAACTTCTCCAACCATTAATTTGCGATGTACAATCCAAGCCAAAACGTTAAGATAGTGGCGGAATTAATAAAGGTTCTAATTTCCCTTCACTGTCTAACTGATAGAGGTCATCACAGCCGCCGATATGCTGATTATTGATAAAAATTTGGGGAACCGTGCGCCGACCGTTAGCCCGTTGTGCCATAGCTTCTCTAGCATTGTTATCCCCATCTATTTGATAATCAATATAGTCAACCCCTTTCCACCACAGCAGCAGTTTAGCGCGGATACAGTAAGGACAGGTTTGCCAACTGTACACCTCAACCTGAGCCTTAAATTTTTCGGGATTTCTGCCGAGAATATTATTCAGCAAATCTAGCATTTTATTAACTCCTATATTTACCCAAAAACTAGATTAATTATAATTAATATAGTTCATATTTTTAACTTCTGCACGCAGTCGAGACATCAATTTTTGCTCCTTATATATTGATGTATAATAGTGGAGCATAAAAACTATATTTATACCAAAAAATAAAGAAGTTAAAATTGTTCTAATAGCCGCCGCCAAACTCAACTCAGAAACCACCGTAAATAGAGCAAATACAATAGAACAGAGACCAAAACCAGCAGCAAATGCACTGATGGTTAACAATCGAACTTTGAGCATCATAAGTTCAAAGAATGAGAAGTTAATTTATGCTTACCAATGGTCACAACCCCAAACAACATAAGTAGGTGCTGGATTCGGATTCACAGAGATTATTGCTGATTTAGTCCCCAAAGTCAAAGAATTTAGCGGCACTGAGATCTAGGGAAGATTTAGGGAGCAGGGAACAGCTAAAAGCAGGGGGCTACACCCCACGCCCTAAAAAACCCTACACCCTATTACTTCCCGGTTTCCTTTCCCAAAGTTGAAGTTTCCGAGACAGCAACTTATTTGTTAAGTTCTCTACGCAACTCTTCAAGTTCGCTGTCAATCTCGGAATTATAAGCCGAACTATCACTAGGCGCAGAAGGTGACAATTGAGGCTGGTTAGCAGGAGCCCCAGCCAGTTGAGCCTTCATAGCCGCCAACTCATCATCAACATCACTTCCCGCTTCCAGAGCGCGGAATTCTTCTTCCAAACCACCACCAGTCAACTCAGCCGCAGCAGTAGACCTGGCTTCCATTTGCAGAACTTTTTCCTCCATGCGTTCAAAAGCCGAGGTAGCACTACTGGTATTAAGACCACCAAGAACATTATTGAGTTGTTCATTAGCCTTAGCCGCCTGAGCTCTAGCCTTGAGCATATTTTTCTTAGTCTTGGCTTCGGAAATTTTACTTTCTAAGCTAACCAAGTTCCGCTTGAGAGTGTCTACTTGTTCAGTTTGCTGCTTGAGACTCATTTCCAGGGTATTAGCGGTTTCGATGTAGCCCTTTTTGCGCTGAAGAGCCTCCCGCGCTAGGTTTTCATCACCCTTTTGTAAAGCTAGTTGTGCGCGAGACTGCCACTGGTTAGCTTGGGACTGGGCTTGATTATACTGCTGTTGGGAACGTTTTTGCTGGGCGATGGTCTGAGCGACGGCTTGGCGCAACTGGATCAGATCCTCTTGCATTTCAATAATAGCTTGTTCAAGGATCTTTTCGGGGTCTTCTGCCTTATTCACCAAGTCGTTCAAGTTGGCCCTTACCACTCGGCCGATACGGTCAAATAATCCCATGACGCTGTTTTTCCTTAAATGGTGTATAATTGACTGAGGATGATCAGTC
Organism: Limnospira platensis NIES-39; assembly: GCF_026000695.1. Lineage (GTDB taxonomy): Bacteria > Cyanobacteriota > Cyanobacteriia > Cyanobacteriales > Microcoleaceae > Limnospira > Limnospira platensis. The sequence continues at coordinate 1,705,069 of NZ_AP026945.1, forward strand.
TAGTTAAAGTCAGCTAGTTTGAGGGTATAGGCTCGAACCTTCCCTCACTAGAACCGATAGCTATAGTTTAACTTGTTAATCGAGACTGTTTTAGGATCGCTGTTCGATCAAATCAAATAAACCCTCATCGAGATCGTAACCTAACATTTGAGCCATAGATTGAAGCCGAGAGCGACTTGGTAATCCCATATCCTGGAGCCAACGGGTGATCACAAAAATTTTCTGCATCAGGAAAATCTCCAGAGCCTCTGGGTTGTATTGTATGCCTTCCGAGGCGTGAAACTGATGGGGAACTAGCATAGCCACATAACGAGGCAACTCTCCAGATCGCCAGTCTAAAACATAGGGTAGCCAGGGATATTGGCTATCAACACAAATAAACCACAGTCGAACTTCTGGAACCTCAGACAACTCGCGGGGATCTTGGTCATCTAGGGGATAGTCAATCTCAAAGCTGATTTCTGGTTCCGCTATCATGGGTTTTGATTCCTGAATCAGTTGCTTAACAACGTTGTCAACAGGTGAGAGATCCAGATGATTGATGCAGTGGGAGTCTAATGTGATTCTTATGGTCATTAAGTTTAACTTGGGCCGAGCTACAATTAGCGGGTTAGCTTAATTTTATCATTGCTTGACCCGCCCTACTGGGTTTAGATAATATCTTAGGGTTTCGCTGGCGGTGAGGATTGACTTAGTAACAATGATGCTCAAAGGGAATTGATCTGTTAACATCAAATTGCCCTAGAATGGTGTTTTTAAGTGACCTTGGGCAGAACCAGGGGACCACTCAAGGAACTCACCCACCAATCTGGTTAGGCTGAACCTAAAGCACCAAAGGAAGATGAAGTCATGGCAACTCCCCAATTTGAACACTCTAGCCAACCTGCATTAGAAGCAAGTGCATCCAGTGATGTGGTTATCTCTAGTGATGCGGGAATCATTCCAGAAACCAGTCAACCTATAGTTTACCCGAAAAAGCGAGGCAGAAGGCCTGGTGTCCCCAAGGGTTTTTGGGGATGGCAACTGCTGTGGTTAGTGGTCCTATTAGGGTTCGGAACGACGGCAACGGGTGCATTACTATGGCTACTGACTACGCCGCCACCTCCTAATTGTGAAGAAATATCAGCAATTTCGGCAGCAGGCGATCGCCTATATTGTGCAGACAAAAGTACACAATCGGGTAAATTAGAGGATATTCAAGCAGCATTTGCCCTAGTTAACGGTTGGCCAGAAGACCACCCCCTGCAAAACCAGGGAAGACAGATGATGCGAGAATGGTCTCAGAGGCTGATCTTTTTCGCTAATCAAAGACTAGAAGCGGGAGACTTGCAGGGAGCCTTAGATTTGGTGGCGGTGGTTCCGATTGATAGCCCCGCCTATGAGGAAGTACAGCGAGCGATGGCAGCTTGGCAGAATAATTGGGATGAGGGCTTAAATTTAGCCCGACAAGCGGAAAATGCGATGAAATCCCAGGACTGGAATCAGGCTTTCCGCTATATTCAAGCTGTGGGTAAGCTCAATAATGTACACTGGAACACGAAGCGCTTTAATGAACTACTCGATCGCCTCAGCTTAGAAAGGCAAGGGGAACAGCGCCTGAAAGAAGCTGCTAATATTGCCAAGCGATCGACTCCTGAGAGTTTAGTGGAAGCTATAGCACTGGCTAACAAAGTGGATGAGCAACTGTTTATAGTCTCCTTAGCCAAAAAAGAAATTACCTCCTGGAGTCAGGAACTCATAAAGTTGTCAGTATCGGCTACTGAGAAACAAAATTTTGCTCAGGGCATTAAAATCGCTCAAATGGTTCCGTCATATTCTCCGGTCTACAGGGAAGCCCAGGATGTGATTCTACTAACTGAGCTGCAACAGGTGATTTCTAACCAATCCCTAGGACAACCTCTGCTACAAATCGCCACGTTAGTTGAGGGTCAAGCCGCCCTAGAAAGAATACCAAGCGATCGCCCTCTGTATCAAGAAACTAAAGCCATGCTCGATGATACATCGGGCAAAATTCAGGATTTAGTAGGGATACAATTAGCCAGCACCATAGCTAAAGTCAACCATCCCTGGGCTTTACAATTGGCTATAGATCAAGCCCAGATGATTGCCCCAGAACGTCCCCGTCGCATTCAGGCTCAAACCTTAGTAGCACATTGGCGCAATGAGGTACAACGGATACAAGATAGACCCTATATCCTCATAGCTAGAGAAAATGCCAAAACCGAAACCCTTGATGGTTTTAGGACAGCGGTAGCCTATGCTGAAAATGTGGCACTGGGGCGACCCTTACGCATTGAAGCCCAAACCCTAATTGCTGAGTGGACAAAACGGATTCAGATTATTGAAGATCAACCCATTTTTAGTGAAGCATTAGCCCTAGCTCAAGATAATAAATTGAGTGAGGCGGTGAAAAAGGCTTCAGAAATTGGCCGAGGTCGCGCGTTATATAACGACGCTCAGGATAAAATTGCGGGATGGGTGACAACCATCCAAACAGCCGAAGATCAGCCAATTTTGGATAGCGCCTACTCATTAGCAAGTCGGGGTAGTCTGACAGCAGCTATTAACGAAGCCTCTAAGATTGGTTCGGGTCGGGCTTTATATGCTGAGGCTCGAAATGCGATCGCCCGATGGTCAGCAGAACGCAACGCTATTTGGGCAAGTCAGCGAGCAGCAGAGGAATCTTACCGCGCTCCGGCTCGTGAATCTTACAATAACTGGAGTTCAAACGAGCCAAGTTACTCTGATAACTGGAGTTCAAACGAGCCAAGTTACTCTGATAACTGGAGTTCAAACGAGCCAAGTTATTCTGATAGTTGGGGTTCTCAGTCGTCAGGTTATTCTGATTATGTAGCACCAGCGCGCGCCTATGAGCCAGCACCAGCGCGCGCCTATGAGCCAGCACCAGCACCAGCGCCCGCCTATGAACCAGCGCCAGCGCCTGCCTATGAGCCAGCTTTACCTGCTAGTTCTGGAGATTACAGCGCTCCCGATTCTAATTTTTTCTTGGAGTAACACCAACTACTTTCTGAGAAGGTTTCCCAGGTTATTTGGGCCTGTAGTTTGAGGCTCAAAAAATGGTTCATTTTCTGGTTTTGCTTGGGTACTGATGCCATCAGGTCAGGTAGAAGTCCCTGAGAAAAACCACAAAAATACTTTGATTATTTTGCTCGGATTTGATATGAGCCAATCGATTATTCAACTGCTGCTGATTGATGATGATCCTATATTTAGAATGGGAGTCAAATCAATTTGTGAGCCATTTTCTGACCTGGAAGTTATTGCAGAAGCCGTCACCCTAAGAGAGGCTTTAGCAGTGCTAGATAATTGGGTAAAGCCACCAGTCGCGCCGACTTCGGGAGTGATTCAGGAGACTGTGAAAGTAGCGATTTTGGAGTTGAGGATTAAAGATTTAAGTCCCCATCAAAATCAGGGGATGTTGAATCAGCAACGGTCAGCGATCGCATTTTGTCAGCAAATCCAAGCCTCTTATCAAAATATCCCCCTGTTGCTATTTACCTCGGAGTCAGATCCTAACTTACTAATCTCTCTGCGGGATTTAGGAGTGCCGGGTTATTGTCCCAAAGGAGTGGGATTAGAAGAACTTTTGATCGCCCTTCGACAAGTAGCAGCAGGAGAACGCTATTGGGTCAGTCCCATTTCTGGGGCGGCGCTATCTTCCCAGGGAAACCCACAGCGCGCCCTTACCAGTTGGCAAAGATTTCGCTATGGTTTAGTTAAACCGGGGCTAAAATCCATTGAACAAGCCCTACAAGAATTAACCAAAGAACTCCAGGATAGTGAATCTATACCTAGGGGTGATAAGGTTATGATGCTCAACTTACTGATTACTAGGGGTCGCTATCGGGAGTTACGCGCCGCCAGGTGGCTGGTGAGTCAGTTAATGCCACCATTACCACCCCCAGTTAATAATCCTCCCTCATCGCCACCCCCTCCTAATCAACCATCATCCCCAGGAATTAACCAACCCCCCAAGTCTGGTCAATTAGCTACCACAAACGATTCTAGTTTAGTATTAGCTACTGAGACTTCTACGGTGGATGTGCAGTCGCTATTATTTGATGTGACTGTGGCTAAACTGCAATCAGGTTTGGTTAATTATACTGGCATCCCTTTAGAAATAGATATCCTTAAACTGACAAAAAAACAAGAGCTGATTTATACAATCTTGCGGAAATGTGAGGATTTAATCAGTGAATTACGGCTATCGGAGATACAGCCAGAACAGCTAGATGGTAAAACTGAGAGCCTGATTAGAGATTTGTGGACTGAAGCGATCGCCGATTTTTTGGGGAAGTATTATTCCCTCAAGGTCAGAGATGCCCAAGTGGAAGTAGTGCCAGTATTGTTGAGGGATGCTCCCACAGTGGAAAAGGAAATTCTTAATCATATTCCCATGATTAGGGATTTACTGGCTCATTTGTTATTAGGAGAATCCCTAACCATTGATAATCAAGTTTATGCCCTAGGTAGTTGGGAAGCTACACGACGGGCGGAAGCCTTGTTGCAACATTGGGTGATTCAAGTGGCTAATGGGGTAATGCAGCCATTACTCAATCATTTTGCAGATCTTGAGGAAGTTAAACAAACATTCTATGATCGGCGGCTGCTGTCAACTAGGGAAATTGAAAAATTTAGGAATAACTTATCCTGGCGATATCGCTTGAGTCGCTATATGAGTGAACCCCAGGCGATTTTTGAAAGTAGCTACACATTATTTATTTTAGGCGATCGCGGGATTCAAAAGCTGACCATCTATGCCTCCCGTCGCCAAGAATTAGAACAACTTTCCGGCATTCAGTTAGCCGTGACATTGGTCTTGGAAGGTCGCGATGCGATCGCCCCTAGGGTGAGAACAGCTATATCCTTTATTGGTAGCACAGCAGTTTATTTATTAACTCAGGTACTAGGTCGCGGTATAGGCTTGATTGGCCGCGGTATTATTCAAGGTATTGGTTCTTCCATTCAAGATAGTCAGTTTAGGAAAAAATAGTCCTCATAGTCCCGGATTCTTTGGTAGAATAGGTCTAAGGCGGTATTTCTTTCCGCGCTTTAACCCGTGTGGGTATTATTCAAGGGTTCGACCTACAGAATTTTGAGATGACACAACTGCCAACTACCCTATCTGAAGCGATCGAACAAGCCAAACAAGCAGCAACTGCTGCTCTCGAAGATGGCTACAAATTGATTCAAGTTGAACTGGTATTCCCAGAAATTGAACTTCAAGCTCAGTCGATCGCCTCCCAGTTTATCCCCGCCCTCGAAAAACCCGACACCCTGCTTAAAGTCTTTTTTCCTGATGCAGGGTCGGCAGCTTTGGCACGTCGAGATTGGGGAGAAACTCCTTTCCGAGTCACCGATATAGGAACCAGTCGTTCCCCCGTAGAAACTCGCCTACAACCCGATGATGGGCAGTTTTTGGTGGTGTCTCCATCTCCTGTAGAAGTTAACCAAGTGGAAAATCTGCATAAATTGGCAGGCGATCGCTCAGTGGTTCTTCTTAATCCCCGTTTAGAAGATGTTGCTATCATAGGCATAGGATACGCGGCTCGCCAACTGCGCGAACGCTTCCTAAATACCATTGAGTCTTGCTACTATCTCAAGCCTCTCGATGGTGCGGCTTTGTTTCGCTGCTATCCAGGGACTTGGGAGGTTTGGCTGGAAATTGACGGGGAATACCAAAAAATTACTGAACAATCCACTAAACCTGTGGGTGATCAGCTAGAACAAATCTTGGCTCGTGCCACCCAGGGTGATGACCCGTCATCTGTTACACCCAACCTACCACCTGCTAAGAAAAAAGGTTTTCTGTCCGAACTGCAAAGTTTTATCAATGCTTTGAGTCGATAAGCCACCTTTCACTCAGGGCAATTCATTGAGACATAAAGAAAAATGTCTAAGCGGCGCATTGTTATTGGTGATATACACGGCCACTATAAAGGCATGATGGCCCTTCTTGACAAGGTGGCTCCCAATAGTGATGATGAGGTCTACTTTCTTGGAGATCTCATTGATCGCGGCCCGAAAAGCGCTCAGGTGGTTGAATTTGTCAAAAATAGCCCCTATAAGTGCTTAATGGGCAACCATGAACAACTCATGTTGGAAGCCCTCCCGGAAGTAGGCAGAAATCAACAGGCTTGGCAGGCTTGGCTTTATAGTGGTGGCCAAACTACCGTCGCCTCTTATCAAGAGGCAGAAATTATCCCTCGCGACCATCTGCACTGGATGCGATCGCTACCCCTATTTCTCGACCTCGGAGATACTTGGCTGGTTCATGCCGGAGTTAACCCCAGGCGACCAATTGAACAGCAAACTGCTTCTGATTTTTGCTGGATTCGTAAAGAGTTCCATTCTATCCCAAAACCCTATTTTGACAAAAAACAGATTATTATCGGTCACACGATCACTTTTACTTTTGATGGGGTAGAACCAGGAAATCTTGTCCAAGGACAAGGTTGGTTGGGTATAGATACAGGGGTTTATCATGCTAAGAGTGGGTGGCTAACAGCCCTGGAACTTGATACTAATACCGTGTATCAGGTTAATGCACTCCATTATAAGTTTCGTGTCTTACCCCTAGAAGAAATTGTCACTACCCTCAAACGACCCTCTATTTTTGATAAGTTGCGTTATGTAAGGCCTCAAGCACATTAATTTACTCCCCTCCCTTATTAAGGGCGGCGGTTGTGACTTTTGTTAACCAAGTCTCGATTCCCCGTTTCGTGGGTTTTCCTGATTCGGTAAATGCCCAAATATCCCGCTTATGTTGGGGACCATAACTAATATGAATCGGGCGATCGCATCCATAAAAATATAAAGAGTCGAAAGGTAGATGGTGATCTATAATCCAATCAACCAGTTGGTTACTTTCGAGATTTCTGATCATAAAATCACAGGAAGCCCCTAATCGAGAACAGTAATATTTGCCTTTCTGATTAAGTTCATGGGCTAGGTGTTGGTCTAGGTTAGGGGCAACCCTACCGTTTTTGATTCCGCTGATCGGGTCTTTTTTGTCTAGGTATCTTTTCAAATCCCTAGAACAAAATCCATAGGTTAACTCAAAGCGATCGCGCCCAAATTCATCAATAATGGGGTCGATAATTGCTTTATTTAAGTCCTTCATCGCCTCGATACTTTCTGGCTGTTGTGGGTAAGGATTAATGCGATCGCTATATTTAGCATAGGTTTTCGTACAAGTACAAAACTCTTCTAAAAACAGATATTTCCCCAGTTTAATATTCTCCATAAATCATTACCCTAAGCCTATCCTCCCTTTCCCAGAGGGCAGGTGTATTCACCTGATCGCCCCCAGGGGAGAAACTAGCGGAAACTCCCTCCCAACAAATTATTAACTATTAATTGAAGAGGAGGGGGGATTTATTAATCTTCTGTTGACCAGAGGTAATTAACAGCCCAACCCGCACCCTCCCCTACATGATCTTCCCCATTATCCATTTTTTAAGGCGCAAGCTACCGCCTCACAGGCTTGATTAACTTCCGCCTCCGTCACAATTAAAGGCGGTACAAATCGCACAACTTTCGGACCTGCTGGCACCAATAAAACCCCTTGTGCGATCGCCGCATTTACCAGATCAATAGAAGTCAATTCCACATCTGGTTTTAATTCCATCCCATTAATTAAACCCCAACCGCGAACCTCAGCAATTAAATCAGGATACTGAGAAGCGATCGCCTGTAGGCTGTTTCTGAGCTGTTCTCCCCGCTGTTGTACATTGTTAAGGATATTTTCCCTTTCCAGAGTTTGACACACCGCCAAAGCCACACCACAGGCGAAAGGATTACCCCCAAACGTACTCGCATGGTTTCCCGGTTCAAACACATCACAGAAAGACTTACACATCAGCGCACCGATAGGAATACCCCCACCGAGTCCCTTAGCCGAAGTAAAAATATCCGGTTCTATACCCAGATTTTCATATCCCCACCAGCGACCAGTGCGACCCATTCCCACTTGTACCTCATCGAGAATCAGCAAAATTCCCTTTTCATCGCAAATCTGGCGAATTTTTTGGAAGTAAGCCACATCTCCCGGACGCACTCCCCCTTCACCCTGTAGGGCTTCTAAAAGGATAGCCGCCACCCGGCGACCGTTTTGGTCAACTTCTGCGATCGCATTTTCCAAAGCCGGAAGGTCATTATAGGGTGTATAGACAAAACCCGGAACCAGGGGACTAAATCCCTTTTGATATTTGGGTTGTCCAGTCGCCGTAATTGTAGCCAGAGTGCGACCATGAAAACTAGCGTGGGCGGTAATGATCACCGGATCTTCAATATTAAGGCGATCGTGGGCATATTTACGCGCCAGTTTAATCGCCCCCTCATTAGCTTCTGCGCCAGAGTTACAGAAAAAAACCCGGTCTGCTGCGGAATGCTCAGTTAACCAAGCCGCTAACTCTCCCTGTTCAGGGATATAGTAGAGATTCGAGACATGATGCAGCTTTTGGATTTGCTCAGTGACCGCTTCTATTAACTTGGGGTGCGCGTGTCCGAGGGTACAGGTAGCAATTCCCGCCACAAAATCCAGATACTCTTTCCCCTCTGTATCCCACACCTTACAGCCAGAACCTTTTTCCAGGGCGATAGGAAACCGCCCATAAGTGTTCATAACATTCGCGTTGAAGCGATCGATACTGAACTGTTCAGCTCCCGTTCCTAGACCGTCATCTCTGATTAAAGTTTCTGGACTCACAAATCGCTCCTTCAGTCTTGATAATGCTGATATTGTTAACCATCATATATCAGCCTTTATGGGGGCGCGTCACCGATTCCCGATATCCACTGAAATCGCAAAGGGTTTACCAACACTATCTTCTGCTGAACCCTAGCAATGGCTAAACTTGAGTTAAACTATCAAAATCAGTAGTAGTGGGTGAGTTTATGCGATCGCGATTCTTTTCAGTTATCTTGGCTTCTGTGATGATCGGTTTCCTCAGTTGGCTGTGGACTCCCCCCGCGTGGGCGATGATTCAGATCGAGTTATTTGATATCGGTTATCAAGATTGTCCGGCTGAGTTATCAGAAGGCCTGGTTTCTAGTGGTTCTATCCAAGAGGCTGACTGTTTTATTGTTACCGGAAAAGCTAACAATACCTCTGGTAAAACCGTTGTTGATGCCGATATCTTCGGGCGGATCTATGATGCTAACGATAATCGGGTCATGCAGAACCGCACCCGTCTCGGTAGTATTGATGTTGTACCTCCAGGTATTAGCGATTTTGAAATCCGCATTTCTATAGCCTCTAACCTGGAAAAGCCCTTTAAATTTAAGCAATTTAAGGCTTCTGGCTTTACCGGTCGTATCGGCCGATAATTATCAGTTATCAAGATATGGCAGTTAATTTGATTCTATCGGCTGGCTGAAACTCGGTCAAGTTATGAGTAAATATACCCCAGGCGATCGCAAATTCGGTGCATGGTTAGATCGCACCATGAAACAAATATTTAAAGCCCCCGACATCATTAAAGCCGCTAACTATCAAACCTGGCAACATAGTTTTATGCGTCAGCGTCTGGGTTTGGGCTTATGGCTGGCTTTGTTTGTCTATTTAACCTTTTCCCTATCCCAAATCAAGAATTGGCTATTCTATCCCCAAGATTTTCGCCCCGGGTGGTTAATTACCCAGGTGTGTGTACAATTGGGCGTACTGGTGGGGTTGGTGTTATTACGAACCGCGATCGGTCGTAAATACCCAGGTTTGATTTTTCTGTTATTATCCTGGATTGTGACACTCAGCCCCCAAATTCGGGCAACATTTTTGGGTATATCTCAACCCGCCATCATTGAATGGCCCCTCATGTTCTTTTCCCAAGCTACCCTGCTTCCCGTCTGCTGGTCTTTACATCTCATCTCTCAATTGGGGGTATTAGCTTATTATTTTGGCACCCAAATTATCCTAGATCTTCCCCTCAAGTTACCCGTGGATTGGATGACTCAGGATTTTCTGATATTATACTTTTTCTGGATCTGTGTCATTTGCAATCTATCGGTTTATTTATATGACCGTCTCGCCTGTTCTGAGTTTAACTCCCGCAAAGCCTTAGTTACTGCCTACGAACAGGTTAAACAAGAACAGGAAAAGTCCGAAAAACTACTACTTAATATTCTGCCATATCCCATCGCCGAACGCCTTAAACAAGACCCTAAGACTATTGCTGATGATTTTACTGATGCGGGGGTGCTTTTTGCTGATATTGTCGGTTTTACCGAGATTTCAACCAGGTTTAGTCCCACGGATTTGGTGCAGTTGCTAAATGGTATTTTTTCCAGATTTGATGGGTTAGCAGAACAACATGGTTTGGAGAAAATTAAGACTATTGGGGATGCTTATATGGTGGTTTCTGGGTTGCCTTTACCTAGGGAAGATTATGCCGAAGCGATCGCTGATATGGCCCTGGATATGCAGCGGACTCTCCGGGAGTTCAACCGACAAAATCAACAAGGTTTTAAAATCCGTATTGGTATTGCTACGGGTCCCGTTATTGCCGGGGTAATTGGCTTGAAAAAGTTTATCTATGACCTGTGGGGAGATACCGTTAATATTGCTTCCCGAATGGAGTCCCATAGTATCGCAGATGAAATTCAGGTGACAGAGGAAACATATATGGCACTTCGCGATCGCTATATATTTGAAAAGCGCGGCACAATTCCCATTAAAGGCAAGGGTGAAATGACCACTTATCTCCTTAAAGGCAAACATGAATAAACACGGCAAAAAATCTGCTTTCTGCCCCATCTTGTCAGGATAATGCACCCAGATTAATTAAACTTTAATACCTAGTTCTTATAGGTAATAAAATCACCCCGAACCCAACCACGAGCCTTAGACGCTGGAAACTCCACATAATACCATTTATAGCCATTAACTACCCTTTCATTAATCACATCAACATAATCTCCCGCATAACCATAATGAGCCACAGAATAGTTAGTTCCCGGTCCTGAACGAATGTTAATTTGAGACCCAGCATCATTCGCAAATAAACGCGCCGGATAAGCCCAAGCCGGAACTACAGCAGCAGCTATTATAACCATAGATAGACCAGCAGACACCAACAGTTTTTGAGGACTCATTGATTGACACCATTATTAATAGGTGAAATATTCAGCCAGCAATGGTTTAAATAATTAAGCCCATGTTCCGGCTTAGTCCTATTATCATCCGCCAATTAACCAGCGTCATCAGTATAATCACTGACTTTTGTCACCCTGTGGTTGGTGTTTTGGTGTTGGGTTTCACTACTCTGTTGGGTTTTACCTAACCTACTCTGTTGGGTTTTACCTAACCTACTCTGTTGGGTTTCACCCAACCTACTCTGTTGGGTTTTACCTAACCTACTCTGTTGGGTTTCACCCAACCTACTCTGTTGGGTTTTACCTAACCTACTCTGTTGGGTTTCACCCAACCTACTCTGTTGGGTTTCACCCAACCTACTCTGTTGGGTTTTACCCAACCTACTCTGTTGGGTTTTACCTAACCTACTCTGTTGGGTTTTACCTAACCTACTCTGTTGGGTTTCACCCAACCTACTCTGTTGGGTTTCACCCAACCTACTCTGTTGGGTTTCACCCAACCTACTCTGTTGGGTTTCACCCAACCTACTCTGTTGGGTTTCACCCAACCTACTCTGTTGGGTTTCACCCAACCTACTCTGTTGGGTTTCACCCAACCTACTCTGTTGGGTTTCACGCTCGCTTCACCTCCACCCATAATTGTATCGGGGTTGTTAAATTACATCCTTGCGTTTTTGCACCACTAATAACAAGCCAAACATCACCATAATTAACCCAATTAAAATCCCCCAATATTTGCCGACATTGACATTAAACATTGAACCATAGTCCTGGAAAAAACGCTTAATGGTTCCTTCGGCTTCACCTAAAGCCCCCTCATATTTACCTCGCCATTCTCCATACTCATCCTGCCATTGTTGAATAGCTGTCTGGTACTCATTAACCCGGTCTTGGTAGGCTTCCATATCAGCTTGATATTGATCCATCTCGTCTTCATAGTCTAGTTGCGCTTGAAAAGACTGGTTATCAGGTCTAGTAGGTTGTTGGGGAGGGTCGCCAGGAGATTCAGGACGGACGGGTTCTGGCTGGTCAACAGCCGGATTATACTTAGCTAAAATGCCGGGAAAACTGCATTGATTAAATAGGCTAGTTCCTAAACAAATACAGTCCTGTTTTTGGGCATCAGTTAAGGCATCGCGTTCATCCTCATCTAACTGCCAACAGGGGTCTTCCGCTACATCTCGACCTACTCCAGTGATAGTAACAAAGGATTCAAACGGCCATTTAGTTAGGGTGAGATGATTAATGATCAGTCCTGGTAGTCCCAAGGTGTTAATAGGTAGCATTCCGCCACCAAAAGTAATTTGAGGAACTAAAAAGATAATGGTCAATAAAGGGGCGATATTCTGGTTAGGAGAAATGGCTGAAACCAATAATCCCATGACCATTCCTGCCATGGTTGCCAAGACTAAGGTTATGTACAAGGAACCATAAACGGAAAAGTCTCCGGGAATCTGAACAGCTATCAGTTTAAACAATAGGAAAATTGCGGCTTGATATAAGGCGAAGACTGAAGCAATACAAACCTTCGACAGAATATAGGGAAGAATTTGTAAACCAATAGTCCTTTCCCGGCGGTAGATATCGGCTTCTTTGACAATATCGCGCATGGTGGCGATACTACCGACCATGACGGCGACTAAGGCGGTAACAAATAGCATGGTAATTACCTGCCCAAAATCGCCTTTGGTATCGTCAAACATATAGCGATTCCAGGTAAACCAGTCAAGTATACCGAGAATAGGGGCGATCGCCAACATTAAGATTAAACTAGCTCGATCGCGCATTAAAATCGACCAATTCCGATTCGATAAAATCAGAAACTGTCGCCAAGCGGAAACCCGTTTAATGGTCGCGCCGGGAACCTGTTGCGATCGCCTATTACCATTAGTTTCAGCCTGAACATTGGTGAGAGTCTTTTGGCGTTGAACCACAAACCTTTGGTATTGGGAAGAGTTGAGATAATCTTGCTGCCAATCTTGAGGCGATCGCTCCCTTTCTACCTTGTGATAAATTTGATTAAAGCGCTCAACCCCAAAATATTGCAGCGCCTCTTGAGGAGGGCCGAAATAAGCAATCCGACCTCCCGCACCTAAAAATACTACTAAATCACACAGCATGACATTATCGGTAGCATGGGTAATCAAAATTACCGTCCTACCTTGGTCTGCCAGATTTCGCAGCAGATTCATAATATCAGCTTCCGTACCCGGATCTAAGCCAGAGGTTGCCTCATCCAAAAAGAATAAACTAGGCTTAGTCAACAATTCCACCCCAATAGATACCCGCTTGAGTTGACCGCCACTGAGGGCTTTAATGGGAACATCCCGACGGTGAGACAATCCCAAATCCTGGAGAACCTCATCAACCCGTTTCTGTCTTTCTGCTAAAGTGGTATCAGCCGGCATTCGTAATTGGGCGGCATAATCCAAAGCCTGAGTCACAGTTAACTCAGTATGGACAATATCCTTTTGGGGAACATAACCAATTTCCGTGCGGTAGGCGTTATAGTTTTTGTACAAGTCAACGCCATTGACTAATACATGGCCTCCCGTAGCTGGACGAAAGCCGTTGAGGGCATCAAGAAGGGTAGATTTACCGCCGCCACTAACCCCAGCCACTACGACAAATTCCCGCGCCTGTATCGATAGGGAAATATCATTGAGTAGGTTAACTTCTTTGGAAACCTGTTTATTTAAGCCTAGCGCATCGAGGCGCAGATTACCTTCTTCGTTGACCTGTACTAAAGTTTCATCAATGTTTAAGGTGAAGCGACAAGGACCGATGCGAATATTGTCTCCCACCGTCAGGGTGCGATCGCCTGTAATTACTTTACCATTGACAAAGGTTCCATTGGTAGAGCTGAGGTCTGTTAAAACAAAAGACCCGTTTTTCCGGGCAATTTGGGCATGGTTGCGAGACACGGAAGGATGATTAATGACTGTATTATTACTCGCATCTCGACCAATAGTAATGAGATCCTTTCCCCGTAACTCTAGGGTAAAACTTAGGACTGTGCCACTGCTTTGCCCTATAGTATTATCAACTACTGTTTCTTCTGATAGGGCTGGGGCGGCGGCTTGGGTCGGGGCTACAGCCAGGGAGCTAAAGCAAAAGGTTAGTTTAGCATCCCCTATTTGGATGGTGTCATTATTGGCTAAGGGTTGCGGCGTTTTGGGGGGAATTGTATCTGCGTTTAGCAGTGTGCCAATGGTACTGCCTAAATCCACAATTACATAGCGATCGCCCTCTAGTCTAATCTCGGCGTGGTGCCGCGAAACACTCATATCTGTTAATACTACTGTGTTATCGGGGGCGCGACCAATGGAAGCTATCCCATTATCAATGACTATTTCAGAAACAGATGTGCTGCCGTAAATTTTGAGTTGGGCATTGGTTGATGAGAAACTCATGTAATATCTCCATTAGCTGGGAAACTGACTAGCTGTTTTGGCTACCACTATTGATAGTAGTGGGATCTGCTACACTCCTTATAATTGGCGAGACAGCTAATCTAAACGCATACCTTCCCTCAAACCTTAGCACAATCACAGTTCTCCGACTCAAGTCCCCCGTCTTCTTGATTAGTAGACTCAATTGGCGATCGCCTGGTCTAACCTCCATCAAGGCTAACATCAAAAAAAGCGATCGCCCTCGAATGAATTTTAGAGCGATCGCTGGGCTTTTTTTAAACAACCAGTTGCTTCTATTATAATGCCAAAATCAACAAAAGTCAACAACTCTTTCCAATTTATTAATGGGCGAAATCCTCCCGCAATTGATTAATTATTGAAGTTTGGGGACTGGCTAGAGGATTTTATTTGCTGTTCATGAACCCACAAAATTAACTTTATTTTGGTTCATCGTCAGGTTTAATAGAGTCACCTTTGCGCTTTAATAATGAACCAGTTACTAGGGCTACTGCCATCAGTCCGAAAATTGTTCCCGGTTCAGGTACGGAACGCTTAGTAGCTGTCCAAGTTCCCGACTCACTATACCAAGCAAAGTCTGGAATTCGAGATCCCCTCAACCACGATGACCACTGGGTTGCATTCATGAGAGCCCCAGCAGAAACTTCTGATCTACCAATGCCATCATACCAGATATTATCCATGAAAAATAACCTTCTTCCAATACAGTCTCTAGTCCTACATGGAACCACACTAGACAGTAAATTATCATCAAATGGTCGCCAGAAAAGATAAGTCTGATGGTTATTGGGGTTATTAAGGAGGAATTCAAATGATAAACCTCTGACATCAGAAACAAAACTGGTGACTTGGAAAAATTGGTCACTTGCGCTGATGTCCAGGGGAATATTACAAGATAATTGATTGACACATAAATTGATGACTCCAGCAAAGGGATGTTTTTCGTGGCTAAACTCTCCAGTACCTACTAACTGACCTTCCGTATCAAAAAAATGGAGGTCGTAGAAAACTAGAGATTGAGCAGGTAGAGAAAAAGCTAAAGCCGAGGCTAATCCTATGCCGGAAGCTAGGGTTAAATTTGCCAAAAGTTTTGTCATGGCCATGGCAGGTTTTAGGTTGAGTGATTGATGCGGAGTTTAAATAATTGTAGATAAAGACTATCTGGCAACGGATTCAATTAGAATTAATGTTCTAGGGAGTCACGCTATCAAATTATTTAATCCCCGTGAGGATGATTAAACACCAAGGCCAGATGAATTTAACAGGGAGTTATGTAAAAAGAATGGGAATTTTGGTGAAGATTGTGTAAAATGATAGCATCCTAATCTAGGCTCGTAACTGCGACCCGTGGGGACGAAGTTAACCCAGATTAGTGGTCAGGGAATTTGCATCAACGGTTGGGAAACCCATCAGCAACCTCTAGGAACTCTAGTTATGTCTGAACCGCTGATTTCTGCTATCATTTGTACCCATAATCGAGCTAACTACTTAGGGGCGGCGATCGATAGCTTGCTAGACCAGGAATTTGATAACTTTGAAGTGATCGTGGTAGATAATGCTTCGAGCGATCGCACCCGTGAAATAGTCGAAAGCAAACTCGATCACCCTAAACTCCGTTATATATACGAGCCGATCACAGGTCTGTCTGTCGCCCGCAATACCGGAGCCAAAACCGCCCAGGCTCCCATTTTAGCCTACCTAGACGATGATGCCGTTGCTAGTCCTCAATGGCTAAGGGTACTCTACACAGCCTATCAAGACAACCAGAAACTAGCGGTAGCAGGGGGTCGCGTTACCTTAATTTGGCCAGAAGGCATCACCCCTCCCCCATGGCTATCCCCCGGTTTAGCCGAAAACTTAGGAGCATATAACCTAGGAGATGATATCCTTTATATCAGCAATCCCGGCTTAACCCCCAGAGGACTAAACTACTCTATCCGCCGCACCTTTCTCGACCAAATTGGAGGGTTTGACCCTAATCTAGGTAGAGTGGGAAAACGGCTGCTTTCTAACGAAGAACTGGTGATGACAGAAGAAGCTCTCAACCGAGGCTGGGAGGTGGCTTATATTCCCGATGCTTTGGTGGCTCATAATGTCGCTCCGGAAAGAGTTAAGCGCAGTTGGTTTATGGAGAGAGGCTGGTGGCAGGGAATTAGTGAGTGTTACCGTGAACAACTGTCGGGACGCGCCAACTGGGGACAATTAGGGCGGGGCGGCGAGAATATGGTCAGAGGACTTTACAAATCCCTAAAGTATTTTAACGATCCAGCTACCCGATTTGATAATTTGGTTTATGCTTATGGTCAAATTGGCTATTTAGGAGCGGCGATCGCTGGTTTGTTAAACATCAACAATACAGCCACCAAACCCAAAACATGAGAAATCACCTATCTTAATGGTCTACTTATCAACATTGTGTTATGAGCATTACTGCATCCAAAATTCCCGTTTCCGTGCTAATTCCTGCCAAAAATGAACAGGAAAATCTCCCCGCGTGTCTGGCTAGTGTGGCTGTGGCTGATGAAATTTTGGTGGTCGATTCTCAAAGTAGCGATCGCACTGTGGAAATTTCCGAAAGTCTCGGAGCTAAAGTGGTACAATTCCACTTCAATGGTCAATGGCCGAAAAAGAAAAATTGGTCCCTGGAAAATCTCCCCTTTCGTAATGAATGGGTGCTAATTGTGGACTGTGACGAACGTATCACCCCGGAATCTTGGCAAGAAATTGCCCAAAAAATCCAAAACCCCGAATATTCTGGCTATTACATTAATCGTCGGGTATTCTTCCTAGGGAAATGGATTCGCCACGGCGGTAAATATCCCGACTGGAACCTGCGTCTATTCAAGCATAAATTGGGTCGCTACGAAAATCTAAACACCGAGAACGTCCGTAATACCGGAGATAATGAAGTACACGAGCACGTAGTCATCTCTGAGGGGAAAGTCGGTTATCTCCAAGAAGATATGCTTCATGAGGATTTCCGGGATTTGTTCCACTGGATAGAACGCCATAACCGCTATTCTAACTGGGAAGCACGGGTTTACTACAATATCCTCACAGGTCAGGATGATAGTAAAACCATTGGGGCTGATTTATTTGGAGATGCAGTCCAGCGGAAACGCTTTTTAAAAACCATTTGGGTGAAACTGCCCTTTAAACCTCTGTTGCGATTTATCCTATTTTATATTATCCAACTGGGTTTTTTGGATGGTCGCGCTGGCTATATTTATGGCCGACTGTTGAGCCAATATGAATATCAAATTGGGGTGAAACTTTACGAATTGCGTAAATTTGGCGGTCAGTTGAATGTGGCGAAACCCACCACCAAGACAGCCACGCCTCAGTCTGTACCTCAAACAGTGGAAAAATGACCAAAACGGAGACATCGACAGAAGCCTGGGTTGATCTGCGAAAGTATGATCAATCTGGGTTTGACCGGGGGAAGCCAGGATGGTTGATTTTACTATGGTGGTTGGTTCAGGCGATCGCCTTTCCCCTGACTCCTCACCCGTTTAATAACATTCGCTGCGGGATTTTGCGGCTGTTTGGGGCCAAAATTGGTCAAGGGGTAATTATTCGACCTACCGCTAGGTTGACTTACCCCTGGAAAGTGGCGATCGGTGATTATAGTTGGATTGGTGATGATGTGGTACTTTATAGCCTAGACCGTATCGAAATCGGTGAGCATTGCGTGATTTCTCAAAAGTCCTATTTGTGTACGGGAAGCCACGATATCCATGACCCCGCTTTTGGTCTACAAACCGCCCCAATTGCGATCGCTCCTGGGGTGTGGGTAGCTACAGATTGCTTTATCGGACCGGGAGTGGCGATCGGTGCTAATACCGTTGTCGGCGCTAGATCCAGCGTCTTCAGTGACCTACCAGCCGCCCAAATTTGCTTAGGAACCCCCTGTCGTCCCCATTCCCCCCGAAATCTCATATCCACAAAAATAATCGATAATTGACAATTTCGTAGGGGCGGGTTCTGCTGTCAACCCGGCATCCCCACCAGGATATGAATAAACCCGCCCTCTCACCCAGCGGACAATTAATAATTAATCATGGTAGGGGCGGGTTCTGCTGTCAACCCGGCATCCCCACCAGGATATAAATAAACCCGCCCTCACCCACCATAATCAACCCGGCATCCCCACCAGGATATAAATAAACCCGCCCTCACCCACCGGACAATTAATAATTAATCATCGTAGGGGCGGGTTCTGCTGTCAACCCGGCATCCCCACCAGGATATAAATAAACCCGCCCTCACCCACCGGAATTAATCATGGTAGGGGCGGGTTCTGCTGTCAACCCGGCATCCCCACCAGGATATAAATAAACCCGCCCTCACCCACCATAATCAACCCGGCATCCCCACCAGGATATGAATAAACCCGCCCTCACCCACCATAATCAACCCGGCATCCCCACCAGGATATGAATAAACCCGCCCTCACCCACCGGAATTAATCATGGTAGGGGCGGGTTCTGCTGTCAACCCTGCATCCCCACCAGGATATGAATAAACCCGCCCTCACCCACCGGAATTAATCATGGTAGGGGCGGGTTCTGCTGTCAACCCTGCATCCCCACCAGGATATGAATAAACCCGCCCTCACCCACCATAATCAATCATCAATTCCTCACCAGGATATAAATAAACCCGCCCTCACCCACCGGAATTAATCATGGTAGGGGCGGGTTCTGCTGTCAACCCGGCATCCCCACCAGGATATGAATAAACCCGCCCTCACCCACCATAATCAATCATCAATTCCTCACCAGGATATGAATAAACCCGCCCCAACTATTGGCTTTTTTTATTCATTCATAGTCTTATAAGTCGATACTGCTGAAGGTGAGCTGCGGTTGAGATAGCGGAAAATCCAATACTTAAATACCGCATCTAATATAACCGGAAATGTCGCAATAAACAGAAAGTTAAAATCTCGGCTTTCTGCTACTCCCAAATGTCTAGCCACACTTTCCAGAATTACCTCCCAACCGTGGGGGGAGTGGAAACCTACGAACATATCAGTTAACAAAATCAGGATAAATGCCTTCGCGCTATCACTGAGGCCATAAATTATATCCCCCATAAATGATTTCACAACTTGCACTTCTGCCTTGTTGTTAGACAAAATCAAGACAAACGTAAACACTGATATGATATCAGCAAAAATATTTTTAATAGAATTAGCACTTAATGAGCGATATTCCTCAGCAATTTTGATAGCTTTGGCTTGGGTTCTTTCCTCTAACTCTTCCGGGGTTAATTCTGGTATGAAACCCACCATCATCTCAAACTTTAACCTAGACTCATATCTCTCAATTTCCATTAAGGCTTCTTCTTCCATGTCAACATTCATAAATAGGGGGGTGTTTTCATTAACCCAAAACCTATCAACTAAGGGACCAATCACAAAGTTTTTCGACAATTGCTGAGTCAAAAGTGGCACTAAAATCAAGATGAGAATAAATCTAATCGCAATAATGGTTTTAACTTTCGATTTCCGATAATCTTTAATCACCTGTTCTTCCGACTCTGGGTTAAGTTCCCGTTTAATCCGAGTCACAGTTCTGAGCAAAGTTCGAGGTAGAAAGCTAGTGCCGGAGTTTTCAGATTGGAGGTTGTCTTTAAGATTATTTTCGGCTTTTGGTGGAGAAATGGGAATATCGGAACTGAGAATAGACTTAGACTTTGTGGGAAGCGAAACCAGTCCATTCTCTGGCTGATTAGGTATCAGAGAACGACTTTCTAAGTCTTCGACTTTTACCAAGGATTTAGATGGTGATGGTACTTGTTTGGGGGATGGTTTTTTCTGATAACGGTTAGTGACAGCATCAATAAATTCTAGTTTTTCACAGATTATGTCAATGGTATCGGCATCTTGATTTCGGTCATAATTGCGGTCATCAATATCATCCGGATTCCGCAACTTGCGATTAAGTTCGGCGGGGTCTATTTGTTCAGAGATACCTAAAATAGAGCGGCTAGTGTTAAATTCTGCTAACCGCATTTGAATGATTTGTAAATACTTATTAACCTCGGATTTAAAATAAGACAAGACTCGATCGCTATATTCATCCGAAGACGACCCGATCGCCTCACCATGAAAATGCTCATTTTCCAGAGATCGTATTTTTAGAGCTGCATCATAAGCCTGATCTAAAGCTCGATCAGGAGTATCACGAAACCACTGATTAGCACGATTGAGAAACCGCTTAAACTGAGTCCAATTTGAGGATGTCATAGTGAGTTGCCAAAAACACCTATTTGAGGTTAGGCGCGAAACAATGGTAATGTACGGGGTATATTAGCACTTTTAATAACATGGCTGTGGTTTGGGAATCACTGTGGATTACCGGAGGCTCACGAACAGGTAAAACTACCCGTTTGGTAGAGCAATTTTGTCTGTGGAGTCAAATGTATGTAGGCGCTCTCAACGCGCCCTATTCAGCCCCATTTCAACCCAAGCACCCTCTACAAGGCTTGCGTCCCCTAGTTTTGGCCGCCAATGGAACCAATAAAAGGCATTTAGTTGATAGGATAACCCAAGCGTCGGCTGGACAATATCCATTTTCCGCCATCACCATTATGGGATTTTTTCAGGCGGAAGTGCTTTTGTTCTGGCCTTTACTCATTGAAGCCCTAGACCTGAGAGCCCAATTTCCCCAGAGGTTGCGTCCTGAACTAGAACAGGAACTTGCCAGCCAACTTTGGAGTCCTGAAATCGATAGTGGAAAACTCACGGACTTTGGGAGAGGGCGCGATCGCATTGTCCGTACAACCCTCGACCTATTACAACTAGCAGGACTCAGCGGCACGCCTGTTGAAGATCTGCCTAGTATTTTAGAACGCCATCAGGCTTTTGATGCCATTGGTGAGACCACCTACACCTGTATGACCGAGATGCTGCTACGTTGGCAAAATTGGTGTCAGCAAAGGGGATTACTAACTTATGGCATTATAGCCGATTTATATTGGCGACATTTGTTGAAGCATCCCACCTATCAACGGCATCTGCTCCATCAGCATCGAGTTATTTTAGCCGATGATGTGGATGAATACCCAGCGATCGCCCGCCATTTATTCGAGTTTCTATTAGAGAATCAAGTGATGGGAGTATTTACTTACAATCCCCAAGGTGCAGTCAGACTAGGTTTAGGGGCAGATCCTAAATATCTAGCACAGTTGCAAGATCGCTGTCAGATAGAACAGCTTTCTCCGGTCGAGGGTTTAGCAGAAACTCTGGGTGCTGAGGTTTTGTCATGGCTCAATCAAGATTATGGTAACTTTCCCGACTTGAGTCACTCTCAGCAGTCAGTTTTGGCGATCGAAACCACTTCTAGGGCTGAACTATTGCGGCGGACGGCTACAACCATCATAGAAGCGGTTAAAAATGATCAGGTACAGCCCCAGGATATTGCTATCATCGCTCCGGGGTTAGATGCGATCGCCCGCTATACTATTCGAGAAATTTTAACCCATGAGGGTATTGCCCTAGAAGAAATTCAACCACAGCAACCGCTGATCACTTCTTCGATAGTGCGATCGCTGCTGACCCTACTCGCCTTAGTATATCCAGGCTTAGGGCGGTTAGTAGATAGAGATGCGATCGCCGAAATGCTGACCATTATCAGTAGCCATATCCCAGAGAGCAAACACAGCAGCACATCAGACCCCGACTCACCCGCCGCCAATTTTCCCATCCATAATGCGATCGATCCAGTGCGAGCCGGTTTATTAGCTGATCACTGTTTCGCCCTTGATTGGCAAAATCCGAAATTATTGCCAATTAATGCCTTTCCACGCTGGGACCGCCTCGGCTACCGTGCCGCCAACACCTATAAATATATTTGTGAGTGGTTATCCCTACAGCAACAGAAGTATCATCAGAACCTCCTCCCCAGTCCTGTCGCCTTATTAGACCGAGCCATCCAGGAATTTTTCATTCCTAGGGTTACAGGTTCACCAGCGTTAATCATAGACATGAATCGCCCAATCCTAAAAGCCTTCGCACAAATCGACCTGTTGCGGGAATTAATGGAAACCGCCATCCACTTTTGGGATATTTATACCAGAGACAAACCCCAGCCATCACCCCTAGAAACCGTCGAAATCACTGGCCAATTTATTGAACTGTTGCGCCGAGGAGTTGTTACCGCCAACCCCTACCCCGTGGGAGAAATGGCTGTTAAGGCTCCTGCTGTCACCCTCGCCACCATTTTCCAATACCGTGTCAATCACCAATCCCATTCCTGGCACTTTTGGCTTGATGCAGGTTCCCCCCTCTGGTTCCAAGAGGGAGCTAGTAGCCTTTGGGGTGCGCCTGTGTTTCTCCAAGATATTCAACAGCAGAGACAGCCTTGGACCAGTGAAGATATGATGGCAGCCAATCAGCAAAGACTACAAAGGATTGTGTGGGATTTATTAAGTCGGGTTAGCGATCGCCTTTATCTCTGTCATAGTGAATTATCAGTTAATGGTCAAGAACAACTCGGACCTCTTCTACCCCTTGTCAGTAGTGTACCAACGCGGTAAAAATGGGGGTAATATGAATCCAATTCAATTTCTGAAATCCCGTTCAATACCCCCCTAAGTTCATGAGAACATCCCCAAAACACAAAAAATTTGCATCTGCTAATTAATTACCAATTCGGCTATAATTAACCATTAAAAGTCAATTTTAATTGTGTTTCCATGAAAAACATCCTCAATAATACATCTTAATTGACCCTAATCAGTCACCGAGAAATCTGAATAATTTATGATTAAAAGTCACAGTTTCTGCGATATTTACGCTAGTAGGATTGACTGATCCATCATTAATCTGTTTAAATTGATACCCATTCATCTTATGTCGATGACTTCAAATCACCGATGTGGCTACCTTGCCCAAATCAAGCCCCAAAATCATAACCATTAGCATCAATTGACATAGCCTAATCGTTAAAATAACCCCTTGTCTATGCCAAAATTCCCAAGTCATCATCAATTAGGAGTCACGCCATGACCAGTTCAACCATTCCCACCACCCCTGCTCAACTTGCGTTGCGAGTATCTCCTGGAGATCAAATTCTCAGCCTCAACCAAGTTGTTCTCATCTTTCCCGCCGAACCAATACCCAACAGATTTGAAACCTTCCCAGGGTCCATCACCAACATATTACCGGCCTCCAACGGCTTAGGGGATACCCTACTGGGAGAGGGAGGAATCACACTATTTGTTCCCGATGAGCCAGGCTTTGAAGCTACAATTCAAGGTAGCAGTGAAACCGTAATAGTAGTGAGAGCCGGCGGACAAGACCAAGGATTCCTCACCGTTCTAAATCGAGAACCCGGTAGACTCCAAAGCCGTGCAGACGGCTCCTTTGTCTTTATCCCTGACGATGCAGGAGACCCAGAGCCAGACCCAGGGACTGACCCATCACCAGATCCAGGAACTGACCCAGGAACTGACCCAGACCCAGAACCCAGAGAAAATCAACCTCCCATAGCCAACGATGTTTTTGTCACCACCAGCCAGGGACAAGACACCTTTTTTGATGTACTCTTCAACGACACAGACCCAGACGGAGATACCCTCAGCGTTCAAAACTTCAGCAGCACCGCCAACGGAAGCCTAATCTTCAACGGTGCCGG
This sequence comes from Limnospira platensis NIES-39, assembly GCF_026000695.1. Lineage (GTDB taxonomy): Bacteria > Cyanobacteriota > Cyanobacteriia > Cyanobacteriales > Microcoleaceae > Limnospira > Limnospira platensis. The sequence continues at coordinate 1,729,256 of NZ_AP026945.1, forward strand.
AATATTCACCTATCGACCCAACCCAGACTTCTTTGGTACTGATGGCTTTAGTTACAATGTCACCGACGGCACAGACTCCGACCTAGCGCAAGTGGTGATCTCAGTTCAACCAGGCGACTTTGCCCAAATCATCGAAGGAATAGGTCAAGGAACCACCGGAGATGACTCTATTATCGGCTCATCAGGGGATGATGTCATTAATGGTTTAGCTGGAAACGATACCATCTTCGGTTTAGCTGGAAACGACCTCCTACAAGGTGACGAAGGCGACGATCTACTCTTCGGCAACCAAGGCAACGATACCCTAGACGGCGGACCGGGTAATGATACCGCCTATGGAGGTCAGGACAATGACCTGATGATTGGTGGAGATGGTAATGACTTACTATTCGGCAACCTCGGCAACGATACCCTATTGGGGGGACCTGGTGCAGATTCTATGTATGGCGGGGACGGCAACGACTGCATTCGGGGTGGTGTTGGGAATGACTTGATTTTTGGCGACAAAGGTAATGATATCCTCTGGGGAGATGACGGCAACGACACTATTTATGGTGGGGAGGGAGATGATTTAATCTTCGGTAATGATGGTGCTGATCTATTATTTGGGGGAGTTGGCAACGATACTATTTTTGGCGGACCAGGAAACGATACTATCATCGGCGGGGAAGGCGATGATCAAATTGCTGGAGAAGTGGGAGATGATTTATTATTCGGGGGTCCCGGAGCTGATACCCTAACAGGTGGTTCCGGTAGTGACACCTTTGCGATCGCCGAAGGTAGTGGCGGCGGTAGCGTAGAAGAAGCTAATGTCATTAATGACTTCACTGGTGGGACTGATAAAATTGGTTTGTTGGGGAACCTCACCTTTGAACAACTCAGCATTACCCAAAGCGAGGAAAACGCCGGGAATGCTATTATCCGTAATGGTAGTGATGGAGAGTTCCTAGCAGTTCTCATTGGGGTTAACAGCAATAACCTAACCGCCTCCGATTTTGTCCCCGTCGTCGGCTTGGACATCGGCATACCCACACCACCCACACCGACACCACCGACACCACCGACACCACCGACACCACCGACACCACCGACACCACCGACACCACCGACACCACCGACACCCACACCGACCCCTCCTGTACCTCCACTTCCGCCACCCCCACCCCCTATCAACTTGCCACCTAACGCAGTTGATGACCGGGTGAGACGAGGGGTAAACCAACCAGTGACCTTTGACGTACTCGCCAATGATAGCGACCCTGAAGGGGAACCTATTAGGGTGATTGAATTTACCATGACCACTGGGGGGGGCTTAATCCAAAGTCCTGCTGACCCCAGAGGCGGAACATTTACTTATACTCCTAATCCTGGCTTTGTAGAGCCGGAAACCTTTACCTATACCATAACTGATGGTAGTGGTAACACTGCCCAAGCCACTGTATTTATACAGGTTAATCAACCGCCAGAATTAGTAGTTAATCGCGGGATTATCCTACTGCCAACTCAGCAACAAACCATCACAGTTAATAACCTATTTGCCGAAGACCCAGACAATCTTCCGACTGAGGTATTTTATGAGGTATTAAGAGAGCCTCAAGCTGGTATTATGCAGAGATTGGGGACCACCTCCACCGATCGCATTAGAACTGGCGATCGATTTAGCCAAGAAAGCATTAATACTGGTGCTATTATCTACACCTCTGGTAGAGAGTCTGGCGTAGATGATTTAGTATTCCGACTCACAGATAGTGTCGCCACCTTACCCCAGCAAATCTTTAGTATCTCAGTCGTGGATGACTTCATTCAGGGAACTGATGAAGATGACAACATAGTTGGTACAGCCTTGAGTGAGTACATTCAAGGATTTGGTGGTAATGATACCCTTGTGGGTGTTGGCGGTCGAAATATCCTCGAAGGAGGTCCGGGAAATGACTCCCTAGTGGGGGGAAGTGGTAATGATGTCATTGATGGTGGAGAAGGAAACGATACCCTATTGGGTAACGAAGGTAACGACTCTATCTTTGGTGGACCCGGTAACGACTCCATCATTGGTGGTAGTGGAATTAACAGCCTATTTGGAGAAGGTGGAGACGATACCATTATCGGCGGTGATGATGGTAATTTACTCAGTGGTGGTGTTGGTAATGACTCCCTCACTGGTGGCACAGGTAACGATACCATTTTTGGTGGTGATGGTGATGACACCATAATTACTGAGCGAGGCGATAACCAATTATTTGGAGATGACGGCGACGATTTCATCTGGGGTGGAATTGGTCGAGATCTAATTCAAGGAGGACCGGGCAATGATACCCTCATTGGTGGCTCTGGTAATAACACCATTTTTGGTGGACTGGGTAACGATTCTATCGTTGGCGGCAAAGGAGATGACACCCTGTTTGGTGGTGAAGGTAACGACACCATTGAGGGAAGTGCTGGTGATAACAGCATCTTTGGCGGCGCTGGGAATGATTCGATTATAGCCGGACCAGGTAATGATACCGTATTTGCTGGACCAGGTAACGATCAGGTCTATGGTGGTGATGGTAACAACCTCATCTTTGGAGACAGTGGCAATGATACCCTCTATGGTGGCAGTGGAGATGATACCATATCTGGGGGAGCCGGTTCTGACCTACTCACAGGAGATTCCGGTAACAATGTCTTCTACTACCTCAACCCCGGCGAGGGAGTCGATATTATTACTGATTTTAAAGATCCAGGAAACGATCGCTTCTTAATTCTGTCTGGAGAAAACAATTTTGAGGGGTTAGTTCCCACCGTTGGCACCGCCGCCGCACCCCTCCAAAGCGCTATCATTAGCGCTCTCGGCTCAGAAGGTACTGACATTAGCGGACGACAATTAATTATCTTCCAAGACACCTTTGATAATATTCAAGCCGTTAACGCCGCCCTCAAAAATCAAAGGGGTTCAGATGGCGGTTCCGCTTTGATACTCTACCGGAATAACCTCACCTATCAAGGCTTCCGAGGTAACTATATTCTCGGTTTTGACCCGGACTTATCTGATGACAGTTTACCCGCCTTTGACTTGGCTATTCTGGAATCAATTGATCCTTCGACGGATAACATTAGTACCATTATCGGCTCTAATGATTTCACTATTATCTAGCCATAGTTCCTGATTTACCAAACCAGGGGAGAACACTTAAACCCATATCCTCCCCTGTTTCCATCTTCCCCCTAATACTTGATCACTATTAAGGAGTCCCATTATGACTGGTGTTAATATCCCGACCACCCTCGCTCTCATATCTCGCCGAGTTATTCCCGGTAATAGTCTACTAAGCACTAATAATATTGAATTAATTTTTCCCGCTGACCCCATTCCTGGTAAATTTCAAACCTTTGGGGGGGCGATCGGGGATACCATGACCGGAGCCAATGGGGAACTCTTATTTATTCCTGAACAACCAGTTTTACAAGCTGTTTCGATCGCTACCAGTTCCATTGTTTATCTTGAACAAACTGACTCAGGCTTGCAAAGCCTCACCGGACAAGCCGGAGAAACTTTACCTGGTGGTGGCGGGGAAATTCTCTTTCGACCAGAGGGTTTTGAGTTTCCCGCACCAACTCCCGCACCAACTCCCGCACCAACTCCCGCACCAACTCCCGCACCAACTCCCGCACCAACTCCCGCACCAACTCCCGCACCAACTCCCGCACCCGACCCAGACCCGGAACCAGACCCGGAACCAGAACCCGCACCCGACCCAGAACCAGAAATCATCACCATACAAGGTTCAGGAGTTGGTACAGAGGGAAACGATACCATTCTCGGTAGTGATTTGAATGATGCGATCGATGGCTTGAGTGGTGATAACATCATTTTCGGCTTAGGGGGAGATGACTTTCTGCGAGGAGGTGATGGCGCAGACTCCATTAATGGCAATGCCGGTAATGATACCATCTATGGTGGCGGCGGAGATGATTGTCTGCGGGGTGGTCAAGGTAATGATTTAATTTTTGGTGAAGGTGGGAATGACCTGTTATTCGGCGATAAAGATGCTGATACCCTCTTCGCTGTCTCTGGTAATAACACCATGTATGGAGGTCAAGGTAATGACAGCCTCATAGGGGGTGAAAATGACGACCTGATGTTTGGCGATAAGGGTAACGATACATTAGTAGCTGGTGGTGGTAATAATACCCTTTACGGTGGTGCTGATAATGATTTCCTGTTTGGTGGGACTGGTAACGATTTACTCTTTGGTGATGATGGTAATGATGAACTCGTCGGTGGAAAGGGAAATGATACTATATTTGGCGGTCCCGGTGACGACATAATTTTTGGCGGTGATGGTAATGATATATTAAGAGGCGGAAAGGGTAACGATCGCATCTTTGGAGATGAAGGTAATGATTTACTAGAAGGCGGTCGTGGTGTTGATACCCTCACTGGTGGTGGTGGTAGAAATATATTTGTTGTTGGCTTAATTGTCAGTGCGTCTGAAGGTGGCGGTAGTGTAATTACAGCTACCACTGGCGGCGCTTCCCCAGAATTAGCAGATTTGATCACCGACTTTCAAGCTGGTGTTGACAAAATTGGATTAACCGGAGGACTCACCTTTGCAGATATCGAAATTCGTCGTGGTGAAGGTGCCAATATCAGAAATACATTGCTAATAGACCGCAATACCGGAGACTTTTTAGCAGTTTTATTAAATATAGATCCAGCCATGCTGGATGAAACAGATTTTATCATCGATCCAGACGGACCCTTAGTAGATCCTGAACCCGAACCCGAACCCGAACCCGAACCCGAACCCGAACCAGGACCAGACCCCGAACCAGGACCAGACCCCGAACCAGGACCAGACCCCGAACCAGGACCAGACCCCGAACCAGGACCAGACCCCGACCCCGAACCTAGTCCAACTCCAACTCCAACTCCAACTCCCAGTCCTAGTCCTAGTCCCGAACCTACTCCCACCCCTCCGGTTCCCACTCCCCCCCCGGTTCCCACACCAACACCAACACCAACACCAACACCAACACCAACACCAACACCAACACCAACACCAACACCGACTCCCACCCCTTCTGATGGTATTTCAGCCGGAAATGATACCCTTAGTACAGCACAAAACAGTTCCTTAAACGTTAATAATTCTACTCTATTAGAGAATGATAGTCCGTCAAGACCAGGGGATATTCTCACCATCATAAATCTACCTTCAACTACCAGCGAAGGTGGCACAATCATCGAGGATACTAATTCATCTTTTGTCTATACACCACCCAGCGATTTTGTGGGGGTAGATAGTTTCGTTTATACAGTTATAGATAGTGATGATCAAACCGCTAATGCTACCGTTTTCATTGAGGTAGAATTAGTTAATGATCCTCCGGTAATTGACCTCAATTCTGCTGATGCTGGTAACGATTTTAGCACCAACTTTACCGAAGGAGATGATCCTGTTTTCATTGGCGCACTTGGTAGCATTAGCATTAGCGATCCAGATGGTGATGATATAGTTTCAGCCACTGTTACTATTACCAACCCAGCCAATGGAGAAGAAGAAGGTTTATCAATTACCGGGTCTTTATCTCCCAATATTACCGCCGATGCTTATGACCCAAATACGGGAGTTTTACTACTCAGTGGAACTGCGCCTGCGGTAGCTTATGAAGATGCAATTTCCCGAATAGTTTATAATAACACATCCCCAGCACCAGGTACAAGCGATCGCCTAATTACCGTCATCCTTAGTGATGGTATTGAAGACAGTAATCCCGCCAACTCTATCATTAGGATTACTGCCATTAATAACCCCCCGACCAATACAGTTCCCGAACCACAAGAAACCGATGCAGAAACCTCCTTAGTATTCAGTGAAGAGAACAACAATTCCATTAGTATTTCCGACCCTGATGCTGGTAGTAACCCAGTAGAAGTTAGCCTAGTTGCCACCAACGGCATTTTAACAGTCGGCACCAATACAGAAGGCGTGCAAATTAATGGCAGCGACACCGAAACCCTAACCCTGACAGGTGTAATAGGTTCAATTAACCGCGTCCTAGATGGTTTAACCTTTACCCCCACCGACCAATTTAACGCTCAAAACGGAGAGTTAGAAATTACCACCAACGACCTCGGAAACACCGGAGAAGGCGGTCCTTTAACCGACACAAGTACCATCACCATTAACGCTCTTAATTTACCTCCCAATGCACTAGATGATGTAGCCACAACAGTTACCAATACACCAGTGATTCTGGCTCCCGAAGAACTTATCGCTAACGATAGCGACCCCAACGAAGATGAACTAACCCTAACTGAAGTCGGGAATGCCGTAGGTGGAACCGCTCAACTCACCAGTGATGGCATTCAATTCACCCCAACTCCCAATCTACAAGGTCGAGCAAGTTTCGATTATACCATTAGTGACGGCAGGGGAGGAACAGACACAGCAACAGTTACCGTAGTAGTAAAACCATCACTAGAAGAAGCAGACGACATTCTAGCCAATGATATTTTCAATGTCGATGCTGCATCAGGTCTTCTCGCCAGTGATACTCCTATCGAAGAAGATACACTCAGTATCGTAGACTTTGACCAAACCAGTGAAAGGGGAGCCTCAGTACAAGTTAACCCTGATGGTAGTTATACATTCGACCCCAGGGATGTCAATGCTTTTCTACAGTTGCGAGAAGGGGAACAGATTGTAGACACATTTAGTTATACCATTAGCAATGGTCTAGGTAGTACCGTTACCGCCACCGTCAGCATTACCGTAACCGGAGTTAATGAACCTCCTGTAGCTGTCGATGACAGTAATAGTACCCTAGCTAATACAGTCTTAACCGTGAGTGAGACTGAGGGAGTTTTGGTTAATGATACCGACCCCGAAGGCGGTCCGTTAGAGGTAGTTGATTTTAACCCTAATAGTTCTCAGGGTGCTACAGTTACCGTTAATCCTGATGGTAGCTACACCTACGACCCAACCACAGTAGAATCATTTGTAGCATTGCGCTTTGGTGCAACCTTAGAAGATACCTTCACCTACACAGTAGCTGATGATATGGGTATTACAGCCACCGCTACTGTCACCATTACCGTCACCGGGGTTAATGAACCACCCAGTAACAACCTACCAGAAACCCAAGCCACTAATGCTGATATACCCCTAGTATTTAGCACAGAAACTGATAATCCCATTACCATTGCTGACCCAGACGCGGGGGATGACCCGTTAGTGGTGACTATATCGGCGACCAATGGGACAGTTACCCCAGGGGAAAATACCGAAGCCGTGGAGGTTACTGGGGAAAACACGGAAACTCTGACCTTAACTGGTACTCTCTCAGCTATTAACCAAGCCTTAGAAGGGTTAACATTTACCCCATTACCAGAGTTTCTCAACGAAAATGGTAGCTTGGAAATTACGACTAATGACCAAGGTGGTGGAGATCCTGATAATCCTTTAACGGCTACAGATACCATCACCATTGAAACCCTAAACCGACCACCCGTCGCGGAAGATGATCAGGTTGATGCTTTACTAAATACTGCCATAAACATCCCTGGGGAAACTTTACTAGCTAATGATAGCGACCCTGATGGTGATGTTCTCACTATCATAGAAGTGGCTAATGCTAATAACGGTACAGTAGACCTAGACCCAGAGGCGGGTGATGTGTTATTTACTCCCGACTCGGACTTTCTCGGAGCAGCTAGTTTTGAGTACACCATTAGTGATGGACGTTCAGGTACTGACACGGCTACGGTGACGGTGCTGGTAAAATCTCTCCCTACGGCTGTTGATGACGAGAATAACACCTTTGCTAACCAAATTTTGAGTGTTGAGTCATCGGAGGGGGTTCTCGCCAATGACTTCGATTTAGACGGGGATGCGTTAACGGTTGTGGCTTTTGATGGCAGGAGCGTTCAGGGTGCTACAGTACAAGTTAATCCCGATGGTAGTTATACATTCGACCCCAGAAATGCTAATGCTTTATTGGCGTTGCGGGAAGAACAGGAGATAGTTGATACTTTCACGTACACTATCGAGGATGTTGATGGTAATCAGGATACGGCGACGGTCAGCATTACTGTAACTGGAGTTAATGAACCTCCTGTAGCTGTCGATGACAGTAATAGTACCCTAGCTAATACAGTCTTAACCGTAAGTGAGACTGAGGGAGTTTTGGTTAATGATACCGACCCCGAAGGCGGTCCGTTAGAGGTAGTTGATTTTAACCCTAATAGTTCTCAGGGTGCTACAGTTAACGTTAATCCTGATGGTAGCTACACCTACGACCCAACCACAGTAGAATCATTTGTAGCATTGCGCTTTGGTGCCACCTTAGAAGATACCTTCACCTACACGGTAGCTGATGATATGGGTAGTACGGCGACGGCTACTGTCACCATTACCGTCACCGGGGTTAATGAACCACCCAGTAACAACCTACCAGAAACCCAAGCCACTAATGCTGATATACCCCTAGTATTTAGCACTGAAACTGATAATGCTATTACCATTGCTGACCCAGACGCGGGGGATGACCCGTTAGTGGTGACTATATCGGCGACCAACGGGACAGTTACCCCAGGGGAAAATACCGAAGCCGTGGAGGTTACTGGGGAAAACACGGAAACTCTGACCTTAACTGGTACTCTCTCAGCTATTAACCAAGCCTTAGAAGGGTTAACATTTACCCCATTACCAGAGTTTCTCAACGAAAATGGTAGCTTGGAAATTACGACTAATGACCAAGGTGGTGGAGATCCTGATAATCCTTTAACGGCTACAGATACCATCACCATTGAAACCCTAAACCGACCACCCGTCGCGGAAGATGATCAGGTTGATGCTTTACTAAATACTGCTATAAACATCCCTGGGGAAACTCTACTAGCTAATGATAGCGACCCTGATGGTGATGTTCTCACTATCATAGAAGTGGCTAATGCTAATAACGGTACAGTAGACCTAGACCCAGAGGCGGGTGATGTGTTATTTACTCCCGACTCGGACTTTCTCGGAGCAGCTAGTTTTGAGTACACCATTAGTGATGGACGTTCAGGTACTGACACGGCTACGGTGACGGTGCTGGTAAAATCTCTCCCTACGGCTGTTGATGACGAGAATAACACCTTTGCTAACCAAATTTTGAGTGTTGAGTCATCGGAGGGGGTTCTCGCCAATGACTTCGATTTAGACGGGGATGCGTTAACGGTTGTGGCTTTTGATGGCAGGAGCGTTCAGGGTGCTACAGTACAAGTTAATCCCGATGGTAGTTATACATTCGACCCCAGAAATGCTAATGCTTTATTAGCGTTGCGGGAAGAAGAGGAGATAGTTGATACTTTCACGTACACTATCGAGGATGTTGATGGTAATCAGGATACGGCGACGGTCAGCATTACTGTAACCGGAGTTAATGAACCTCCTGTAGCTGGCGATGACAGTAATAGTACCCTGGCTAATACGGTTCTAACTGTGAATGCGCCTACAGGTGTGTTGAGTAATGATACAGACCCGGAAGGCGGTCCGTTAGAGGTGGTTGATTTTGACTCTAATAGTTCTCGGGGTGCTACAGTTAACGTTAATCCTGATGGTAGCTACACCTTTGACCCAAGGGAGGTAGAATCATTTATAGGATTGCAGGAAGGGGAGACTTTAGAAGATACCTTCACCTACACGGTAGCTGATGATATGGGTCTTACAGCCACCGCTACTGTGACTATTACTGTGACAGGGGTTAATGAACGTCCTGTTGTGGATCTGAGTCCTGATGATTCGGAAACTCTGAATTTTGCGACTACTTTCACGGAAAAACAGCCACCAGTGACGATCGCCTCTGCTGATGGTATTAGCATTACCGACCCTGATAATGATAGCCTAGTGGGGGCTACTGTCAGGATTACTAATCTGTTGGATGGGGATTTTGAGGAATTAGCAGTTAATACAGGTGATACCGATATTACGGCTAATTATAATCAAGGTACGGGGGTATTAACACTCTCTGGGGAAAATTCCCTGAGTGTTTATGAACAAGTCCTGGCAACGGTAACATATATAAATCGTTCCCTCGATCCCAATACAAGCGATCGCCGGATTGAAGTAGTGGTAAATGATGGCAGGGATAATAATAACCCCCTAGCTGTTAGCACTATTTCTGTGGTGGCGGTTAATGACCCCCCGGTGATTGATTTAGATACGACTAACAGTGTCGCTGGCGGTAACAACTTCGCTACTACCTTTGAAAGGGGAGGAGAGCCAGTGACGATCGCCTCTGCTGATGGTATTAGCATTACCGACCCTGATAATGATAGCCTAGTGGGGGCTACTGTCAGGATTACTAATCTGTTGGATGGGGATTTTGAGGAATTAGCAGTTAATACAGGTGATACCGATATTACGGCTAATTATAATCAAGGTACGGGGGTATTAACACTCTCTGGGGAAAATTCCCTGAGTGTTTATGAACAAGTCCTGGCAACGGTAACATATATAAATCGTTCCCTCGATCCCAATACAAGCGATCGCCGGATTGAAGTAGTGGTAAATGATGGCAGGGATAATAATAACCCCCTAGCTGTTAGCACTATTTCTGTGGTGGCGGTTAATGACCCCCCGGTGATTGATTTAGATACGACTAACAGTGTCGCTGGCGGTAACAACTTCGCTACTACCTTTGAAAGGGGAGGAGAGCCAGTGGCGATCGCTTCTAATAATGTCAGCATTACCGACCCAGATAATACTACCATCCAATCCGCAACTATTACTCTGACCAATCCCATCAATCGGGAAGATGAGGGTTTATCCGTCATTGGCGGACTTCCGGGGGGTATCACCGCCGAAGCCTATAATCCAGAAACGGGGGTTCTTAGCCTCTCTGGTAGTGCATCTTTCGCCAACTATCAAACAGCTATTTCCCGCGTGTTTTACAACAATACCTTAAATCGTCCTGACACTACAAACCGCATAGTAACAGTGGTTGTTAATGATGGCAGTGATGACAGTAATGAACCTCGGACAACTATTGATATCCTGCTTATAAATCGGCCTCCGGTGGCTGTGGATTATGGTCCAGTTTACACCAACGCTAGAACTCAATTCTCCTTTAACCCTGTTTCTAATGATACCGATCCAGATGAAGATCCGCTTACCTTAGAAAGTATCAGAGGCACGTCTGACTTCGCACTGGTAACTCCTAGCGGCAATTTCATCAATTATACTCGACTTAGTAATGACACGCTAACTGATGAGTTTTCCTATGTCATTAATGATGGACAGGGTGGAACCGCCACCGCTATGATTAGCGTTGAATGGCTACCCCGACCTACTGATGATCCACAAACAGTTACAGGGGGTGAATTTGGTGACTTCTTAACTGGTGGCGCTGGTAATGATACCCTAATTGGTCTAGGGGGTAATGATACCTTATTAGGATTGGGTGGTAATGATACCCTAGTCGGTGGTTTGGGGAGTGATTCTTTGGTAGGAGGAGCGGGAAATAATCGCTTTTTATACCAGAGTCCTGATGATGGTGGCGGCACAGCATTTAATGCTGATAGCACAGGTAGTATTAACGAACAAATTGGTACGGGATTATATGATACGATCGCCGATTTCACTGGTCTGGGAGAGGCGGAAGGAGATGCGATCGCCTTTTCTAGTGGTTTTATTCCCAATACTGACCGCATTCTCCTAACCGTTCAAACTGATATTTCATCTAATGTCTTGGATGGAAATAATCTGTTTGCTTATGATGATGGTAACCATACCTACATAATTTATGATGGTGATGGTGATAATACCACCGGGGAAGACTCCCAGATTTTAGCCAGACTCCAAAATATCACAGGGGTAACTGAGTTATCACCCGATGATTTTATGATTTTTTAGAGAGTCTGACCCGCCTCTTATAGGCGGGTAGCTCTGGCTTGTGGTGAGGAATATAGCTACCTCCATAACCACCCCTACTGGTGGATATGGTATGATCTCACTTCAAGCCCAACCTTTTTCGTAGCCAAGTCGCACCCATAAATAATAAGGGAGTTGCGATGAGCCCCACACTGATAAAATGTAGGGGAAAATGGAAGTAACAATACCATAAAATCAGAACTCCATAGGTCGAGTCTATATGGTCAAACAGATAGGTAATCATATTCGCTTCTTCTCCGGGCGCAATATTTAGCCTTCGTTTGATATAAGAGTTGGGTAATTCAGACAGGTTAAACACCAACCCAGTCAGTAAACCAAATTCAACCCCATTAAAATCTTGGAAATGGATGGCAAAATTTGGGTTAATTTCCCCCAATGATTCTAGGAATTGAAACGCAATTACACTCACCATAAAAGTCAGCGGAAGGCTAATTAGACCCCGCCATTTTTTATTTTCACCAAACCATTCTTTTTGCACCGGGAAGTTGAATAGTTGAAACGGGGGAGTTTTCCATAAGAAGGCTTCTAAAACTCCGGCCACAAATAGCCCGCAGGCTATCCACATCAAATTAAGTAAGTCCCAGGTTAGCATTAGTAATGTATCAGATAATTCCATAACCATAGATTAATAGAGTCAATCCATTATCCATTATCCCGCGCCCTAGGTAGTGGGAAACGGTAATCACATTACCGACTCCCAAGCATATCTGGGGGCTGATTCCATCTATCTCCAAAAAAACTTGACATATCAGCTCCTAAGATATATAGTTAGAGATGAGGTAAGAAAATGTCTCGTCCGCTTTGAGAATTTCCGCAACCCAGGGGGCTGGTGAGTCTCTACTACAAACCCTCTGGGTTCTGAAGTTGCCGACTCCCAAGCATATCTGGGGACTGGTTGCATCTACGTCGAAAAAAACTTGACATATCAGCTCCTAAGATATATAGTTAGAGATGAGGTAAGAAAATGTCTCGTCCGCTTTGAGAATTTCCGCAACCCAGGGGGCTGGTGAGTCTCTACTACAAACCCTCTGGGTTCTGAAGTTGCCGACTCCCAAGCATATCTGGGGACTGGTTGCATCTACGTCGAAAAAAACTTGACATATCACCCCCTCTAAAAACTCTAGTCAGAGGGAGGGGAGATTTGTCGTGGATAGTCTTGAGAATTACCACAGCCCCCTGGGCTGGTGAGTCTCTACTACAAACCCTCTGGGTTCTGAAGTTGCCGACTCCCAAGCATATCTGGGGACTGGTTGCATCTACGTCGAAAAAAACTTGACATATCACCCCCTCTAAAAACTCTAGTCAGAGGGAGGGGAGATTTGTCGTGGATAGTCTTGAGAATTACCACAGCCCCCTGGGCTGGTGAGTCTCTACTACAAACCCTCTGGGTTCTGAAGTTACCGACTCCCAAGCATATCTGGGGACTGGTTGCATCTACGTCGAAAAAAACTTGACATATCACCCCCTCTAAAAACTCTAGTCAGAGGGAGGGGATATTTGTCGTGGATAGTCTTGAGAATTGCCACAGCCCCCTGGGCTGGTGAACCTCTGCTACCAACCTTCTGGGTTCTGAAGTTCACCGATTATGGCTTTTTCAGGAACTGTATTTTACCTAACTCATTTCATGTCTAATCCCAAAACCCTCACCATTCCCTACTCCCGTCATTTCCTAGAATGGCTAGACCAACAGCAACTCAGCCTAGGACTGACCACCTATCAAACCAACCGCCTTTGTCTAATCGGTATCCAACCCGACGGCCAAATTTATACCCCCGTATGGGAATTTGACCGTCCCATGGCACTTCATGCCACCTCAGACCGCCTCTACCTCGCCACCCGCTATCAAATTTGGCGACTGGAAAACGTCCTCGAAGCTGGTCAACTGCTGCAAGACAAATGCGATCGCCTTTATGTCCCCCGAGTCGCCCACACCACCGGAGACCTAGACATCCATGCTATAGCGATCGACCCCAACCAAAACCTAATTTTTGCCAACACCGAATATAGCTGTTTAGCCACACTCCACCCCCAACACAGCTTTACCCCCTTATGGAAACCCGAATTTATCTCCAAACTCGCCCCCGAAGACCGTTGTCACCTCAACGGAATCGCCACAGTTAATGGCATCCCCCGCTATGTTACCGCCATCAGCCAATCAGACGTAGCCTCCGGTTGGCGACACCAAAGGCGAGACGGAGGAATCGTCATCGACATTCACACCAACCAAATCATCGCCCAAGGTTTATCAATGCCCCACTCTCCCCGGTGGCATCAAAACCAACTCTGGCTACTCAACTCAGGCACCGGAGAACTCGGCTATATTGACAACAACCAATTTATCCCCGTCACCTTCTGTCCCGGCTACGGACGGGGGTTAATCTTCATTGGCAATTATGCCATAGTCGGACTCTCCAAACCCAGAGACTATCACTTCTGTGGCTTATTACTCGAAGAAAAACTACAACAAAAACAAGCCGCCCCCCGTTGTGGCATCGTGATCATCGACATCACCAGCGGGGACATCATCGAATGGCTAGACATGGACACCGAGGCCAGCGAAATCTACGATGTCGCCATTCTACCCCAAGTCCGTTGTCCCATGGCATTAGGATTCAAAACCGGGAACATCTCCAAACTCATAACTATCGGACAACCCATCAACTTAACCCCACCCCAAACCTCCCCCAACTCCAACCCAGAAACCCTGCTATTTCGAGGCATCAACTGTCAAAACTCCCAGCTAACCCCCGCCATAGCCCTAACTAGCAACCTCAGCAAACAACCAATTATTGACCCCCCACAAGCCACCTTCAGCCCCCCATCATCTCCCCCCAAAAACACAACCTATCAACAACACTTTGAACAAGGTCAAGCCCTCAAAAAACAGGGTCAATTAGCCGGCGCCGAAACCTGCTTTAAAAAAGCCATACTCGCCAACCCCAACTATATCCCCGCCCACAATAACCTAGGTACATTGCTGCAACAACAACAGCGATACAACGAAGCCATAATCTGTTATCAAAACACCCTGAAACTGAACCCCAACCTCCCCGAAACCCTCGCCAACCTCTGCTCAATTTATCTGCTGCAAGACCAACTCCAACCCGCAGAAGCCGGACTCAAACGCGCCCTAGAAATGAACCCCCAATGTGTTCCCGCCCTGTACAACCTCGGCTTACTGTACAAACAACAAGCTAAATTAGAAGCAGCCATCAAACTCTTTCAAGCCGCCGCCAGCCACCAACCCAACTACACAGAAGCCTACTTCCAACTCGCCGAAATTTGGGAATTTCAAAGTCAATTTACCCTAGCTAAACTCGCCTACCAACGAGTGCAACAACTCAACCCGAACTACCCCGCCATATCACATCACATCGAATTTGTCAAGCTCAATTTATGTGATTGGGAAAATTACCACCAATTTATCAACAATATAATCCAAAGCGGTGCTATTCTGGCTCCCTTTCAACTAAACGCCCTTCCCATTCCCCCGGAACTATCCCAGAAAGTCGCCCAGAAAAAAGCCGCCAGCATTAGCCAAGCCATTAGCCAAAACCCCCTGAAATTCAACTACCAGAAAACCGACAAATTGCGACTGGGTTATATCTCTCCCGAATTTTATAGTCACGCCGTCGGGCGACTAATTAAAGACATATTTAAACAGCATAATCGCGGGGAATTTGAAGTCTTTAGTTATCACCTATTAAGCGCCCATGATGAAGTCACCGACCAGATAATTCAGGGCGGCGATGAATTTCGGCATCTCGACTCCCTCAGCGCCCCGGAAGCCGCCCAGCAAATCAACAATGATGGCATCCAAATCCTCATCGATTTAGCGGGATATACCGGATACAATAAACCGGAAATCCTAGCCTATCAACCCGCCCCAATACAAGCCAGTTTTCTAGGATATCCCAACACCATGGGAGCGGAATTTATCCAATATTTAATCACCGATAACTGGGTAGTTCCTGATAGCTTATCCCCATTTTATACCGAAGAAATCATCTATCTACCCCATCAATTCATCTGTTCCCAGATGGACATAGATGACCAACCCTTAAACCGCTCGGATTTCGGATTACCAGAAACCGGATTTGTGTTTGCCTGTTTTAATCGCCACTACAAAATTAGCCCCGACTTATTTCAAGTCTGGATGCAGCTATTACAGGAAGTAGAAGGCAGCGTCCTGTGGCTATCCTTAGCCGTAGAAGAAACCCTCAGCCACCTGCGCCAAACTGCCAAGGCTGCGGGAGTAGACCCCCAACGGCTAATTTTTGCGCCCAAAATCCCCCATAACCAATATTTAGCCCGTATGGAATTAGCCGATTTAGGACTAGATACTTGGAACTATAACGGCGGTTCCACCACTATTGCCGCCCTGTATGGAGGCTTACCCGTCTTAACCAAACCAGGTGTCACTAATGCCTCCCGAATGGGAGCCAGTATTTGTGCCAGTGCCGGAGTAACGGAAATGATATGTAACAGCGCCGTTGACTATCAAGAAAAAGCCCTACATTGGGCAACTAATCCCCAGGAATTGCAGCAGTTAAGGCAGCGGATAAAGGGTCGAGATAGCCCCTTATTTGATGTCCCCCAATTCGTCAAGAATTTCGAGACAGCTTTGCAGCAAATCTGGCATCGTTAAACAGTCCATTGAAATCCATGTATTTTTTAATATTAAGGACAGATATTTATGTCGAACCAAGCACCCCAACTAACAACTACCAACTTCACCCTAACAGCAGTTAACCAAGGCACCACCGACCCCACAGGAGATAACCTAGGGACAATAATTGACAGCATCATCGTTGATAGACCCGTTGCCTTCAGCCTCAATACCAATATCTCCCTGGCGGGTGTTTACCGTAGTTCCGTAGCCACAGCAGACTTCAATGGCGACGGCGATATCGACATCCTGCTCACCGGCCGCAATAGTAGATTTCAACCCATCAGCCGAGTGTATCTCAACGATGGCAGTGGGGGATTTACCCAGGCCACCAATATCTCCCTGACCGGTGTTGACTTTAGTTCCGTAGCCACAGCAGACTTCAATGGCGACGGCGATATCGACATCCTGCTCACCGGCCGCGGTAGTGGCGATAACCGCATCAGCCGAGTGTATCTCAACGATGGCAGTGGGGGATTTACCCAGGCCACCAATATCTCCCTGACCGGTGTTTACGTGAGTTCCGTAGCCACAGCAGACTTCAATGGCGACGGCGATATCGACATCCTGCTCACCGGCCGCGGTAGTGGCGATAACCGCATCAGCCGAGTGTATCTCAACGATGGCAGTGGGGGATTTACCCACGCCACCAATATCTCCCTGACCGGTGTTTACTATAGTTCGGTAGCCACAGCAGACTTCAATGGCGACGGCGATATCGACATCCTGCTCACCGGCCGCGATAGTAGCAATAACCCCATCAGCCGAGTGTATCTCAACGATGGCAGTGGGGGATTTACCCACGCCACCAATATCTCCCTGACCGGTGTTTACCGTAGTTCGGTAGCCACAGCAGACTTCAATGGCGACGGCGATATCGACATCCTGCTCACGGGCATGGATAGTAGCAATAACCGCATCAGCCGAGTGTATCTCAACGATGGCAGTGGGGGATTTACCCACGCCACCAATATCTCCCTGACCGGTGTTGACTTGAGTTCGGTAGCCACAGCAGACTTCAATGGCGACGGCGATATCGACATCCTGCTCACCGGCCGCGATAGTAGCAATAACCGCATCAGCCGAGTGTATCTCAACGATGGCAGTGGGGGATTTACCCACGCCACCAATATCTCCCTGACCGGTGTTCGCTATAGTTCGGTAGCCACAGCAGACTTCAATGGCGACGGCGATATCGACATCCTGCTCACCGGCCGCGATAGTAGCAATAACCCCATCAGCCAAGTATACACCAATGACACTGTATTTGCCTCACCCGCCAAAGCCATCTATGAAGCTGACAGCAGCAACGGCACCTGGCAATACAGCACGGACGGCGACACGACTTGGGTAAACTTCCCAACAGTTAGCGAAACCAACGCCCTACTCCTGGACGGCAGCAGCCAAGTCCGGTTTGTCCCCAACCCCGACTACAGAGGAGAAGCCACTTACAACTTCCGCGCCTGGGACCAATCAGATGGACTGTCAGTGGGGACTACGGCCGACGTTAGCACCAATGGCGGCACCACGGCTTATAGTGGCGATACGGCCACCGCCACCATCACCATCAACCCGGTCAAACAAGCACCAATTCTCAGTCAAACGGAGTTTACCCTAACAGCAATTGACGAAGACAGCACCGACCACACAGGAGATAACCTAGGGACAATAATTGGTGACAGCATCACCGTAGATGAACTGACTAACATCTTAGACTTCAGCCTCAATACCAATATCTCCCTGACCGGTGTTTACTTTAGTTCGGTAGCCACAGCAGACTTCAATGGCGACGGCGATATCGACATCCTGCTCACCGGCCGCAATAGTAGATTTCAACCCATCAGCCGAGTGTATCTCAACGATGGCAGTGGGGGATTTACCCACGCCACCAATATCTCCCTGACCGGTGTTTACTTGAGTTCGGTAGCCACAGCAGACTTCAATGGCGACGGCGATATCGACATCCTGCTCACCGGCCGCGGTAGTGGCGATAACCGCATCAGCCGAGTGTATCTCAACGATGGCAGTGGGGGATTTACCCAGGCCACCAATATCTCCCTGACCGGTGTTTACGTGAGTTCCGTAGCCACAGCAGACTTCAATGGCGACGGCCATATCGACATCCTGCTCACGGGCATGGATAGTAGCAATAACCCCATCAGCCGAGTGTATCTCAACGATGGCAGTGGGGGATTTACCCACGCCACCAATATCTCCCTGACCGGTGTTTACTTGAGTTCGGTAGCCACAGCAGACTTCAATGGCGACGGCGATATCGACATCCTGCTCACCGGCCGCGATAGTAGCAATAACCCCATCAGCCGAGTGTATCTCAACGATGGCAGTGGGGGATTTACCCACGCCACCAATATCTCCCTGACCGGTGTTTACCGTAGTTCGGTAGCCACAGCAGACTTCAATGGCGACGGCGATATCGACATCCTGCTCACGGGCATGGATAGTAGCAATAACCGCATCAGCCGAGTGTATCTCAACGATGGCAGTGGGGGATTTACCCACGCCACCAATATCTCCCTGACCGGTGTTGACTTGAGTTCGGTAGCCACAGCAGACTTCAATGGCGACGGCGATATCGACATCCTGCTCACGGGCTTCGATAGTAGCAATAACCGCATCAGCCGAGTGTATCTCAACGATGGCAGTGGGGGATTTACCCACGCCACCAATATCTCCCTGACCGGTGTTGACTTTAGTTCCGTAGCCACAGCAGACTTCAATGGCGACGGCGATATCGACATCCTGCTCACGGGCCGCGATAGTAGCAATAACCGCATCAGCCAAGTATACACCAATGACACTGTATTTGCCTCACCCGCCAAAGCCATCTATGAAGCTGACAGCAGCAACGGCACCTGGCAATACAGCACGGACGGCGACACGACTTGGGTAGACTTCCCAACAGTTAGCGAAACCGACGCCCTACTCCTGGACGGCAGCAGCCAAGTCCGGTTTGTCCCCAACCCCGACTACTACGGAGAAGCCACTTACAACTTCCGCGCCTGGGACCAATCAGATGGACTGTCAGTGGGGACTACGGCCGACGTTAGCACCAATGGCGGCACCACGGCTTATAGTGGCGATACAGCCACCGCCACCATCACCATCAACCCGGTTAATGATGCCCCGGTCCTCGATAATAGCCAGGACATCGAATTTGCCTTTAATGAAACCTTAGAAGCTACCCCCCCCACCGGAGAGGTCGGCTGGCTAATTAGCGAAATAGTCACCCTTGGTGAAAACGTCACTGATGTAGATAGTGACCCAGTTACAGGTATCGCCATCACCGCCCTAGATGAAACCAATGGCACTTGGTACTACAGCCTTAATAACGGCACAGAATGGACAGCAGTGGGGGCCGTCTCGGACACCAGCGCCTTGTTACTCCCAGACAATCCCAATACTCGCCTATTCTTCTCGCCCAACGCCAACTTTCGTGGCACAGTCAACAACAGCATCACCTTCCGCGCCTGGGACCAAACCTTTGGTAATGCCGGAGACTCGGAAAATGTCAGCATCAATGGAGGTACTACGGCCTTCAGTGCGGAAACCGACACCATCACCATCATTGTAGAACCCCTGCCCCGCATTGCCAGTGTTAGCGTTCCCACGGCCAATAACTACGGCATTGGACAGGAACTCGAATTTACCGTCACGTTCTCACAAGCGGTGACTATCTCTGGTGAAGTCTCCCTGCCCATTACCCTGGATACCGGGGGTGTGGTGAATGCCGCCCTGGTGGGTGATGGGTCATCTGCTACCACCCACAGCTTCCGTTACACGGTTGCCGAAGGAGATGAAGACTTAGACGGGATAGAAGTAGGGGCAGAACTGATTGTAGCAGATGGAGCTACCATTGTCAATAGTAATGGCATGAGTGCAGTTTTAACACTCAATGCGATCGATGATACCACTGCCATATTAGTCGATGGCATAGCACCGGATGCACCAACGATTACCACTACTGGCGCAACCAAGGATACCACCCCAGAAATCACGGGAACCGCAGAACCGGGAAGCACAGTAGAGATATTCCTAGATGGTACAAGTCTTGGGACAGCCACTGCTGATGATTCAGGGAACTGGACATTTACCCCAGCCACAGCCTTAGCAGAAGGTGAGTTTAGCTTCACGGCATCTGCCACTGATGCTGCGGGTAACACATCAGATGAATCGACTACAGTTAGCTTAACTGTCGATACTAGCGCACCGGATGCACCAGAAATCACCACCAGTGATATCACCAACGGTGTGATTGAAGGAACCGCAGAACCCGGAAGCACAGTAGAAGTCTTCCTAGATGGTAACTCTATCGGTACAGCCACTGCTGACGGGGATGGTAACTGGACATTTACCCCAGCCACAGCCTTAGCAGAAGGTGAGTTTAGCTTCACGGCATCTGCCACTGATGCTGCGGGTAACACATCAGATGAATCGACTACAGTTAGCTTAACCGTCGATACTAGCGCACCGGATGCACCAGAAATCACCACCAGTGATATCACCAACGGTGTGATTGAAGGAACCGCAGAACCCGGAAGCACAGTAGAAGTCTTCCTAGATGGTAACTCTATCGGTACAGCCACTGCTGACGGGGATGGTAACTGGACATTTACCCCAGCCACAGCCTTAGCAGAAGGTGAGTTTAGCTTCACGGCATCTGCCACTGATGCTGCGGGTAACACATCAGATGAATCGACTACAGTTAGCTTAACCGTCGATACTAGCGCACCGGATGCACCAGAAATCACCACCAGTGATATCACCAACGGTGTGATTGAAGGAACCGCAGAACCCGGAAGCACAGTAGAAGTCTTCCTAGATGGTAACTCTATCGGTACAGCCACTGCTGACGGGGATGGTAACTGGACATTTACCCCAGCCACAGCCTTAGCAGAAGGTGAGTTTAGCTTCACGGCATCTGCCACTGATGCTGCGGGTAACACATCAGATGAATCGACTACAGTTAGCTTAACTGTCGATACTAGCGCACCGGATGCACCAGAAATCACCACCAGTGATATCACCAACGGTGTGATTGAAGGAACCGCAGAACCCGGAAGCACAGTAGAAGTCTTCCTAGATGGTAACTCTATCGGTACAGCCACTGCTGACGGGGATGGTAACTGGACATTTACCCCAGCCACAGCCTTAGCAGAAGGTGAGTTTAGCTTCACGGCATCTGCCACTGATGCTGCGGGTAACACATCAGATGAATCGACTACAGTTAGCTTAACTGTCGATACTAGCGCACCGGATGCACCAGAAATCACCACCAGTGATATCACCAACGGTGTGATTGAAGGAACCGCAGAACCCGGAAGCACAGTAGAAGTCTTCCTAGATGGTAACTCTATCGGTACAGCCACTGCTGACGGGGATGGTAACTGGACATTTACCCCAGCCACAGCCTTAGCAGAAGGTGAGTTTAGCTTCACGGCATCTGCCACTGATGCTGCGGGTAACACATCAGATGAATCGACTACAGTTAGCTTAACTGTCGATACTAGCGCACCGGATGCACCAGAAATCACCACCAGTGATATCACCAACGGTGTGATTGAAGGAACCGCAGAACCCGGAAGCACAGTAGAAGTCTTCCTAGATGGTAACTCTATCGGTACAGCCACTGCTGACGGGGATGGTAACTGGACATTTACCCCAGCCACAGCCTTAGCAGAAGGTGAGTTTAGCTTCACGGCATCTGCCACTGATGCTGCGGGTAACACATCAGATGAATCGACTACAGTTAGCTTAACTGTCGATACTAGCGCACCGGATGCACCAGAAATCACCACCAGTGATATCACCAACGGTGTGATTGAAGGAACCGCAGAACCCGGAAGCACAGTAGAAGTCTTCCTAGATGGTAACTCTATCGGTACAGCCACTGCTGACGGGGATGGTAACTGGACATTTACCCCAGCCACAGCCTTAGCAGAAGGTGAGTTTAGCTTCACGGCATCTGCCACTGATGCTGCGGGTAACACATCAGATGAATCGACTACAGTTAGCTTAACTGTCGATACTAGCGCACCGGATGCACCAGAAATCACCACCAGTGATATCACCAACGGTGTGATTGAAGGAACCGCAGAACCCGGAAGCACAGTAGAAGTCTTCCTAGATGGTAACTCTATCGGTACAGCCACTGCTGACGGGGATGGTAACTGGACATTTACCCCAGCCACAGCCTTAGCAGAAGGTGAGTTTAGCTTCACGGCATCTGCCACTGATGCTGCGGGTAACACATCAGATGAATCGACTACAGTTAGCTTAACTGTCGATACTAGCGCACCGGATGCACCAGAAATCACCACCAGTGATATCACCAACGGTGTGATTGAAGGAACCGCAGAACCCGGAAGCACAGTAGAAGTCTTCCTAGATGGTAACTCTATCGGTACAGCCACTGCTGATGATTCAGGTAACTGGACATTTACCCCAGCCACAGCCTTAGCAGAAGGTGAGTTTAGCTTCACGGCATCTGCCACTGATGCTGCGGGTAACACATCAGATGAATCGACTACAGTTAGCTTAACTGTCGATACTAGCGCACCGGATGCACCAGAAATCACCACCAGTGATATCACCAACGGTGTGATTGAAGGAACCGCAGAACCCGGAAGCACAGTAGAAGTCTTCCTAGATGGTAACTCTATCGGTACAGCCACTGCTGACGGGGATGGTAACTGGAGTATCACGAGTGAGGAGCTCAGTGCCGGAATTTTGACAGCTACAGCCACTGATGCTGCGGGTAACACATCTACTGTATCAGAGGATTTCGAGTTAGAGGAACCCGTAGACGAGGAACCCGTAGACGAGGAACCTGTAGAAGAGGAACCTGTAGAAGAGGAACCCGTTGATGAGGAACCTGTTGATGAGGAACCTGTTGATGAGGAACCTGTTGATGAGGAACCCGTTGATGAGGAACCGGTAGACGGTGAAACTCCTGTAGACAGTGAAACTCCCGTAGACGGTGAAACTCCTGTTGATGGTGAAACTCCTGTTGACGGTGAAACTCCTGTAGACGGTGAAACTCCTGTAGACGGTGAAACTCCTGTAGACGGTGAAACTCCTGTAGACGGTGAAACTCCTGTAGACGGTGAAACTCCCGTAGACGGTGAAACTCCTGTAGACGGTGAAACTCCCGTAGACGGTGAAACTCCCGTAGACGGTGAAACTCCTGTTGATGAGGATGAACCCGTAGACGGTGAAACTCCTGTAGACGGTGAAACTCCTGTTGATGGTGAAACTCCTGTTGATGGTGAAACTCCTGTTGATGGTGAAACTCCTGTTGATGAGGATGAACCCGTAGACGGTGAAACTCCTGTAGACGGTGAAACTCCTGTAGACGGTGAAACTCCTGTAGACGGTGAAACTCCTGTTGATGGTGAAACTCCCGTAGACGGTGAAACTCCTGTTGATGAGGATGAACCCGTAGACGGTGAAACTCCTGTAGACGGTGAAACTCCTGTAGACGGTGAAACTCCTGTAGACGGTGAAACTCCTGTAGACGGTGAAACTCCTGTTGATGGTGAAACTCCCGTAGACGGTGAAACTCCTGTTGATGAGGATGAACCCGTAGACGGTGAAACTCCTGTAGACGGTGAAACTCCTGTAGACGGTGAAACTCCTGTAGACGGTGAAACTCCTGTAGACGGTGAAACTCCTGTAGACGGTGAAACTCCTGTTGATGGTGAAACTCCCGTAGACGGTGAAACTCCTGTTGATGAGGATGAACCCGTAGACGGTGAAACTCCTGTAGACGGTGAAACTCCTGTTGATGGTGAAACTCCTGTTGATGAGGATGAACCCGTAGACGGTGAAACTCCTGTAGACGGTGAAACTCCTGTTGATGGTGAAACTCCTGTTGATGGTGAAACTCCTGTTGATGGTGAAACTCCTGTTGATGAGGATGAACCCGTAGACGGTGAAACTCCTGTAGACGGTGAAACTCCTGTAGACGGTGAAACTCCTGTAGACGGTGAAACTCCTGTAGACGGTGAAACTCCTGTAGACGGTGAAACTCCTGTAGACGGTGAAACTCCCGTAGACGGTGAAACTCCTGTAGACGGTGAAACTCCTGTAGACGGTGAAACTCCTGTAGACGGTGAAACTCCTGTTGATGGTGAAACTCCCGTAGACGGTGAAACTCCTGTTGATGAGGATGAACCCGTAGACGGTGAAACTCCTGTAGACGGTGAAACTCCTGTTGATGGTGAAACTCCTGTTGATGAGGATGAACCCGTAGACGGTGAAACTCCTGTAGACGGTGAAACTCCTGTTGATGGTGAAACTCCTGTTGATGGTGAAACTCCTGTTGATGGTGAAACTCCTGTTGATGAGGATGAACCCGTAGACGGTGAAACTCCTGTAGACGGTGAAACTCCTGTAGACGGTGAAACTCCTGTTGATGGTGAAACTCCCGTAGACGGTGAAACTCCTGTTGATGAGGATGAACCCGTAGACGGTGAAACTCCTGTTGATGAGGATGAACCCGTAGACGGTGAAACTCCTGTAGACGGTGAAACTCCCGTAGACGGTGAAACTCCTGTAGACGGTGAAACTCCCGTAGACGGTGAAACTCCCGTAGACGGTGAAACTCCTGTTGATGAGGATGAACCCGTAGACGGTGAAACTCCTGTAGACGGTGAAACTCCTGTTGATGGTGAAACTCCTGTTGATGGTGAAACTCCTGTTGATGGTGAAACTCCTGTTGATGAGGATGAACCCGTAGACGGTGAAACTCCTGTAGACGGTGAAACTCCTGTAGACGGTGAAACTCCTGTTGATGGTGAAACTCCCGTAGACGGTGAAACTCCTGTTGATGAGGATGAACCCGTAGACGGTGAAACTCCTGTTGATGAGGATGAACCCGTAGACGGTGAAACTCCTGTAGACGGTGAAACTCCTGTTGATGGTGAAACTCCTGTTGATGGTGAAACTCCTGTTGATGAGGATGAACCCGTAGACGGTGAAACTCCTGTTGATGAGGCTCCTGTGCAAGATGATGTGATTCCCACAATTCCTTTTGTGTTTGTGATGCCTCAAATGCCACCCAATGAACCGACTCGTGGACCTATTGTTGAGGAGACTCAAGAAACACCGACACCGCCGGTGACACCACCTGGGGTTTTTACGTTGTACAACCCGGCTAATTTCGTTGCTCCTATCTCCTTCCCTGTGTTGTTATCGCCGGAAATGATGCCACGGGCTTCGGGAGTTTTCACCAGTGATGATGGCGTAATTCAGGGAACACAAGGGGATGATGTGATTGTGGGTACTGAAGAAGATGATATTATCCTCGCGGGTCAAGGGGATGATATTGTTATTGCTGGCGATCGCAATAATTTGATTTTCGGCGAAGCGGGTAACGATACCCTCATTGGCGGTCCGGGAAATGATACCCTGTTTGGCAACCAAGGAAATGACCTGATTTTTGGTGGCTCGGGCAATGATGAAATCTATGGCGGTCAAGGAAATGACACTATTTCTGGTGGCGGCGGAAATGACCTGATTTTTGGTGGTCTGGGTGATGATTTCATCGAAGGAAATGAGGGTAATAATACCTTGTTTGGCAACCAAGGAAATGACACCATTTTCGGTGGTTCAGGAGATGACCTTATCTATGGTGGTCAAGGAAATGACCTGATCCATGGAGGTTCGGGAAATGATACCCTATTCGGAGATGCAGGAAATGACACTATCTTTGGTGAAGAAGGTGATGACCTGATTTTTGGTGGAGAAGGTGATGATATCCTAATTGGTGCGGAGGGTAATGATACCCTCACCGGTGGAGAGGGTCGCGATCGCTTTGTGATTGCTGCTACCCATGGCACTAATACGATTACTGATTTCACCGTTGGTCAGGATATGATTCTCCTTGATGGTGGATTAACTTTTGAGGAATTGACGATCGCCTCTGTTGGTAGTCAAACCCAGATTATCTTAGGGTCTCAAGTGCTGGCGGAACTTTTGGGTGTGGACGCTAACGCCATTACCCAAAATGACTTCGACACTTTTGTATACTAACTAGGTACTTGTGGGGGCTTTTTGCCCCCACTGTCTCTGGTTATGGTCTCCCTAATATGTTCCAAGCTACTCGAAGACGTTTAGCTTCATGGTATACTGCTGTAACTGCGGTGTTGTTGGTCTTATTCGCTAGTGGATTTTATCTGTATGTCCGCAATACGTTAATCGATCGCATTGATGACACCCTCAATCATGTAGTAGAAGTAATTGAGCGATCGCTTGTCATTGAACCCGTTAACAGCCCCATTTCTCCATCTTCAGCTATGGGGGTGGGGCTTTATCAGGTTAATGTCGAGGCGAGTTTTCGCAATAATGTTGATGCTGCCGCCGATGACGATCATATTGATTTAGAATGGTTCAGCCCCACCGGAGAGTTATTATGGTCTACCCTCTCTGAACCCCTTGATATTCCCCTCCATACCCACCGCAATGGCGAAACCGTCCGGTTAACTGATCATCATTGGTCTTTGATTACTCAACTGTCCGCAGATCCTAACCCCACTTCCCAGAAAATGGTATTGCGACAGGTGACAGACCGCGTAGAAAGGGGTCGCCAGGTGTTGGGATATTTGCGGGTGAGTCATCCCTGGTTTGAGGTGACAAAGCCTATTCGTCAATTATTAACCGATTTGGCTATGGGGGGGGCGATGATTTTAATTTCCGTGGCGGCTATTGGTTGGTTTTTATCGGAATTAGCGATCGAACCTGTGCGAGAATCCTATCAACATCTTAAACAGTTTACCGCTGATGCTTCCCACGAACTCCGTAGCCCGATCGCCACTATTCAAACTAATGTGCAGGTGGCTTTAGCAGAACCTGATCTTAATGCAGATATTCATCAGCAATTACAAGTAATTGAACGTTTGACTAGGCGCTTAGGTCGCTTGGTGGATGATTTGCTATTTTTAGCCCGAACTGATGGCAAAATTGTCGAATCTCAGTTTACTTCTGTTCCCCTCGATGCTTTGCTAATGGAGGTGATAGAAGAACAATCTGCTAACGCCGAGGCCGCTGATATTAATTTATCACTAAATTTAGTTGATCCTCCTTCCCTGTGGTGGGCGGGTGATACCTTACCCCCAGAAACAGAAACTGATTGGTTTACGGTGGAAGGCGATCGCCATCAATTAGTTCGGCTGTTGATTAATTTAGTTAGTAATAGCCTCCGCTATACTCCCACGGGCGGAGAGGTGTCTTTAACCCTGCAATATCTCCCCAAAAATAAGCGATCGCCACGTCCTACTCACTCCAGAGAATGCTACCATTGGCAAGAACAGTTTGAAGGCTTGCAGGTCATAGTCAAAGATAATGGTATTGGTATCCCCCCAGAAGCTATTCCCCACATTTTCGATCGCTTTTATCGAGTAGATCCAGCCCGCCCCCATGTAGAAACCGCCCAACCCCCAGGCGGTAGGGGAATCGCCGGTTCCGGGCTAGGTTTGGCGATTGTATCAGCGATCGTTGAGAATCATCGAGGTAAAATTGACGTGGAAAGTCAAATTAATCAGGGAACAACAGTTACTGTCACCTTTCCCGTCCCACCAACTAATTGATCATCTGGGTGTGTGGTAGTGGGTAAGGGCGGGTTATGGCATCAACGCCAATCACAAGTCCTCAGAACCCGCCCCAACCAGGGAATAGGGGATATTACATTGAAGGAAAATGAGTGCCGATTTTCTGACCGTCTGGCATATAAACCTGTAGGGGAATCCTAGCATTATCGCTAATAGACTCCAAAGCTACAATAAGCGTATTAACATGGTTTCTCGCCTGCGATCGCGGCTGTGGATTTCCCGCCCTATCTCCAGAAATTGCCGAGTTTTTAATTTGCTGAACATACTCAGAAGTTAACCGGACTGTAATCAAATCACGACTAATGCCATAGTTGCAAATTTTCGGATTTCCGGCACAAGTGCGACTGAGATCCCCCCGTGCTTTTTCCAATCGTGACTCAATTTGAACCTGAGCCTGCACCTGTTGCCATGCTTGATTATAACCTGGTATTAGGGACTGCATTTCCAGGTAATAGGAACTACTCTGAGGAACATTGTTAGCAAAAGAAACCGCCCGACCCCAGGCGCGAGAGGCTTCATTCCAGGCTTCCCTTTCTTCAAAAATGCGGGCTTGGTCGGCATTATTTACAGCTCGGTTATAGGCTTCTAAACCCACCTGTTCAATAGTTTTGCGATCGCGAGAATCTTCTAAGCTGGACTGATAACGAACCAGTAATAATTGAGCCTCCTGGTGAGCCATAGTGCCCGGTGGAATCGATGCCAGAATATTAGTCGCACTTTGCCAGGTATCATAGACCGATTGCCAACTCTCCGCGTGTCTAGCGACCCCCTGACGCGCCCTAGCGACCTGTGCGGTGTTTTTTGCTCTTTCGAGGGTTTGCTGGGCTTCTCGCTCCAATGAGAGCCGCCCACGCACTGTAGCTAAATTGGCACGATATTGAGTTACGCGGGTTTCGGCAAAGGGATAAATGATGCTCTCTGGGGGGACTTTTTGTAGTTGAGCGATCGCATCTTCCCATAACTGCTGCATTTTCTGCCAATCATCCAGAGGGTGGGGGGGATTTTGACTCATTTGCGCCGCCACCCCAGCCATAGTCAAAGCCGTGACCACAGAAGTTAAATTCTGTTGTTCGTGTTGATAATCCCTCAATAGCATCCGCGCCTCCAAATGATGAGGAGACCACCAGGGAATAGTTTCCAGTAATGCGATCGCTCCCACCAACTCCTGACGAGCCAATCCCGGCGCTCTAGCCGTCGGTATAGTTTCGATAGTATTTTGGGATTGTTGAGCCAAACTCCTCGCCTGGTGAATTTCCCGACATTCTCCAATCACACAGGGACGGGTGAGAGTATACAGACAAGCCAAAGCCACCACCACACCCACCCCCATTTGAGGAGACAGCAGAATTTTCCTGAGTAAACCCGGAGATTTCTCAGAGCCACTGTCCGAGTCAACAGTGATAACCACACCTTCGAGATCCTTCGGGTCAAAAGGATTTTCAGCATCATCGATAGCAGTATCATACTCCGACTCATGCTCAAAAGGATTGGGCAAATCAGGGGCTGTAGATGTATCCCTTGTAGTCAGATAATTTCGAGTCAATGATGGTTTTTCTTGAAGGGTTGCCTTCATATTCACTCCTAACGTATAATAGGAAAATTGTTAGATTACCGAGCCATTAATTTAAGCCTAGTTCCCGCTTGAGCAAATTAATCGACTTGCTACCGATATAATTTTCACAGCAGACCAACTGAGGGGGGCGGATAATCTCCTCACGATTAGCGAGTATGGCATCCTTAACAGATTTAACACTAGCCTGATCGCAAATCACCACCTTAGCACCGCGAACAATAGCATTAATTTTATAGTCATCTGGCAGTTGAGCAGTCATAACCAATACATCATCCCCCCGCAGACTGTGAATAATCACCTCCGTGGCTCGTAACAACCCCGAGCTGAGGCTAACAATTCCCAAATAAGTCCCTTTGGGTAACTGTTGAACCAAAGCAATTTCCTTAGCAAAATCATAAATATCAACGGGAATGACCCGCACAGACCTCGGACCCGCTACAGCTTCCGCTTCTCCGATAAAATAGCGACTGGTGACAACAGTTCCCGACGGAACCTGTTCTATGGTTTCTGCTAGTTTTTCAATAGGTACGAGTTGGACGGGAATTTTGAGAGCGACCTCTAACTCCTGAGCCATTAGCTGACCAATACCAATATCTTGGGTGGGGGCTGTGACCAAGACGCGGGCGCTACAACGTAACCGCCAGTCAATTTCGGCTAAAAATAGTTCGCGGGCTTCATTGAGGCTACAGCCTTGGGATAATAAGTTATCTAAACTCTGTTGAATAATTTGGTTAGCTTGTGGGTAATACTGCAAAATGGGGGAACTAGCCCGGGAGGGGCCTTCATGACCCAAGGCTTTGACATAAATTCCTGACCCGGCTTGGGCTTCTACTAAACCATGATCTTCGAGTTGTCGATAAACTTTACTAATGGTATTGCGGTGTAGTCCTGTCTGCATGGCCAGTTGGCGGGTGCTGGGTAAGCGGTGCCCTGGGGGAAACTGGCGAGAAGCTATAGCAAACCGAATTTGGTTAAAAAGTTGATTGGAAGCGGGAATTTCGCTGTCGGGTTGAATGTAAAACTGAACCATAACCAATCTCCAGAGGGTCGGTATGAGCAGACTTGAGCCTGCGGTGGGGTTTGACGGTTAGGGGAACTGTCAGGTTTGATAAATACTATAGTTGGAAAGTTGAACCAGTAAAGCATCATCAGCCCATGAATGATTTTGGGAGTGGCTTTCCTGTGTTACCGAAAATAACTGAATCATGGAATTATGGCAGATTTAGAGATTCGTACCAATCATGTTACCGTTAAAAATGGCGATCTGAATATCGCGGCTTATCTGGCGGAACCCACCCAGGGGGGACCTTATCCGGGTGTGGTGGTGATCCAAGAAATTTTTGGGGTCAATTCCCATATTCGAGATGTTACCGATCGCATTGCTGGGTTAGGATATGTGGCGATCGCTCCTGCTATTTACCAACGCTTGGCTCCTGGTTTTGAGGTCGGTTACACCGACGCAGATCTGCAATTGGGGCGCAAATACAAGGAACAAACTACAGCCCCGGAACTCCTCAGCGATATTCAAGCCACTATTGATTTCCTCAAACAGCGAGATAATGTCAAAAATGCGCCTTTTGGTGCCATTGGCTTCTGTTTTGGTGGTCATGTAACTTATCTGGCTGCTACCCTCCCTGATATTGGCGCGACGGCTTCCTTCTATGGCGCGGGAATTGTTACCGGAACTCCCGGCGGCGGACCGGCTACCGTCACTCGCACTGCCGAAATTAAGGGAACTCTGTATGGCTTCTTTGGTACCGAAGATCCTTTAATCCCTAATTCTGAGGTTGACCAAATTGAGGCGGAACTGCAAAAATGTAAGATTCCCCATCGCATTTTTCGTTACCAAGCTACCCACGGTTTTTTCTGTGAGCAGCGAGATAGCTATAATAAAGATGCGGCTGAAGATGCCTGGAAACAAGTTAGGGAACTTTTCGCTCTTGAACTAACAGGCTCTTAGGAACTTGGGGACGCTTGAGGGGTTGGCGATCGCATATCGCTTAACCCTTTCAATTCCGTCTACTAAATGGCTTCTCATCTTAGGATATCTTAGACTTTTGTTCCCAAAGAGAGCAGCCAAAACTCGGAAATCAAGGGAAAGCGCGAGAACCGGTTAAAGTGTGAATTTGTATTGGGTTGGTTTATTTTATGACGACAGGAAATCAGTCTTTTTCAATTGATGATTTTGCCAAAGCCCTAGAAGCTCATGATTATGATTTACAAAAAGGGCAAATCGTGACAGGTCGGGTATTTGAGTATGATTCTAATGGTGCATATATTGAAATCAAAGGTGGTAAATCACCCGGATTTTTACCCATGTCCGAAATCTCCTTCACAGCAGGGGATAATCTATCGGAGATTTTACCCCTAGGTGAAGAACAAGAGTTTTTGATTATCCGTGACCAAAATTCTGATGGTCAAGTTTTACTGTCTCTGCGACAATTGCAAGTTGAAAAGGCTTGGGATAATTTGTCGGAAACCTCCGAAAATTCCGAAAGTTTACAGGTGCGAGTTACTGGAGTTAATCGCGGCGGCGTAACTGTCGATGTCGATTGTTTGCGGGGATTTATTCCTCGATCGCATCTCCTGGATCGAGAAAATTTAGAGGCTTTGGTCGGCGAAACTATCACCGTGACAATTATCGAGTTTAATCGCGATCGCCAAAAGCTGGTACTGTCTCAACGTATGGCTTCTCAATCCGTTTCCTTTAGTCAGCTTCAAGTTGGTCAACTCGTAGAGGGAACCGTCGGAAGTATTAAGCCTTTTGGCGTGTTTATCGAACTAGAAGGCGTAACTGGGTTGATTCATATTAAGGAAGTTAGCCAAAAATATGTCGGTTCTCTCCCTGATATATTTACCCTTGGTCAAACCGTGAAAGCCTTAGTTATTAGCCTAGAAGAGGGTCGCCAGCGCGTATCTCTCTCCACTCGACTTCTGGAAAATTACCCAGGTGAAATTGTCGAGAAATTCCCCGAAGTGATGGATTCTGCCGAAGCGCGCGCCGAGAGGGCTCGCAAGTTGATTACAGCTTAAATATCCCTGAAAAATCGGGCAGCTTGTAGTTGCCCGAACTAGGTATTAACTGATAAATTGATGGTAATTTATTGATGATTTATGGACTGGGAATTGATGGGGGTGGCACTAAAACTGTTTGTCTGTTAATTGACGATCGCTATCAGGTCTTAGGTAGGGGAGAAGCCGGACCCTCTAATTATCAAAGTCTCGGTTTTTTAGCCGCTGAAATCGCTATTAAAAACGCTATTTCTCAAGCCGTTAGCTATCACCAACCCGGTATTTCTATTGGTAGTTTAGGATTGGGTTTGGCGGGGGTAGGTCGCCCCGAAGATGTCGAAATTGTCCGGGAATTGGTGCAACAAATTCAGTCCGATGAACAACTACAAATTGACTGGAATATTGCACCGGAAAATCTGTTCATTGGCGGCGATAGTCTCATCGCACTGGTGGGGGGGTTAGGTCATAATGTGGGAATTGTCGCTATGGCTGGGACAGGTTCTCAGGTGTTTGGACGTAACCACCACGGGAAGATAAAAAGGGTTGGTGGTTGGGGTTATATTTTGGGTGATGAAGGCGGCGGTTATGATATCGCTGTCCGAGGGTTGCGCGCCGTTATGCGATCGTTTGATGGCCGTTTACCGCCAACTCGCTTGACTCAAGAATTACTCAAGGAACTCGGTTTAAAGTCTCCTGAAAGGCTCATAGAATCCGTTTATAGGCGTGGTTTGGGGGTGCGAGATATGGCAGCATTATCTACTATTATTGACCGCGTGGCAGCCGAGGGAGACCCCGTAGCAGAAACTATCATAAATGATGTGGCTGAGGAATTCATTTTAGCTACTCAAGTGGCGATCGCCGATTTATTTAATCCCGGTGAATTTTGCGAAATTGTAACAGTAGGTGGAATTTGGCGTGGCTGGTCAAATTTACGGTCTCAATTCATCACTGGAATTAATGCGATCGCTCCCCAAGCTGACATAGTATGGCCCCGTCATGAGCCCGCATTCGGAGCCGCATTATTGGCTATGGAATTCAAATAACTTAACCTGAACCTTAGATAGATACAGCCTGTTCAGAAATCATCTGATCACCTCTCAAAGCCCCCTTCGACAAGCTCAGGACAAGCCCTTCGACAAGCTCAGGACAAGCCTCTCCCAGAAGGGACAGGGGTTTGGGGTGTAGACGCGCAGCGGCTTCTCTTTGAGTGGGCTTTACCTCATGAGTCTGAGAACCGCTATATATAGCGATCGTCATTTGGTATAATAGGAGTAAGCCTATAGCCAAAAACGGCACATCTGCACAGTAGAGGCGGAAGCAATTTAATCATACTTACACATTCAACACCTCCCAACTAATTAAACCCATCCCCTCTCAACAGATGACCTATAACTGCTGAATAACCATTAAATTAATGACATCCCAAAAACCACATTTAACATTCTTTCAACTCATCAATATGAGTGTCGGATTTTTCGGCATTCAGTTTGGCTGGGGGTTGCAAATGGCAAATATGAGCGCCATTTTTGAACACCTAGGCGCTCAAGCTCACCAAATCCCCATTTTATGGCTCGCTGCACCCCTAACCGGGCTATTGGTTCAGCCAATTATCGGTCACATGAGTGACAACACTTGGAACTTTTTAGGACGCAGAAGACCTTACTTTTTAGTCGGTGCTATTCTCAGTGCGATCGCCTTAATTTTCATGCCCACTTCCTCCAGTCTGTGGATGGCTGCTGGTCTCTTATGGATACTAGACACCTCCGTTAATATCAGCATGGAACCCTTTAGGGCTTTTGTTGGGGATTTACTACCCGAAAACCAGCGAACGCGAGGCTTTGCTATGCAGAGTTTATTCATTGGTTTAGGGGCCGTAGTGGCTTCCGTATTCCCCTGGTTTTTAAACCATGTTTTTGATGTCTCATCAGTCGGAATAGACGGACAAGCCATTCCCTTAACCGTCAAATTTTCTTTTTATATCGGCGCGGCAGTTTTTTTGGGCACCGTCCTCTGGACTGTCTTAACCACCGAAGAATATCCACCCCAAGATATCGAGAATTTTAACAATCAAAATAAAGGCGGTATTCTCCAAGGCATAAAAGACATTTGGGATGCTTTCCGAGATATGCCAGAAACCATGGTACAATTGTCCTGGGTACAGTGGTTTACCTGGATGGGAATGTATTGTATTTTCCTGTATTTTCCCCCAGCAGTCGCCCGGAATATTTTTGGTGCAGTTGATCAGGATTCGTTATTATATTCTGAGGGGATAGAATGGGCGGGACTTTGTATCGCCGCTTATAATGCCGTCTGTTTTGGGTTCTCGTTTATCTTACCCCAAATAGCCAAATCAACTAATCGCCAAATTGCCCATTCTTTCTGCTTAATATGTGGGGCGGTGGGATTATTTTCTCTGGTGACAATTGATAATCAATACCTCCTATTCCTACCAATGATTGGTATAGGTATTGCTTGGTCTAGTATTCTATCTATGCCTTATGCTATGTTGGTGGGATGTCTACCACCAGACCGCACAGGTATATATATGGGGATTTTCAATTTCTTTATCGTCTTACCACAAATCACCGTCTCTCTCGGATTTGGTTGGGTGATGCGAAATCTCCTGAATAATGACCGCCTATCTGCTGTGATTATTGGTGGTGTATTTTTCCTAATGGCGGCGGCTTTAACTCAGCGGGTACAACCAGCATCAACTATGCTTGAAAGTCCTAAGCAACCTGTCACCCAAGCTGATATTACCTCTACTTAATTGATGGCTGTTTCTCTCGCTGGTGAATCTCTATGAGGCTGGGAATCTACTTTAAAGATGCCGATATGGTTTAATAGGGTTGGGGGTAGTGTTGTTGCTACCCTACAACCATAGACCATTTACCTGGTTCTCAATTATGAAACTCAAAAAAGCGCTTTTAGTAATTAGTATCTGCTGCTGGGGATTACTTTTTCCGGTGTGGAATTGGGGGATAATTCCCCCGGCTGAGGCTGCCAAAACACCCGTAATTATTACCCCCAGCGAGGAAGTTTCCCAGGGTGTTGATCAGTTTATTCACAAGTTGCCCCGCGACTATTATAACATAAATAAAGTCGCCCAGGTCAAAAAACTTTCCCAAAGCGATCGCGCCTTATTTATTGATGTGCGGGAACCCTCCGAATACAGGCAAGGTCACATCCAAGGAGCCATTAATATTCCCCTACGGACTCTCACCGAACGCCTAGACGACATTCCCCATGACCGCCAGGTGGTTATTTACTGCTCAAGTGGCTACCGGACAGGCATTGCCGTAGCTTCCTTACAACTATTAGGCTACAACAATATCAAAGGATTTGCCCCCAGTATCAATGCCTGGAAAGAGGCAGGAGAACCCTTAGAAAAATAGTCCTCAATCCTCTATTTTTTCATCGGAAAACTGCCTCTTATGGAACTATAAGAAGTCATGACTAATCAATAAATTCCTCCGAAAATTGCTCTGGATTTTCGATAGAATCCTGTAGTTGTTGAAGTATTGAGCCAGAATGTACCTCTGGTTGCGGTTGCGGTTGTGGTTCCGGTTGCGGTTGTGGTTCCGGTTGTAGTTCCGGTTGGGGTTGTGGTTCCGGTTCGCGGACACTTTCCGGGGCTAATTCTGGGTTAAATTCCTGTTGTCGTTGGGGTTGTGGTTCCGGTTCGCGGACGCTTTCCGGAGCTGGGGCTGGGGCCGGAGCTGGGGCCGGAGCTGGAGCTGGGGCCGGAGCTGGGGCTGGGGCTGGGGCTGGGGCCGGAGCTGGAGCCTGAATCGGAGCCACCGACTGGCAATTCTCGCTATCGAAATTAAAATCATACTGATAAGCCATGGGGCGACCCTGACCCTCAAAGGGAATATCGGCAATAGCTGCGATCGCCGCATTATCCAAAATCGGATAACCCGTTCCTCTCAATAACCGGGGTCCAGCAATTACGCCACCACCAGAACCAATCATCACCCCAACCAAGGCTTGACCGCTGAGATTTTGGTCACAGGCTTCTGCTGGATATAGTGCCGAGATACTGCGAGGTCGGGTGGTGTCCAAGTCAGGATAATCCGGCAGCATCGACAGCACCCATTCTGCATAGGCTCCCCCACCTTCTAACATGGCATACTGACTATCAGAAACCTGTCCGGTAGGGGTAGATGGTGCAACGGCATCATCAGAAGACGGAGAACCAACAGCCTCGGCACGACGCTGGTTGTCTGCCTCTAGTCTAGCTAATATTGAACCCCGCCCATCAGGTTGTTGTACTTGGGTTTCCGGGGTAAACTCTTGGGTAGGTTCCCCAGAGTCCTGAGATTCCCTAGGTATTCGCGGAGGTTGATTATAGCTAAGGTCATGTTCAGGAAACCGAGGTCTAGGTGGAGGGGCTGGCCACATGGAAAACTGCTCTTCGAGTAATCGTTGTTCCTCCGGTGACAGATGACTAAATCGAGGATTATTTTGTAGTCGCGACAATTGCTCACGGTTTTGGTTTCCGGGAAAACTGGGTTGACCGGGTGGAGTTTGATAAAACTCAATGGGTGGTGGCGGACTAAATTGAGTAGGTGGCGGGGGGGAAGTTTGAACGGGGGGTAAAAATGTACTATTGCTGGGATTGTTGAATATCTGGGGGGGTCCACTGGGGGCGGCACCAAAAGGATTATCCCTCGGTTGTGACAATGTGGAGGGAAAAACGGGAAGTTGTTGGGCTGAGGGAGGAAATGGGGATGGGGTAGGGGCACTACCCCACATGGGTAAAGATGGAGGTTCGGCAAAGGGGGTAAAGGAAAATTGGGGCGGCGGTGCTGGAAAAACCTGGTCAATTTGACTAGGAGATAGTTCCACCAGTTCTACACTGGGGGGTAATTGCACAGTATTTGGATAGAGACGGATATTTTCCAGGTTGAGAGCAAATAAGGCGTGTAGACCAAGGGATGCAAGCACAGCAACCGTGGTGGGTTGACGGACGAGTGAGGGAATGTAAGAAATGGCGGAAGTGGTAGCAGTCATGGTCAAACCTGTTGTTAAATCCAAATCAATATCGGGAGCTGTTGCTGTACTCGATCGCTTTTACTGTTTTAGCACGATTAGTTTTAATCGTGGGGTCTTAATTAATCTTTAATCTGTGGTTTTGTCTAACACAACTGTGGAATATCCAATTACAATAGAAATGCGATCGCGCATAGAAGCAAGTCGCTCCCTGGTGGTAGCACTA
Source organism: Limnospira platensis NIES-39 (assembly GCF_026000695.1). Lineage (GTDB taxonomy): Bacteria > Cyanobacteriota > Cyanobacteriia > Cyanobacteriales > Microcoleaceae > Limnospira > Limnospira platensis. Next base: position 1,767,279 of record NZ_AP026945.1, read on the forward strand.
TGACGCGAGGCTTTCAGAAATCTTAGGTCTAACCCCAACAATCGCATCTGCTTATGGGTTTCTGTGATGTAGGACTGAAGTTGCGCCAGGCTGTCACTATCGCCTAGCTGCATAATCCGACTCTCAAACACCCTCTGAACCTCGCCAAAGGCTTCAGTCATCTGATTTACATCGGATTGGTCAGAAACCATGGTTTTTTGGAGTCTTTCCAAAGATTGCCTGAATTCTGTGATCGCTTTATGGAACTCCTTTGTTAACATAATGTTAAGAAGTTTGTCTATTATTTAACCATCATAGACAAAAATTGTACCTAAGCGCGACTGGGCTCACCCCAGGTTAATCTGGGTTAAATCTGGGTTAATGGTGATCCCTATGCAATTAGCATCCAATTGGGTTAATTGTTATGGTTCTGAGATATGGGCGATCGCCCTATAGGAGAATACAGGGATATGTGGGGAATATCTGGGGGATAAGTTAGGATATTTCCCAAAGCCTGAAAATATCCCGTACAAAGGTGCGATCGCACGGCAATCACCCAGGTAACAGCCCCTGTGTGCAAGTGTGAATCGCTAACCTAATAGTAGCATCGCCGCCGGGGTTGTGGAGACTCCAGCGGTTCAATGATCAATTATTTTTTTCACACTGACTGCTGTTAGTCAGGAGAAAGCCCTATTTTACTCTGGGTCCGTCGTCCCACATATTTTGTATCGAAAACTACAGAGTCATCAAGTATCTGTAATTGAATAGGCCTAAATACCATGAACATCAAAACTCTATCATCCTCAAACACCTACGAATGCTTAGTGCCTGACTGGCTACAACATTGTCTGGACAACTCCCAAAGCCTGGAGTCATCAGATACCCCGTCATTTTCTCCAGACAATGATCTGATCTCGCGGGCTTTCCTATTTGCTTATCAACTGCATAAGGGACAATACCGCAAATCGGGGGAACCCTATATTAACCATCCCATTGCTGTAGCAGGTCTACTGCGATTTTTAGGTAGTGATACCGCTATGGTGGCGGCGGGGTTTCTACATGACATCATCGAAGATACTGATGTCACTCCGGAAGAATTAGAAAGCAACTTCGGACCGGAAGTCCGCCATTTAGTGGAAGGTGTGACCAAACTATCTAAGTTTAACTTTTCTAATACCACAGAACGCCAAGCTGAGAACTTCCGGCGGATGTTTCTGGCTATGGCTCAAGATATTCGAGTGATTGTGGTTAAACTAGCCGATCGCCTCCATAATATGCGAACTCTGGAATTTATGTCAGAATCGAAACAGCGAAGTATTGCTTTAGAAACGCGCGAAATTTTTGCCCCGTTGGCTAACCGTTTGGGTATCGGTCGTTTGAAGTGGGAATTGGAAGATTTAGCTTTTAAATATATAGAACCGGAAGCCTACCGAGAAATTCAAATCCGGGTAGCTGACCGCAGGGCTATTCGGGAAGAAAAACTAGCAGCCTTAGCGGATATTTTACGCGATCGCATGGAAAAATCTGGGATCCGATGTTATGAAGTAACAGGTCGTCCCAAGCACCTTTATGGCATCTACAAAAAGATGCAAGAACGCCACAAGCAGTTTCATGAAATTTATGATATTGCTGCCCTGCGCTTAATCGTAGAAACTAATGAGGAATGTTATCGGGCTTTAGCGATCGTTCATGATTCTTTCCGCCCCATTCCCGGACGTTTTAAAGATTATATCGGACTGCCAAAAGCTAACCGTTATCAGTCTCTACACACGGGAGTTATTGGGAACACTGGTCGCCCGGTAGAAGTGCAAATTCGCACGGTAGAAATGCACCATATAGCGGAATATGGAATTGCTGCCCATTGGAAATATAAGGAAACTGGCGGTTCAGAATTTGGCAAATTAACAGAAACCGATGAGAAGTTTACCTGGTTGCGGCAACTACTAGAATGGCAAAGCGATCTCAAAGATGCTCAGGAATATTTAGATACTGTTAAAAACAACCTTTTTGATGAGGATGTTTATGTATTCACCCCTGATGGTGATGTGATGGCTTTAAGCAATGGTGCCACTACGGTAGATTTTGCCTATCGGGTGCATAGTGAAGTGGGTAATCATTGCAAAGGTGCGAAGGTGAATGAACGGATGGTTCCCCTAGATACGGTGTTAAAAAATGGGGATATTGTGGAGATTTTAACCAATAAAAATAGCCATCCTAGTTTAGACTGGTTGAATTTTGTCAGAACTAGCACGGCTAAAAATCGGATCCGTCAATGGTATAAGCGATCGCATCGTGATGAAAATATCGCCAGAGGTCGGGAACTTTTAGAGAAAGAAATGGGTCGCAATGGTTTAGAATCTTTACTGAAATCCGCGCCAATGCAGACAGTAGTTCATCGCTGCAATTATCACAGTGTTGATGATTTATTAGCTGCTTTGGGTTATGGAGAAATTACCCTTAAACAGGTGGTGCATCGACTCCGGGATGTGGTGAAAGCTAATAGTCCGGTTCCAGAAGTTTCGATGGAACAGGCGGCTAATAACCTACAAATGCAGAATTTAGCCCCTAGAAATACATTACATGGGTCTGTACCTACTTCTACATCTACTAGCAAATCTCCGATCGCGGGGGTTGAGGGGTTAATGTACCATATCGCGGGATGCTGTAATCCGATTCCTGGAGAGCCAATTATTGGGACTGTGACCCGGACTCGTGGGATTTCCATTCACCGCCAAGGCTGCCATAATGTTAGCAAGGTTAGTGGCGATCGCCTAGTTCCAGTTAGTTGGAATCCTACCCCCATTGACCAAGGACGACGGAAAACTTATCTGGTGAAAATTCAGATTGAGGTATTAGACCGGGTGGGGGTACTCAATGACATTTTATCTCGACTGAAAGACAACAATATCAACGTTCGTAGCGCTCAGGTTAAGACCTTTCGCGACGCTCCGGCTTTGATAGAGTTGGGTATCGAAATATGCGATCGCAATCAATTTGAGCAAACCTGTCTACAAATTAAAAACATCAGTGATGTTCTCAACTTGCGTCGCATGAACCGAGGCGATCAAAGCTAGGCTAAATTCGCCAATCTACAGAGGTGAGGGCGGCTTCCCACATTAAATGGGCGACTTCTGGGCGAGCAATATCGCTATGAGCGCCCTGGGAACCGCTACCCTCGCGGATAAATTCATCGGCGTTGATATTATAAATGGCTCCGGGAACTAAGGGATAATGGGCATCTATGGGTAACATATCGCAATTAACTGCTCGGAATTCGTGATCACCACTAGCCCCAAATGCTCCTAAAGCTCCATATTTAGGCAGGTTGTCGGTTGAGTAGAAACTAATCGATCGCCTGATTAAACTCGCAGCGGAAGCCCCTAGCGGATACCATTTACCTAGGGCGGTGTCCCATTTCGAGTGAGTAATAGCGATCGGACCTTTGACCAGGCTGTTGGTGATGATACCATGAAAATAACCCGGCACTCCTGGACTCAGGGGAATATCAGGAGAATAGGACCAGTGAGATAACGCCCCCTGTACCAGCAACAGGGAGTTAATGGGGTGGTGATTTCTCAAGTCGGTTCCCGACCCCGCCAAAGCCCCAGAAACGACGATACAGCCAAAACTATGACCCATGAGATGGAAACGCAGGCGATCGCCTCCCGCTTGTTGTAGTTGGGCTAACAGGTGAAAAGCGGCATTTTCCCCAAACTCCCGGGCGCGGTCTTTCATTTTCCAAAAGGAGAGGGTTCGCAACGGCGCTAGAAGTCCCCCCCAACTAAATCCGCTAAAACTGAGGGCTTCGGTTCTGGCGGCGGCAAAGGTAATTTCTGGATCAAAGGGATCGCGATCGGCACTGGGGGCGGCGGCAATGCCTATGGCTTGTAAACCAGCTTCGCGGTCTAATATTCGATAAGCATTGAGAACGTCTATAGGCAGGGTTTCTGGGGCTATATTTTCAGTGGCGGCATTAAAAATCACTTCTAGGGCGCATCTGGCGGCGGGGGTGTCGGCAATATTTTCCGCATAGCGATCGACCATTTCATCAACTACAGATAATCGCTGATTTTCCAGGTTCTCTTGGGGGGAATTATTCAAATTCATCGATAGGGGGGATTCTCCTAATTCATAATCTCCCCAAGGCATACTAGGCCAGTGTAAACCAATGGCTAGGGGATAAAATCCCGGTTGTACTTGCTGAAAACGTGCTTGATCATCTTTCTGCTGAATAACTGCTTCTATCCATCTTGTATACTGTCTCCGGGAGGCGGGAATATCACTTAACCAACCGTGGCTAAACAAAAATACATCGGTAACGGGTTGTTGCTGAATGACTTGTAAAACTCGTTCACTCATGAGACCGTCCGGGTCGTCAGTGCGTTCGTTTCCGTCTTTATCAAAGGCAATTAGATAATAGATAAAATCGCTGTTAGGGATAGTTTCAATGGGCATTTAATTTAAGAGGTGCTTATCATAATTAATCATAGCAAATCGGTTAATGATTTGGCAATATCGATAAATGGGCGGTTAGGGGTCAGCAGGGGAACCGGACGGATTAGAGATAGGCTTGATTACTTTCGATTATCTATCCCCCGGATTTTTTAAGCATCTGTAGCCCTATCTAAAACCAGGAAAAGGCTGTGGCTGCATCAACTAACCACAGCCCCTAGGTGATTAACTGGCTGGGGATTTTTTAATTATTTGTAATCCTGTGGGTAAACGCAGCATTTGTAAACCGATATTTACCCGGGTAGGATTATAATCTAAGTTGGTATTTTCTAGGTTAGCCCCTGATAAATTCGCCCCTTCTAATTGGGCGGCTGAGAGATTGGCGGCTGTTAAATTCGCCCAAGTTAAATTAGCATAGTTTAAGTTTGCACGGCTGAGGTTAATATGAATAGCTTGACAGTGACTGAAATTCGCACCTACTAAGCTAGTTTTATAGAAGTTCGCCCCTTCTAAATAGGCGGCGGTGAAATTAGTGCGATCGCATTTACTACGGCTAAAGTTAGCGTTAAACAAGCAAGCATAACTCAAATCACTGTCTTGTAACTCACAATTAGCCAGGACTAAGTGACTTAAATCTAACCCTCGCAAATCCACGCCTTCCACAATTAGATTATTGAATCGGCGTTCTCCCCCCTGTAAGCGATTAATAAACTCGCTGCTACTGATGGGATTTTTTACGGGTTCAATGTCGTCAATTTCGGAGATATCAATATCGGCAGATTGGGATTTTTTGCCACTATTAAATAATTCATTCAGCCAGTTAAACATTGGTTTATCCTCCATGGTATCAATACTCTACTGAACCCCAGAATTGGGGAACTTGACGGGTGACGTTTTCTCGCAGTCGGGGAATTAAGAGCATCACAGTGATATAAAGGTCTTCAATTCCAGTGATTAAAGTGATTAGCTTCAAATCAGGATTAGGATAGCGACTGAGTTGATTTTGCAGAGCTTGCGGGCGCAGATATTCCTGTAAGTAAGACAAACCGTAACGCACATCATTAACTTGCTTAATTAAGGTCAAATAACAAGAGGCAAAACCTTCCTCAAATCCCGGTTCTGGAGCATCGGGATGATTCCTGGCGATCGCAGTTAAACGCTCCAGAAATTCGATAGTTTCAGTCAAGCTATCCAGCAACTCAAAACGCTGCTTTGAGTCGGGTTGATTGCCATTTTTAATGTTTTCACCAAAATCTGATATCAAGGCGCTTAAACTGTTAAATAAGCCTGGTAGAGATGATTCTATATGGTCTAGGTCGGACAATAATGCGCGGGCTTGTTTGGGGGATGTCAGTTGTCGTTGATAAGCTAACCTGGCGATTTCTTGCAATTGGGGGAGAGATTCACAGCGCCCAGTTTTGCGGTAGTTTTCCAAGAACCTGATCAGCAGAATGCGATCGCTAATTTCAGCGGGGAAAATGTCGGGTTTATTCTCAATGGGAGTAAGATGAGAATTGTTCAGATTACGATTAGGTTGTTGCATGGGAATCACTTTCATGGTTGCTAAGGATTTGAGCCAATGGCGGTGGGATAGTCTGTGAAAATATCCTGGTAAATTGAGATAGTAGAAAAGCACCCTAATTTGGCTGGTTATTTTTGGGGGGAATTATCCGGCAAATCTGCACCACTAATAAGATATTCGAGATAGGCTTCTATGGCTTCTCCCACTGCATCATCCCGCGACATAATCACATCCTCGCGGCGGGCGTGGGCGAGAGTCATCCAACAGGCGGCGGTGCTACTGACCACGGACAAAACCATCCAACCGAGGGAAATTCCCAACCCCGCAATATCAAAGCGCATGACTTTATAGGTGAGGTTTAACATGGCTAACCGGATGATTTCAGTGCCAGAGATTAGCTGATAATTATCATCAAAATGTCGGTCAAATAATTGGGGCATTTGTTGAGCCACAAATAGGACATCATCGCCGATGTGATGACGCTTGGCTAATTTATTTGCCCAGTCCTGCTGTGCTTGTTGTTTGATGGCGATCGCCTCTTGTTGTAGCCGCAACATCCGCTGTTCTACGGGCAGATTTTCCGTGGGAACCGTCCGCCAATTGCGATCGCGATCGGCCCAGGAGCCGTATAATTTGACATATAAAGTATCCCAATTAGGATGATTGCGGGACGTGCTTTGAAACTCTTGCCGTAACTTTTGGTACTCTTCGCGCGCGCTTTCATAGGCGGGAGTTGTAGCCGGAATATCCGCCAAATTCTGAGTTTGTGTCTCGATGATTTCCAGGGCTTTTAAACTGCTAAGTTCCGGGCGATTATTGAGGGCTTCGCTACCTATTGCCGCCGCCAGAGATTGCAAGATTGACATAGCGATCATTGCCGCCGCCCCGGCTTTTGCCCAGTCCTGGTTGCCCCGTTTTCGTCCCGCCACAGCAGTACCATTTTCGTTAGTGAAACGCACCAGTAACAGGTTCAGCATTGGGCTAAAAATGAAAGCCAAAACGCCAAATTCCTTTAAAGCAAAAAACAAAATTGGTTGATTGGTTATGGCATTAACCAGACTAGCAGTGCTAATTACCCCCGCCGTGAGTTGGGAGTGTTCGACCAGTTCATTAGTGACCCATTTTTTGCCATAGAATTGTTTGGGATTTGCCCAAATGAAACCTAGGAGAAATAAGCCGATCTTCTTTGGAGTCTGTTGGGAATTATTAGCTTGGGGGCGAGGTTCTAACAGTTCTGGGTGCAGTTCCCGTAAAGTTTCGGCTGCCTTTTTTGCCTCTTGTTGAGGTTCGGGAATAGCAAAGGATTCAAAAGGTTGACTCATGGTGGGTGTTTTTTTGCTAAGATGGGCGAAATAGCCCCCCCGTGATTCAGCAAGGGGGACTCCAAATACTTATCAGTCCAATGACACTGAATTTATACAGTGATAGTCAATTCAGTTTCATCAACAGCCATTTCAGAACATTTCGCCAATCGACTTGAACCCTATGTGCAGCCGCACCTTCATGATTTAATTATCGGTTGGGGCGGGTTTATTAATATCCCGGTGGCGATGCAAAATTGACAGCAGAACCCGCCCCTACAATTATCAATTGTCCGGTGGGGCGGGTTTATTAATATCCTGGTGGCGATGCAAAATTGACGGCGCTGGGGCGGGTTTATTAATATCCCGGTGGCGATGCAAAATTGACAGCAGAACCCGCCCCTACAATTATCAATTGTCCGGTGGGGCGGGTTTATTAATATCCCGGTGGCGATGCAAAATTGACAGCAGAACCCGCCCCTACAATTATCAATTGTCCGGTGGGGCGGGTTTATTAATATCCTGGTGGCGATGCAAAATTGACGGCGGTGGGGCGGGTTTATTAATATCCCGGTGGCGATGCAAAATTGACAGCAGAACCCGCCCCTACAATTATCAATTGTCCGGTGGGGCGGGTTTATTAATATCCTGGTGGCGATGCAAAATTGACGGCGGAACCCGCCCCTACGCGGTGGCTTTGTTCAAAATGAGATTACCAAACTAACCTAGCTTAACAGTTGAATGTTAGAGAAGGTAAAGCGATCGCTCCGATCGCTTTCTGGGTTGTGGATAATCCGCTCACTGAGGATTTGATACTTGCCTACTGGGGTATAGGAATCTTCAAAATCGCTTTTTTCCCCCTTCTGTGCCCCCGTTTTGGGGTCATGATAAACAGAATCATAACGGTGGGAAAGATAACCCTCCGGCGTTTGGTGGCTGCTGTGGGTGTAGATCGTCACTACCACCCCGTGAATGTGACGATGCACCATGCAAACCTCATTATTGCGGAGTTGGTAGCGATCGCCTTCCCCCTTGCCGCCGATAATGATTTCTACCGCCCCCGTTTCGTCCGTTTCGCCATAGCTAAACGTATTTTCTCCATGCACCGCCTCAAAATCTCGACGTACCCGGTGGATCGCCGTTTCCCACAGTTGCCCATGGATAGCCTTTTGCGCCGCCTCGTCAGCAACATCTAGCACTTCTGCCTTCATATCCGACCCGACCTTCGCCCGACCATGAATCACCTGGCCATCATGTTCGTAGGTGACATCAGCAGTGTAGCCTGGGAAATCCGCATCCCAGGTGTAACGATTTTCATAAGCAGCGCGGAAAAGTTCGCGAGCAGAAACTTGTGTAGCCGTCATAAATACTCCGAGTGTGAAGATGAACAATTATCAATTAGTATAAACCATTACAAGCAGATCGCCTTGGTGGGGCATTGCGCCCTGGCGATAGGGTTTCCCTCCCATTCCCGGTTTTCTTCTCAACCCCTGTCTGGTAACGGTCATTCATTCACGCCAAAACTACCTCCCCCGCTACAGTTTCCGGCAGGGGGGTCACAAACCAGGAGTCAGAAACGGGGTTGTATTTCTATTTGAGAGATTCGCCCATGAGGGTAAAAGCTGCCCAATGTTTGGGTTGAGGATATTCTTCCATAGTGGTCAACATGGCTTGTCGTAAAGCCACAGCCCGATCGCCTTTTTGGGGTAGAAGTCGATAAAATTCCTGCATTAATTTGGCGGTGGGTGCATCCTCTGCTTGCCATAGAGAGACAATCACACTTTCAGCCCCGGCACCAATAAAGGCACGAGATAATCCGATGATACCATCACCTGTAATTCTGCCGCCACCTGTGTTACAAGCACTTAAAACCACTAAGGAAGCTGTTAAATTCAATCCCATGATTTCCTCAGAAGTGAGAAACCCCCGATCGCCATAACTTGGAGTTAGTGCGATCGCCCCTAAAACACCCCCAGACTCGCTAAAATCATCCAGTAACCCGTGGGTTGCCAAATGCACGATCGCCGCCGAATTAATGCGTTCCAAAACCTCTGATTTCGTCGCTGCACTACCAATTAACGCTTCTGTATTCAACATAGAGGCGATGGCGATCGCTTCGGCTTCTGCACCGGGTAAATTAGCTAATCTCTTGGGTTCTTCTCCCGGTTCTATAGACAATTTCGGCATCACTGGATTTCCCACCACTAGAGCATTGGCGGGGTTATTTGTCCTGTTAATTCTCCGGTTTTCTGCCAGTTGGCGAGTCAATTGTAACACCTGAATGGCTGGGGCGGTTAGAATAGTATGGTTGAAAATTAAATAGCGATCGCTTTCATCGATTAACGCCGGAAACGGCACAAACAATAACTCCTGGTGGGGGATAAATATCACCTTATCTTCTGGATTTTGCGGCAGTAAATCGGCAATCGGTTTTATCAGTAAATCGTGCAATTTTTGCAAGTGACTATTTCTGAGATTGCGGGTAGAAATGCTGGGCAGAGTTTCCGTGATTCCCTGGCGAGTTCCCCGCACCAAAGCCGTTAATAAACCTTCCGCTTCCGAGTCCGTACCCTCCGCCAAAAAAGGCACTAAAGTCTCCCTAAACGTTTCTAATTGGCTTAAATTTACTTCCCGAAAAGTGATGTTTCCCGTCGGCTGCACCACCCAAATAAATAAAGCGGAATTGTTGCCGAAATTATCACTAATAATCGAATATTGAACTAGGGTAGCATTTTGCTGTCCTGCCACTTTTTGAATGTCGGAAATCCTCATAGGCGGATTATTTTGCCGGTCATATTCTTGCACCGCTTCAGGAGATAGTTGTTGGGCGATTAATTCCAGGAAAGCACGGGCGCGACCTCTCTCGGCAATTTCTAAGGCGATTTCCGGTTTATTTTCGCTAATTAATGCTTTTTGTAGTATACTATAACTAGACCGATATTTATCAAAAATCGAGACTTTATTGGCATCGCTCAAGCCGGGTCGCAGAGATTCTAATGCGTCAATTGCCGCGTATAAGGTTTGGGTAGCTTCCGCGATTTTTCCAGCTTCAAATAAAGCGACACCTTTATTGTTTAGGGTGACAGCAATTCCGGCTGTATTCCGTAAATTTCGCCGAATTTCTAAGGCGCGATCGTAGAATTCTATGGCTTGGGAATAGTCCCCCATTAATCGATGAACTGAACCGATATTATTCAAGGCTTGACTCTGGGCATCTTCTTCACCGATCGCCCTCATAATTTCTAATCCTTGGTTGTACAATTGCAACGATTGGGAATAGTTGGCTAATTTCTCATAAGCCGCCCCCATATTTAACAGGGTTTGACCAACCCCGACAGCATCTCCGATTTCCGAGGCGATCGCTAACCCTTTCCCATAGAATTCTAACGCTTGGGAATAGTCCCCCATAGCATGATAAACCGCCCCCATATTAGCGAGAGTAATTCCCACCGCAAAATCATCATCTTCTTGTGCAAATAGCGCCCCGGCTTGTTGAAAATAAATCAGGGCTTTTTGAGGTTGTCCTAAAGCTCGATAAATTTGCCCCATATTATTAAAAATAACAGCCGATCCATAGGATTCTTCTGCTGGCAAAACTGCCAAGGCTTGCTCATAAAAATTGATGGCTTGGGGATAGTTAGCTTGGGAGGAAGAAAGCGCCCCCAAATTAATCAGAGTTTGGCTAATTCCCTGTCGGTCGTTAAGATTTTGGCGAATAGTTAAAGCCTCGTTTAAAAAATGCCCAGCCTGGGGATAATTGCCCAAATTGCGATAGACAACACCGATATCATTTAAAATCAACGCTTCTAGTTGGCGATCGCCTTCCACCCGCACCTTATGCAAAGCGCGATCGAAGGTTATCAACGCTTCTTTCAACTCACCGCCAGCGACCTGTTTATCTCCGATTTCATGCAATTGAATCGCCTCAATGACCAGATCTTCTCCCCTTTCTTGTGCCAAAACTGGCAACCCTGTTACCGGAAACCAAAGAAATTTGATAAACTCAATTTTACCCAGAGTCATAAACGCAATCAGAAACAGACAGGATGAAATGTTTTTTAGAGGCATTTTACTTAAATGATTAATGGCCAATTACAATCGCTCATTACCGAGACTTGTCGCCACCCTCCCGGAAGCCTAAAACGCCAGCAAGGGTTAACTCAACTGTATCGAATGATTGTCAAATCAGGCAAGCTATGGCGAGAAAATACCCCCTATTATGAGGAAGTCTGGCAACAAACTTGGCTATATTTTTGCCTAAATCTCTGTGAAGCCACCACCGGGAAAGATAAATATGATAGCGATCGCAGTAGCATCACCACCTGGCTAAATGTTTACCTAAAAATGCGCCTCAAAGATAGGGCTATTAAACACCAAAACCAGAAACAACAAATGGTTTCGGCTTCACAACCGCTATATGATGATGACACCCTCACCTTTTTGGATACCTTTGAAGCCCTCCCAGATATCCCGCCGATCCTGCAAGCTACCCGCAAGTGGGCGGAAACTGACCCAGAGGGAGAATTGCAGCGTCTCCAACTCCGGGGTCGAAAAGATGTTACCTGTCAACTGTTGATTTTACGTCGTTTACCCCCCGAAACTACCTGGGAGGATCTTTCCGCAGAGTTGGGTTTACCAGTTTCTACCCTCAGCAGCTTTTATCAGCGGAAATGTCTGCCACAATTGCGTAAATTTGGCGAATCAGCCGGATATCTATAAAGAGGTCATTCAACCAATAACAATTATGGCTAATCATACCCAACAAACCGAAAATTCTGCCTTACCCATGTTGATCGGCACAAATTCGCGCCGCCTCGCCCAACAATTTGCGAGGGAACAACCCAATCGCCAAAAAGCTGAACAGGTTTATTTTAACACTCTGGCGGTTTGTGTGGTGCGTAATTATTTGGAGTGGATGGGAATTGCTACCCAACTCAATGCTGGTGATAGTTGGAATCCGATCGCCCGCTTGGCTAGTGATGTGGCAGATCTACAGGTGACCGGATTGGGGATTCTCGAATGTCGTCCGATCCGCGAAAATCAGCAAATTTGCCGAATTCCCCCGGAAGTTTGGGGCGATCGCATTGGCTATGTAGTCGTGCAAATTGAAGATTCTTTAAAAGCCGCCAATATTCTGGGATTTATTCATAGCATCGATCGCCCAGACATCCCCCTGAGTCAGTTGCAACCCGTAGAAACACTGTTGACCACTTTATCTGGGTTGCGTCGGCAGAATTTGGTCAACCTTAGTCAGTGGTGCCAAGGAATCTTTGGGGAAACGTGGCAGGATTTGGGCTCAATATTTAGCACTCCAAATCTCGCCTATAATTTTCGCACTTCTCCACCAGATAGACAAGCTGAGATAGAAAGGGGAAAATTGATTGATTTGCAAATGCAGTTGGGCAGTCAAATGGTAGTATTGTTGGTGGCGCTAACACCAGAATTTGATACTATGGCAGTCAGAGTGCGACTTTATCCCCCTAATGGAGAAATTTATTTACCGCCGAATTTGCGGTTAGCATTACTATCAGACCAGGCAGATACTTTACAAGAAGTGCGATCGCGCCGTCATGATAATTATATCCAACTGCCCCGATTTACCGGAGAAACGGGGGAACGCTTTTCTATTCAAGTTGCCCTAGAAAATGCCATGATTATAGAGAACTTTGCTATTTAATGACCAGTCCCAAAAAACCAACTATTGTTGTCATTAATCTAGGATATGGGAATTTGCTATCCGGTTTTCCCCATGTCACCGCCCTACTTTGGGAACCGGAAAATCCCCGTCCGCTAAAATTTACTGGCGCGTTACCTCCCGCCCAGGAATTAGATGGGATTTATCGTCGTTGGAATTTGATTTATCAAGCACTTTATCGCCGTCCGGGATGGCATCCCCGCATCAAAATAGATCGGGAAGATATCACCAATGTTTCTCAGGTAGAATTTTCGGATATTTGCCAGCAGTATCTTCAGGTTATTAATGAGTGGCTGGGTGCTGAGAAATTTAGAAATATTGATCGCCAATTGCGATCGCATCTCAACCAGAATGACGAAATCCAATTAATTCTGGAAACTGATGATGAATTAGTGCGGCGTTTACCTTGGCATTTTTGGGATTTTTTGTCTGATTATCCCCAAGCCGAAATTGCTTTAAGCGCCCCAGAATATCAGCGAGTGCAGAAGTTAAACCGAAGAAAACAGATTAGAATTTTAGCTATTTTAGGCAATGATAACGGCCTCGATCTGGCGGAGGATCGCCAAGTTTTGTCAGAAATTGCCGATGCGGAAACTGTTTTTTTGGTTCAACCTTCCCGTCAGGAAGTTGACCAACATTTATGGGATGATCGCGGTTGGGATATTTTATTTTTTGCCGGTCATAGTGAGAGTGAAGAAAATGGTAACGGGGGTTTATTGTCGATTAATGCCACTGATAAAATCGGCATTTCTCATCTAAAATTAGCCTTAAAAACGGCTATCAGCCGTGGCTTACAACTAGCGATTTTTAATTCTTGCCAGGGGTTATCCTTAGCTGCGGAATTGGCTGATTTACATATTCCCCAAATTATTGTGATGCGAGAACCCGTGTCTGATCGGGTAGCCCATGCCTTTTTAGTCGGATTTATTCAGGCTTTTTCTAGGGGTTATTCCTTTTACTTGGCAGTGCGACAAGCCCGGGAACGTTTACAGGGTTTAGAAGATAAATTTCCCTGTGCTAGTTGGTTGCCAATTATCTGTCAAAATCCCGCCGAATTACCGATAGTTTGGCGACAGCAACAGCCCCCAATAAAACCTGCTTTTTCCCAAGGGCGCGATCGCACTTTTTGGTTAAGCAGTTGGGGGATAGCTTTAATGATTCTAATTATCCGCCAATTGGGAATTTTACAAGGGGGGGAATTGAAACTCTATGATCACTTAATGCGATCGCGTCCTCCCGAACCACCCGACCCCCGAATTGTAGTCGTTGAAGTGACGGGAAATGATGTACAATCACGACAAGAATATTCTATCTCTGATGGCACGATTAGTCAAGTATTGCAGCAATTAGAACCCCATCAACCCAGGGCGATCGGGTTAACCATTTATCGAGATTTTCCCGTCCCTCCTGGGGATGCAGAATTGCGAACACAAATGCAGCAGCAAGATAATTTGTTTGCTATCTGTAGTTTCCCCCGGGCTAATGAACCCGCTGTGCGATCGCCTGATGTCATCCCCAATAATCGCTTAGGATTTGATGATGTCCTCGTCGATCCTGATGGAATTTTGCGACGACACCTATTTTTTATGAGAGCTAACTCCGACTGTAACACGGGTTTTTCCTTGAGCTTTCAATTAGCCCGAAAATACCTAGCGGCTGAGAATATTTTTCCCGATAATCAAGGCAATCAAAACAACCCCTTACAATTAGGCGAAGCGATTTTTAATCCCCTGGGAAATACCCATAGCGGAGCATACAAAAATCTACCGACAGGGGGATGGTATGTGATGTTAAATTATCGTTCTTTTCCCATAGCCAGAACTCTGACCCTAACCCAAGTTTTGCAGGGAGATTTTGACCCTAACCTAGTCAAAAACAGAATTGTGCTGATTGGTTTTACCAGTAGAGTCAACGCTAAATTTTTTAGCACTCCCCACCGCGCCGGACAATCTCCCTCTGATCAAGTGCCAGGAGTGATGGTGCAAGCACAGATGGTCAGCCATATTCTCAGTGCGGCCCTTGATGGTCGTGCCCTGATTGGGGTATGGGTTTGGTGGCAAGAAGTGATTTGGGTGGTAGTGTGGTCAATGGCCGGAAGTGCGATCGCATTGTACATCGGCAACAGTGACATCGTGATGATTACAGCCATCGTCATAGCGATCGCCATTCTATATATCCTCTGCTATCTGCTACTGCTTCAAGGCACTTGGGTTCCCCTACTCCCCCCAGCATTGACATTGGCGATCGCTCCTTTTTTGCGTAAATTTCTCCCCCCATTGCGATAAGTAAACATAACCCCAACTACCCAGGAGTAGCAGCTTGTCCAGTCCTTTAAGAAAACCGCCGCAACCCGGCAAATTGCAGTTATCCATCGCCTTGATTCTCCTAATCGCTATAGTGCCAATACAGCGAGTTTACGGCACTTATAGCAGGGAATTACGCCCGGAAAATCATCAATTGCCATTACCCGATGTCCTGGTTGCCACAGCCTTTGATGCACCAGACCCCCAACCCCCAGAAGATCGCGAAGGTTCTGGGAGTCGCACCTCCTGTCCCGCCGTGGATAAACCTCTGACCGCATTAATTCCCAGTCAAGTGAACTACACCCTATCGGGACATCCCACATTCTGGTTTTATGTGCCTTATTCCTCGGAGCTGACCCGTGAGGTAGAATTTGTGGTCTTGGATGAACAAGAAACCCAAGTTTACCAAACCGTGGTCAGGATTACCGACACACCGGGAATTGTGAGTTTCCGCCTACCGGAAAGCCTCCCCCCCCTGGAAATTGGCAAAAAATATTTGTGGCAATTCTCCTATCGATGCAATCCGAGAATTCGGGCTGAGGATGACTATGTACAAGCAATGGTGGAAAGAGTTGCCCCCTCAAGAACCCTAACCAGTCAGCTAGAAGTGGCAACAACACCCATGCAGCGGGTGGAAGTCTATGCGGCGAATGGGTTATGGCACGAAACTCTAACCACTCTCGCCGAATTGCGTCGGGATAATCCAGGAAATGCAGATATCGCGGCCGGGTGGACGGAACTTCTGGAATCTATTGGTTTGGGTCATCTAGCGGTGGAGGCGATCGGGGGTTGTTGTCGTTAGTCTCGACGGGAGAAACGGGGTTTCTGGGCTGTTTGAGGATTAACCCCAAAAATTTTTCCCAATTTGCGTAAAAGTTATCCGCGAAGGCGATAGGTAAGTGTAACCTGCAATTTCAGGAGTGATGCCGATTGTCAATTTACAAGCGATCGCGCCCTGCTTATGTATTCAGGAAATTCAGTAAAAATACTGATGTCTGGAAACATAAGAACGGCTTTAATGGATAATTAACAGAACTTATGATTGACGTTAAAAGGCGATCGTTCCCTCTGTCCAGTCCGTCCCACTCACCGAGTCAGCCCCAGCCAAGAGTAGCGATCATGCAAACGCCCTTAAATAATCAGCATCAACTTATAAATAGTCGCTATCAAGTTATAAAATCCCTGGGAACCGGTAGTTTCGGCGAGGTATTCCTGGCACAAGACACCCAGATGCCCTTGCAGCAAAACTATGTGATCAAGCAACTCAAGCGCCAAGTTCAACGCCAGTTTAACAATATTGTGAAAGAACGATTCCGGCAGGAAGCGGCAACATTGCAAACTTTGGGGGAGCATCACCAGATTCCTCGGTTGTACGCTTACTTTGAGGAGCTGAACAAGTTTTACTTGGTGCAGGAGTATATCGAGGGTGAAACACTAGAAGCGAAGGTGCAAAGGGAGGGTAAACTCAGCGAAAGTGCCGTGAGGGCAATTTTGACCAGTCTGTTGGGAGTGCTTCAATACATACACGACAAGCAAATAGTCCATCGCGACATCAAACCGGACAATATTATTTTGCGCCAGGAAGATGGCAAGCCAGTGTTGATTGACTTTGGTGCCGTTAAGGAAGCCATGAGTACCCAGCTCAATACCCAAGGAAATGCGGTTAACTCGATTGTAATTGGTACTCCTGGGTTTATGGCTTCTGAACAGGCAATCGGTAGACCTGTTTATTCTAGTGATTTATATAGTTTGGGACTGACGGCAATTTATTTGTTAACAGGTAAGCTGCCGCAAGATTTGGCGATCGATCCGGGGACGGCAGAAATCCTTTGGCGACAAGATGCACCAGAAGTCAGTGGCGGTTTAGCCAATGTGTTAGATAAAGCAGTTCGCACCCGCGCTGGCGATCGCTACTCTAGCGCCGCAGAAATGCTCAAATCTCTTACGAATACACAGATGCAGCCCAATAATATTCCCGCTTCTGTACCACAACCCACATCAACACCAACATCACCAAAACGTGGGCTATTGGTTCTATCGACAATTGTTTCTATAGTTGTTCTAGGGTTGGGGTGGCGATCGCTTCCCTACCTGTGGAAACCGAAAGTACAAGCCCAATCCTTAACAATTGGCAGTTTAAGCAATCCCAAGTACAACACCGACCTAGTAGATTATTTACGACAAGAGTTAATCCCCAGTAATTTTATTGATTTTTTTCTGGGTAAAAAAGTAGACTTGGCGATCGATGGTGACCATAATCTACCTTACCAAGAAGCCAAGGATCGAATAGCCAAGAAAGAGTGGGATGTCGTCTTTACCCTGTCTCCGATCATTTCTGTTGCTGCCCAAGATAACAGTTATACGTTTGCCGCTTTAATGTTTCCTGAACGTCCGCCTTATTATTATTCTGCATTGTACGTCAGAGCGGACAGCCCAATTCAATCTATCAATGACATAACACCAAGCACCGTAATTGCCTTGGGCGGGTTCAACTCAGCATCGAGTTTTTATATGCCCGTTTACGATTTGTATGGCAAAACTCTAACCGTAGATATGGGACACCGAGGGCAGAATATTCGGGAAATGGTGAAGACCGGAAAAGCAGATTTGGGTGCGGGGGCTTTAGGTGATACAGTCAAAAACGATCCAGATATCCGTATCATCCACCTGAGTCGAGCTATTCCGGGTGCAGGAGTATATCTCTCTCCCGAACTTTCAGAATCAGACAAAAAGGTAATCAAAAGAGTTTTGTTCAACGCCCCTCCAGGCCTTCAAAAACAAGCCAACTATGGCCCAGGCTCAGAATCAGATTATACCAATTTCAGAGGAATTATCCGGAGAACCGAAGAAATTTTAGTTTGTTCTGATTTTGGGAAGAATCCCGTTAATTTCTTTTGTGCAACTGAGGCGGGTACAGTTCCGACAACAGTTACTCATGGCGGGAATGTGATCAGGGGTCGAGTCAATGGCTGGAGGCGGCCGACTGTTGACACAGTTTGGTTAAATTTGATGGCAGAAGGTAATCAACTTTATCGGGTGGTAGTATCTTCGCAAATTCTCAATCAAGTTCCTGGTGGTACGAATTTGCTGGAACTTCAGAATAAAGAGATTAAAGTTCTGGGAGTAGTCCCGAATCAAATAAGTGATGGCATACTGGAATTAAATATTCAGAATTCAATGGAATTGGAGGTTTTATAAAACAAAATATCTATACCGAGGAATAAATGGGGTATATTCCCCATCATAAGGTTAGTTATCGCGGAGGTTTCCGAAAGCAGGTTTCTTTTGGGAACGCCCATAAACCCCCCTTGTTTAGGGAAAATTAGGCGATCGCTCATCTGATCCGAACATAACTAAGGCGCGATAATAAACACACCCAGAACACAATCAGCAGATTCCTTGACTTTCTGGGTGTATTCCTCCTCAAAGGGGATTACATAGCATCAGGGTCAATGCCTAATTCCCGCAGTTTTTCGGCGAGGCGGTTAGCGCGTTCTGCCTCCTGTTGGGCGCGTTCTTCGGCTTGTTGGCGATCGCTCTCTAATTCGATATAAGTCGAGAATTTTCGACCATCGGGACGATACAATTCTAACCCCGACTCCGAGATTTCAAATCGTACCCCTAACCGGGGAGAAATCCAGCCGTTTATGGATTCAATCAAAGTGAGTTGATTCTCTGTGCGAATCCAGCCACAGCAGTCAATTTTATCGGGGTCATAGATATAGTATTCTTCCACTCCATAACGCTGATAAAATTCCAGCTTTTTCGCCATTTCCGTTAAGGTATTTCCGGGAGATAAGACTTCAAAAACTACTTGGGGGGCGATATTATTTTCCTGCCATTGTAAATAAGACCCCCGTTTTCCTTTCGGTCGTCCCAAGGCTACCATCACATCTGGAGCCACTCGCAGTTTATTGTTGCCTTCTAGGGGATACCAGAGTAAATCTCCGGCTACGAATACGTTAGGGTCATCTTTAAAGAGGGCATCAATTCCCCCCTGAATCGTGACAATCCAGCGGAATTGTTCCGTATTTTCTGCCATAGGTTGACCGTCGCTTTCGGGGTAGATAATTGGGGTTTTGGGGGTGGTTTTAATCTCTGTAACCATGTCGCCTCCTTGGGGTGGGTTCTGATTGGTGGTTAAAGGGGATTACATAGCATCAGGGTCAATGCCTAATTCCCGCAGTTTTTCGGCTAGGCGGTTAGCACGTTCTGCCTCCTGTTGAGCGCGTTCTGCCTCCTGTTGAGCGCGTTCTGCCTCCTGTTGGGCGCGTTCTGCTTCCCGTTGGGCGCGTTCTGCTTCCCGTTGAGCGCGTTCTGCCTCCTGTTGGGCGCGTTCTGCCTCCTGTTGGGCGCGTTCTTCGGCTTGTTGGCGATCGCTCTCTAATTCGATATAAGTCGAGAATTTCCGCCCATCGGGACGATACAATTCTAACCCCGACTCCGAGATTTCAAATCGTACCCCTAACCGGGGAGAAATCCAGCCGTTTATAGTTTCAATAAGCGTGAGTTGATTCTCTGTGCGAATCCAGCCACAGCAGTCAATTTTATCGGGGTCATAAATATAGTATTCTTCCACTCCATAACGCTGATAAAATTCCAGCTTTTTCGCCATTTCCGTTAAGGTATTTCCGGGAGATAAGACTTCAAAAACTACTTGGGGGGCGATATTATTTTCCTGCCATTGTAAATAAGACCCCCGTTTTCCTTTCGGTCGTCCCAAGGCTACCATCACATCTGGAGCCACTCGCAGTTTATTGTTGCCTTCTAGGGGATACCAGAGTAAATCTCCGGCTACGAATACGTTAGGGTCATCTTTAAAGAGGGCATCAATTCCTCCTTGAATCGTGACAATCCAGCGGAATTGTTCGGTATTTTCTGCCATAGGTTGACCGTCGCTTTCGGGGTAGATAATTGGGGTTTTGGGGGTGGTTTTAATCTCTGTAACCATGTCGCCTCCTTGGGGTGGGTTCTGATTGGTGGTTAAAGGGGATTACATAGCATCAGGGTCAATGCCTAATTCCCGCAGTTTTTCGGCTAGGCGGTTAGCACGTTCTGCCTCCTGTTGAGCGCGTTCTGCCTCCTGTTGAGCGCGTTCTGCCTCCTGTTGGGCGCGTTCTGCTTCCCGTTGGGCGCGTTCTGCTTCCCGTTGAGCGCGTTCTGCCTCCTGTTGGGCGCGTTCTGCCTCCTGTTGGGCGCGTTCTTCGGCTTGTTGGCGATCGCTCTCTAATTCGATATAAGTCGAGAATTTCCGACCATCGGGACGATACAATTCTAACCCCGACTCCGAGATTTCAAATCGTACCCCTAACTGGGGAGAAATCCAGCCGTTTATAGTTTCAATAAGCGTGAGTTGATTCTCTGTGCGAATCCAGCCACAGCAATCGATTTTATCGGGGTCATAGATATAGTATTCTTCCACTCCATAGCGCTGATAAAATTCCAGCTTTTTCGCCATTTCCGTTAAGGTATTTCCGGGAGATAAGACTTCAAAAACTACTTGGGGGGCGATATTATTTTCTTGCCATTGTAAATAAGACCCCCGTTTTCCTTTCGGTCGTCCCAAGGCTACCATCACATCTGGAGCCACTCGCAGTTTATTGTTGCCTTCTAGGGGATACCAGAGTAAATCTCCGGCTACGAATACGTTAGGGTCATCTTTAAAGAGGGCATCAATTCCCCCCTGAATCGTGACAATCCAGCGGAATTGTTCCGTATTTTCTGCCATAGGTTGACCGTCGCTTTCGGGGTAGATAATTGGGGTTTTGGGGGTGGTTTTAATCTCTGTAACCATGTCGCCTCCTTGGGGTGGGTTCTGATTGGTGGTTAAAGGGGATTACATAGCATCAGGGTCAATGCCTAATTCCCGCAGTTTTTCGGCTAGGCGGTTAGCGCGTTCTGCCTCCTGTTGGGCGCGTTCTGCCTCCTGTTGAGCGCGTTCTGTCTCCTGTTGGGCGCGTTCTTCGGCTTGTTGGGCGCGTTCTTCGGCTTGTTGGCGATCGCTCTCTAATTCGATATAAGTCGAGAATTTCCGACCATCGGGACGATACAATTCTAACCCCGACTCCGAGATTTCAAATCGTACCCCTAACCGGGGAGAAATCCAGCCGTTTATAGTTTCAATAAGCGTGAGTTGATTCTCTGTGCGAATCCAGCCACAGCAGTCAATTTTATCGGGGTCATAAATATAGTATTCTTCCACTCCATAACGCTGATAAAATTCCAGCTTTTTCGCCATTTCCGTTAAGGTATTTCCGGGAGATAAGACTTCAAAAACTACTTGGGGGGCGATATTATTTTCCTGCCATTGTAAATAAGACCCCCGTTTTCCTTTCGGTCGTCCCAAGGCTACCATCACATCTGGAGCCACTCGCAGTTTATTGTTGCCTTCTAGGGGATACCAGAGTAAATCTCCGGCTACGAATACGTTAGGGTCATCTTTAAAGAGGGCATCAATTCCTCCTTGAATCGTGACAATCCAGCGGAATTGTTCGGTATTTTCTGCCATAGGTTGACCGTCGCTTTCGGGGTAGATAATTGGGGTTTTGGGGGTGGTTTTAATCTCTGTAACCATGTCGCCTCCTTGGGGTGGGTTCTGATTGGTGGTTAAAGGGGATTACATAGCATCAGGGTCAATGCCTAATTCCCGCAGTTTTTCGGCTAGGCGGTTAGCGCGTTCTGCCTCCTGTTGGGCGCGTTCTGCCTCCTGTTGGGCGCGTTCTGCTTCCCGTTGGGCGCGTTCTGCTTCCCGTTGGGCGCGTTCTGCCTCCTGTTGGGCGCGTTCTGCCTCCTGTTGGGCGCGTTCTTCGGCTTGTTGGCGATCGCTCTCTAATTCGATATAAGTCGAGAATTTTCGACCATCGGGACGATACAATTCTAACCCCGACTCCGAGATTTCAAATCGTACCCCTAACCGGGGAGAAATCCAGCCGTTTATGGATTCAATCAAAGTGAGTTGATTCTCTGTGCGAATCCAGCCACAGCAGTCAATTTTATCGGGGTCATAGATATAGTATTCTTCCACTCCATAACGCTGATAAAATTCCAGCTTTTTCGCCATTTCCGTTAAGGTATTTCCGGGAGATAAGACTTCAAAAACTACTTGGGGGGCGATATTATTTTCCTGCCATTGTAAATAAGACCCCCGTTTTCCTTTCGGTCGTCCCAAGGCTACCATCACATCTGGAGCCACTCGCAGTTTATTGTTGCCTTCTAGGGGATACCAGAGTAAATCTCCGGCTACGAATACGTTAGGGTCATCTTTAAAGAGGGCATCAATTCCCCCCTGAATCGTGACAATCCAGCGGAATTGTTCCGTATTTTCTGCCATAGGTTGACCGTCGCTTTCGGGGTAGATAATTGGGGTTTTGGGAGTGGTTTTAATCTCTGTAACCATGTCGCCTCCTTGGGGTGGGTTCTGATTGGTGGTTAAAGGGGATTACATAGCATCAGGGTCAATGCCTAATTCCCGCAGTTTTTCGGCTAGGCGGTTAGCGCGTTCTGCCTCCTGTTGGGCGCGTTCTTCGGCTTGTTGGGCGCGTTCTTCGGCTTGTTGGCGATCGCTCTCTAATTCGATATAAGTCGAGAATTTTCGACCATCGGGACGATACAATTCTAACCCCGACTCCGAGATTTCAAATCGTACCCCTAACCGGGGAGAAATCCAGCCGTTTATGGATTCAATCAAAGTGAGTTGATTCTCTGTGCGAATCCAGCCACAGCAGTCAATTTTATCGGGGTCATAGATATAGTATTCTTCCACTCCATAACGCTGATAAAATTCCAGCTTTTTCGCCATTTCCGTTAAGGTATTTCCGGGAGATAAGACTTCAAAAACTACTTGGGGGGCGATATTATTTTCCTGCCATTGTAAATAAGACCCCCGTTTTCCTTTCGGTCGTCCCAAGGCTACCATCACATCTGGAGCCACTCGCAGTTTATTGTTGCCTTCTAGGGGATACCAGAGTAAATCTCCGGCTACGAATACGTTAGGGTCATCTTTAAAGAGGGCATCAATTCCCCCCTGAATCGTGACAATCCAGCGGAATTGTTCCGTATTTTCTGCCATAGGTTGACCGTCGCTTTCGGGGTAGATAATTGGGGTTTTGGGAGTGGTTTTAATCTCTGTAACCATGTCGCCTCCTTGGGGTGGGTTCTGATTGGTGGTTAAAGGGGATTACATAGCATCAGGGTCAATGCCTAATTCCCGCAGTTTTTCGGCTAGGCGGTTAGCGCGTTCTGCCTCCTGTTGGGCGCGTTCTTCGGCTTGTTGGGCGCGTTCTTCGGCTTGTTGGCGATCGCTCTCTAATTCGATATAAGTCGAGAATTTCCGCCCATCGGGACGATACAATTCTAACCCCGACTCCGAGATTTCAAATCGTACCCCTAACCGGGGAGAAATCCAGCCGTTTATAGTTTCAATAAGCGTGAGTTGATTCTCTGTGCGAATCCAGCCACAGCAGTCAATTTTATCGGGGTCATAAATATAGTATTCTTCCACTCCATAACGCTGATAAAATTCCAGCTTTTTCGCCATTTCCGTTAAGGTATTTCCGGGAGATAAGACTTCAAAAACTACTTGGGGGGCGATATTATTTTCCTGCCATTGTAAATAAGACCCCCGTTTTCCTTTCGGTCGTCCCAAGGCTACCATCACATCTGGAGCCACTCGCAGTTTATTGTTGCCTTCTAGGGGATACCAGAGTAAATCTCCGGCTACGAATACGTTAGGGTCATCTTTAAAGAGGGCATCAATTCCCCCCTGAATCGTGACAATCCAGCGGAATTGTTCCGTATTTTCTGCCATAGGTTGACCGTCGCTTTCGGGGTAGATAATTGGGGTTTTGGGGGTGGTTTTAATCTCTGTAACCATGTCGCCTCCTTGGGGTGGGTTCTGATTGGTGGTTAAAGGGGATTACATAGCATCAGGGTCAATGCCTAATTCCCGCAGTTTTTCGGCTAGGCGGTTAGCACGTTCTGCCTCCTGTTGAGCGCGTTCTGCCTCCTGTTGAGCGCGTTCTGTCTCCTGTTGGGCGCGTTCTTCGGCTTGTTGGGCGCGTTCTTCGGCTTGTTGGCGATCGCTCTCTAATTCGATATAAGTCGAGAATTTCCGCCCATCGGGACGATACAATTCTAACCCCGACTCCGAGATTTCAAATCGTACCCCTAACCGGGGAGAAATCCAGCCGTTTATAGTTTCAATAAGCGTGAGTTGATTCTCTGTGCGAATCCAGCCACAGCAGTCAATTTTATCGGGGTCATAAATATAGTATTCTTCCACTCCATAACGCTGATAAAATTCCAGCTTTTTCGCCATTTCCGTTAAGGTATTTCCGGGAGATAAGACTTCAAAAACTACTTGGGGGGCGATATTATTTTCCTGCCATTGTAAATAAGACCCCCGTTTTCCTTTCGGTCGTCCCAAGGCTACCATCACATCTGGAGCCACTCGCAGTTTATTGTTGCCTTCTAGGGGATACCAGAGTAAATCTCCGGCTACGAATACGTTAGGGTCATCTTTAAAGAGGGCATCAATTCCCCCCTGAATCGTGACAATCCAGCGGAATTGTTCCGTATTTTCTGCCATAGGTTGACCGTCGCTTTCGGGGTAGATAATTGGGGTTTTGGGAGTGGTTTTAATCTCTGTAACCATGTCGCCTCCTTGGGGTGGGTTCTGATTGGTGGTTAAAGGGGATTACATAGCATCAGGGTCAATGCCTAATTCCCGCAGTTTTTCGGCTAGGCGGTTAGCACGTTCTGCCTCCTGTTGAGCGCGTTCTGCCTCCTGTTGAGCGCGTTCTGCCTCCTGTTGGGCGCGTTCTGCTTCCCGTTGGGCGCGTTCTGCTTCCCGTTGAGCGCGTTCTGCCTCCTGTTGGGCGCGTTCTGCCTCCTGTTGGGCGCGTTCTTCGGCTTGTTGGCGATCGCTCTCTAATTCGATATAAGTCGAGAATTTTCGACCATCGGGACGATACAATTCTAACCCCGACTCCGAGATTTCAAATCGTACCCCTAACCGGGGAGAAATCCAGCCGTTTATGGATTCAATCAAAGTGAGTTGATTCTCTGTGCGAATCCAGCCACAGCAGTCAATTTTATCGGGGTCATAGATATAGTATTCTTCCACTCCATAACGCTGATAAAATTCCAGCTTTTTCGCCATTTCCGTTAAGGTATTTCCGGGAGATAAGACTTCAAAAACTACTTGGGGGGCGATATTATTTTCCTGCCATTGTAAATAAGACCCCCGTTTTCCTTTCGGTCGTCCCAAGGCTACCATCACATCTGGAGCCACTCGCAGTTTATTGTTGCCTTCTAGGGGATACCAGAGTAAATCTCCGGCTACGAATACGTTAGGGTCATCTTTAAAGAGGGCATCAATTCCCCCCTGAATCGTGACAATCCAGCGGAATTGTTCCGTATTTTCTGCCATAGGTTGACCGTCGCTTTCGGGGTAGATAATTGGGGTTTTGGGGGTGGTTTTAATCTCTGTAACCATGTCGCCTCCTTGGGGTGGGTTCTGATTGGTGGTTAAAGGGGATTACATAGCATCAGGGTCAATGCCTAATTCCCGCAGTTTTTCGGCTAGGCGGTTAGCACGTTCTGCCTCCTGTTGAGCGCGTTCTGCCTCCTGTTGAGCGCGTTCTGCCTCCTGTTGGGCGCGTTCTGCTTCCCGTTGGGCGCGTTCTGCTTCCCGTTGAGCGCGTTCTGCCTCCTGTTGGGCGCGTTCTGCCTCCTGTTGGGCGCGTTCTTCGGCTTGTTGGCGATCGCTCTCTAATTCGATATAAGTCGAGAATTTCCGCCCATCGGGACGATACAATTCTAACCCCGACTCCGAGATTTCAAATCGTACCCCTAACCGGGGAGAAATCCAGCCGTTTATAGTTTCAATAAGCGTGAGTTGATTCTCTGTGCGAATCCAGCCACAGCAGTCAATTTTATCGGGGTCATAAATATAGTATTCTTCCACTCCATAACGCTGATAAAATTCCAGCTTTTTCGCCATTTCCGTTAAGGTATTTCCGGGAGATAAGACTTCAAAAACTACTTGGGGGGCGATATTATTTTCCTGCCATTGTAAATAAGACCCCCGTTTTCCTTTCGGTCGTCCCAAGGCTACCATCACATCTGGAGCCACTCGCAGTTTATTGTTGCCTTCTAGGGGATACCAGAGTAAATCTCCGGCTACGAATACGTTAGGGTCATCTTTAAAGAGGGCATCAATTCCTCCTTGAATCGTGACAATCCAGCGGAATTGTTCGGTATTTTCTGCCATAGGTTGACCGTCGCTTTCGGGGTAGATAATTGGGGTTTTGGGGGTGGTTTTAATCTCTGTAACCATGTCGCCTCCTTGGGGTGGGTTCTGATTGTTGGTTAAAGGGGATTACATAGCATCAGGGTCAATGCCTAATTCCCGCAGTTTTTCGGCTAGGCGGTTAGCGCGTTCTTCGGCTTGTTGGGCGCGTTCTGCCTCCTGTTGGGCGCGTTCTGCCTCCTGTTGGGCGCGTTCTTCGGCTTGTTGGCGATCGCTCTCTAATTCGATATAAGTCGAGAATTTCCGCCCATCGGGACGATACAATTCTAACCCCGACTCCGAGATTTCAAATCGTACCCCTAACCGGGGAGAAATCCAGCCGTTTATAGTTTCAATAAGCGTGAGTTGATTCTCTGTGCGAATCCAGCCACAGCAATCGATTTTATCTGGGTCATAGATATAGTATTCTTCCACTCCATAGCGCTGATAAAATTCCAGCTTTTTCGCCATTTCCGTTAAGGTATTTCCGGGAGATAAGACTTCAAAAACTACTTGGGGGGCGATATTATTTTCTTGCCATTGTAAATAAGACCCCCGTTTTCCTTTCGGTCGTCCCAAGGCTACCATCACATCTGGAGCCACTCGCAGTTTATTGTTGCCTTCTAGGGGATACCAGAGTAAATCTCCGGCTACGAATACGTTAGGGTCATCTTTAAAGAGGGCATCAATTCCTCCTTGAATCGTGACAATCCAGCGGAATTGTTCCGTATTTTCTGCCATAGGTTGACCGTCGCTTTCGGGGTAGATAATTGGGGTTTTGGGAGTGGTTTTAATCTCTGTAACCATGTCGCCTCCTTGGGGTGGGTTCTGATTGTTGGTTAAAGGGGATTACATAGCATCAGGGTCAATGCCTAATTCCCGCAGTTTTTCGGCTAGGCGGTTAGCGCGTTCTTCGGCTTGTTGGGCGCGTTCTGCCTCCTGTTGGGCGCGTTCTGCCTCCTGTTGGGCGCGTTCTTCGGCTTGTTGGCGATCGCTCTCTAATTCGATATAAGTCGAGAATTTCCGCCCATCGGGACGATACAATTCTAACCCCGACTCCGAGATTTCAAATCGTACCCCTAACCGGGGAGAAATCCAGCCGTTTATAGTTTCAATAAGCGTGAGTTGATTCTCTGTGCGAATCCAGCCACAGCAGTCAATTTTATCGGGGTCATAAATATAGTATTCTTCCACTCCATAACGCTGATAAAATTCCAGCTTTTTCGCCATTTCCGTTAAGGTATTTCCGGGAGATAAGACTTCAAAAACTACTTGGGGGGCGATATTATTTTCCTGCCATTGTAAATAAGACCCCCGTTTTCCTTTCGGTCGTCCCCAGGCTACCATCACATCTGGAGCCACTCGCAGTTTATTGTTGCCTTCTAGGGGATACCAGAGTAAATCTCCGGCTACGAATACGTTAGGGTCATCTTTAAAGAGGGCATCAATTCCCCCCTGAATCGTGACAATCCAGCGGAATTGTTCGGTATTTTCTGCCATAGGTTGACCGTCGCTTTCGGGGTAGATAATTGGGGTTTTAGGGGTGGTTTTAATCTCTGTAACCATGTCGCCTCCTTGGGGTGGGTTGGCTAAAATCAGATGTGGAAAGTTAGAATGAATATGTTGCCTATTTTGAGGTTGATATGCTATTATTTAGTATAGCAATGTCTGCCCTAATTGGATTAGAGGGGTTGAGGTATTTGATTGTACCGATGGATATTAGGGGACGCTCAATCGGTAAAATTGTCTAGGGAAAGAATGGGAAACACCCAGATCACAAGAGATAGAGGAAAGTCGGAATCAAAGATTGTGTGGAAATTTGATCGCCTCTGTAAATCTGATCACGATCGCATTATTTCAACGCCGAAAAATCTATAAAAACCATGGCTAAATAAGAGACGAGGGATTATTCCTCGTCTCCCAAGATCAACTACTTAGCCGTTAGTGGTGGCATATTCAGGAAGCCGACGCAGACGTTCTTCACCCGTGATCACTTTGACCTGTCCATCATCATCCAAGTCTACCAAAGCCTGATCACCTGGTTTAAGTGTACCCGATAGCATAGTTTCCGCCAGGACATCTTCTAAGAGGTTCATAATCGCACGACGGAGGGGACGAGCGCCATAATTAGGATCATATCCCACCTCAACAATATGATCTTTAAAGCGATCGCTCACTTCCAAGACAATCTCCTTATCCCGCAAACGAGCAAACACTTCCTCCAACAGGATATCAGCAATCTGTTTAACCTCATCTTTCGTCAACTTACGGAAGACAATAATCTCATCAAGACGGTTAATAAACTCCGGTCGGAAATACTGTTTCAACTCCTCATTAACCAAATTGCGAATTCGAGTATATTGAGCATCTTCCGGTGATTCCTCAAACTCAAAACCGAGACCGCCGCCACCCTTTTCAATCACCTTCGATCCGATATTCGAGGTCATGATAATCAGAGTATTTTTGAAACTGACAGTGCGACCTTTAGCATCAGTAAGTCGTCCATCCTCCAAAATCTGCAATAGCATATTAAAGACATCCGGGTGAGCCTTTTCGATTTCGTCAAACAGAATCACCGTATAGGGACGACGACGCACCGCCTCCGTCAGTTGTCCACCCTCATCATAGCCAACAAAACCGGGAGGGGAACCAATCAGCTTAGAAACTGTGTGGCGTTCCATAAACTCCGACATATCCAAACGGATCATCGCTTCCACGGAACCAAAAAAGTAATAAGCCAAAGCCTTAGTTAGTTCGGTTTTCCCCACCCCGGTTGGACCGGAAAAGATAAAGCTGGCGATCGGTCGGTTGGGGTTTTTCAGTCCCACCCTGGCGCGACGAATAGCGCGGGAAACGGCGCTAACAGCCTCATGTTGACCGATCAGGCGCTGATGTAGGGTATCTTCCATGTGCATCAGTTTATAGGACTCAGATTCAGTCATTTTAGTGACCGGAATTCCCGTCCAAGCCGAGAGAACATCAGCGATATCCTCTTCGGTAACAATTAAGTTAGTTTTGATGCTAGTTTCCACTTGAGAAGCAGCTTCAATTTGGTCTTTGCATTGCAATTCACGATCGCGCAATTCTCCAGCCTTCTCAAAATCCTGAGCTTGAACAGCCGCATCTTTTTGTTTAACAATGTCCGACAGTTCCACTTTCAGATCTCGCACTTCTGGGGGTAACTTAGAGTGCATCACCCTCACTCGCGAGCCTGCTTCATCAATTAAATCGATCGCCTTATCAGGAAGAAAGCGATCGCTGATATAGCGGTGAGATAGTTTCGCCGCCGCCAAAACCGCCTCATCAGAAATAGTCAAGCGGTGGTGTTGTTCATAAGCCGACCGCAACCCAAATAGAATCTCGATAGTTTCCTCAACGCTAGGTTCTCCCACCATTACCGGCTGAAATCGGCGTTCTAAGGCAGCATCACGCTCAATATACTTGCGGTATTCATCCAGAGTCGTTGCGCCGATACACTGCAATTCTCCCCGTGCTAAAGCCGGTTTAAGCATATTAGCAGCATCCATAGTTCCCTCAATAGCTCCCGCTCCCACCAGGGTATGGATCTCATCAATTAATAGGATAATATTGCCACTGGCTTTAATTTCCTGAACAATTTTTTTGAGTCGTTCTTCAAACTCTCCCCGGAAGCGGGTTCCCGCCACCAGAGTTCCCATTTCCAGGCTCACCACTTGTCGGTTTTCCAGAAGTTCCGGCACATTTCCGTTAATAATACGTTGAGCCAGTCCTTCTGCGATCGCTGTTTTACCAACCCCCGGTTCACCAATTAGCACTGGGTTGTTTTTAGTACGGCGACCAAGTATTTGAATCACCCGTTCTATTTCGCGATCGCGTCCTACGATAGGATCTAGCTTTCCTTGAGCTGCTAACTGAGTCAAGTTAGTCGAAAACTCATCGAGGGTAGCCGTTTTGCGCCCCGAACTGCGGGAGGTTCCCCCGGCTGAGGCGGGGACTTCCTCCCCTAAATTCTTAATCAGTTCTGTGCGTAATTGTCGGCGCTCAATACCTAAGTTTTCCAGAACCTTGGCTGCTACACCTTCTTCATCTTGCAACAGCCCTAGCAATATATGTTCTGGCGCAATATAATTATTGCCCAACTGCCTAGCCTCTTTCATCGCCGCCTCAAACACCCTCTTAGCGCGAGGTGTAAACGGAATTTCTGGTGGCATAAAACCAGAACCGCGCCCAATAATAGATTCAATCTCCCGGCGGGTATTATCCAAGTTTAGGTTTTGGTCTGAGAGTACCTTGGCGGCGATACTGGTTCCTTCCCCAATAATACCCAGTAGCAGTTGTTCAGTCCCAACGAAGTTATGTCCTAAACGTCGTGCCTCTTCCTGAGAGAGCATCACGGCCTTGATCGCTTTATCTGAAAAATATTCAAACATTTTGTGCTTTTCCCGTCGAGCTATTGTACTTACCTAACCCTGGGGTGTGCTTTTGGTCCGTGCAGGAGGAACATCACACCACCAAGATTTGTAAACTTTTATGTATTTTGCCTATCCTTACTCTATCGCTACTCTAGCAATAATGTAGTAAGGATAGCCGTAATTTTGCTGAAACGGGGACTAAGGGCTAGGGAAAGGGTTGATCAACCCGTCCCCAATTTTTAGGCCTTACTCAGCCAAGAACTTTACCGTAGCAAAATAATTGCTAACGGATCAACCAGGTTTCTTGGTGGCGGTTGATGTCAAATTAACCGCCTAATTATCAATTATCCCTACTCAATTATCATGCTCAAATACCATGATACCTGAACCTGATGCGTTTTGGAAGGTCATCACCAAATTATTACCATTAGTCCGAAACTCTTGCACCCCCTCTAAAGCCTGCATAAACTGCGATTCTTGAGTCATTAACTCTGGTTCACAAGCCATGGAAGTTGAGGCTAAGGTGGTAATTTCTAATTGCTGGTCTTTCACCTCATAACCACCGATTAAACGATTACAACCACCAGTTCCAGAGATGCGATTTTCGGCAAACTCCAAGGTAACTTCACTATGGGCGACGACATCAATCATAGAGTCAGATTTTGTCCAAAATAACAACCGCCACGGCTTATTTAACATTGAGTCCAAACTGGCTTGCTCATGCTTGGTAAACACCATAAAACCCGACCCTGAATCATTTTGGTAATTCATGATTAAATTATCACCATTTACCCGAAACTCTTGCACACCTTCTAAGGCTTTCACAAATTGGAACTCTTGGCTCATTAAGGGTTCTTCGCAAGCCATTCTCGTGCCACCTACCCCACTAATTTCTAGGCGATTATCATGGACTTTATAGCCTGCCATTAAACGATTACATCCCGCCGAACCACTAACTCCATTTTGGTCAAAAGCTAGGGTGATTTCACTACCAGAAACCACATCAACTAACCTATCAGCTTGACTCCAGAATGAGAGTTTCCAGCTACTATCTGCAATGGGGTGATTCATAGCTATATATTGTTCAGAAATATTTTGATTAAACACTGACCCAGACTGGGCTATCCCTTGATTAGCAAACCATAAGGGAGAAGCGATCGCACAGGTAGCTACGACCATTAAACTCTTCCATTGACTTAGTTTTAACATCTTTTTTCACTCCTTAGCAATTCACGAATTAACCATCTAAGTAGAGGAAATCCTGTGGGTTTCTGACCCACGTTTTTAAATCACACTAACCGTAAATTTGGCATCATCTAACACCAGGAATTATTGGGCTTAAATCTCTGGATGCTGTCAGTTTGCTTAATTTTTTCCATCCATCTTGATGATAAGACATAAGTTGACATCTGCCCTCACCATTTTAGGTAATGCGATCGGGTGATTACAATGTGTCAAAAGTCAACAGTCAATAGTAAACAGTTAGATATAGCCAAAACCCAATGACCAAGCCCATGAGAGATGGGGTTAATAACTAAGAAACTGATCATTGTGGTTGGTGTTAGTTAAACAGTTGTTGAGTCAATAGGCGAGGCATAGGTAAAATAATGGTTAGTAAAACTGCCAAAGTAATCAATCCGATTATATCTCGGATCTCATCAACTTCACTAACATCATTAAGGGCTGGTTCATGATTAAGGGGTAAAAAGAATAGCAGGATGGCTAAAATCATAAATTCCGACTGAATTAAAGCCACGAATAACATCAAAAAGCGGGTAATTTGACCAATAATCAGACTCAGGCGCTGACCAAACATAGCATGGACCATGTGGCCTCCATCTAATTGACCAATAGGAAGTAAATTAAAAGCGGAAATCACTAAGCCTATATATCCAGCGATCGCCACCGGGTGTAAATTGATAGCCATACCCCGGCTTAAAGCATCTCCTAAAGCGAGTTTTGCCAAGATAGTTAAAAACATCGAAAACCTAGGATTAAGGGCATTAAAGGTCAAAATTCCCGACTTATCAGGCACAATATCGACGACTTCCGAATGAGCAAATCCCCAGAATAATAAAGGAATAGTCACCAGTAAACCAGCCCAGGGACCAGCGACACTGACATCAAATAAAGCGCGGCGGTGGGGATATGGCGATCGCGTTTGAATAAAAGCGCCAACAGTTCCGAGAAAAAAGGGAACTGGAATAAAATAGGGGGGGGTGACCTGAATCTGATGGTATCTAGCGGTCAAATAGTGGCATAACTCATGAACCCCCAAAATCGCCATTAAAGCGACAGCATAGGGAAACCCGGTCAACAATAGGGAAGGATCATCCTGCCAATCCTGATTTGATATTCCCATAATTGTGCTTCCCGCGACAGTAGTGGTAAACAGAGTAATCACCATGAGCGCCAAGGCTAACAGAGGCTGACTCAGCAGGTCTTGATCAGATTTGGGAGTCCCGTCGGGGTGACGTTGGGGATTTGGGACTAGGGCGAATAGGGGTTTATCAGATAAATCTCGTTGAAATATTACCAAAAAGCGATCGCCAAAATTTGCCTCAATTTTCTCTCGTACCGTTTGATAAGCTATATCAGGTTGCGATCGCAATTGACCCCGACAAATCACCGCCTGGGGTCGATATTCCACATCATGCAACGGAAACACAGACCAAGGGAAACAAGCCCTTAATTTAGTCTCCTCACTCTGGCTGATAGGTGACACAGGTTCTGGAGTTTTGGTAGTTTCTGACACAGACGAATCTGTTTCACTTCCGGCATCTTCTGGGGTAGGATATTGCCGACCAATATGCACCAAAATCCAATATAGACAAGGACAGACAATAAATGGAATAATCACCAGTAAAGCCGGAATCGGGGCCTGTTTGCCATAAATTATCACCCAGCCACTCCAGATAAAAGCAGGTGCCATCATCACCAACCACAATATCCAAACCGGAGTCCTGGTAATGCGGGTGACACTTTGGCGCAAAACTAAATAAGTAACAAGTCCTAGAATTAGTAGTAATAAAACCATAATGATATTTTGATCGCAGGGAACACCGTAACCGGGAATCAGGGAAACCATAAAAGAGGATCTGGTATAGTTTACCGATAACTCGTTGAGATTCAAAAATAGCCCATAGCAACACCAAACAGCGTAATGGTCCAACAGCAGTCTACAACCAAACCACCGAAACCTATTTTTGAAACAATTTATGGATTTTCACCAAACCGAGATACTCTAGGTGGGACAGCTTACCTTATTGTAGAAAATTCAGGTAATATCTTGATCGATGCTCCCCCTTGGACAGAAACTGAGCAAAGGTTTATCCAGGAACAGGGGAGCCTACAATGGTTAGTGATCACCCATCGCGGCGCTATGGGTAAGGCTAGGGAAATTCAGAAAGCCACTGGCTGTCGAATTTTGTGCCAAGAACAGGAAACCTATCTGTTACCAGAAGCTGAGGTCATATCTTTTGAAAGGGAATTTTCCCTAACTCCTGAAATGACGGTGATTTGGACTCCTGGACATTCTCCCGGTTCCTCCTGTGTTTATACTTCCCAGTATGGGGGGATATTGTTTTCAGGTCGCCATCTGTTACCTGATGCTAAGGGTAAGCCTGTCCCCCTGCGAACTGCTAAAACTTTTCACTGGTCGAGACAACTTCGCAGTGTGGGGGTTCTATTGGATAGATTTACGCCGGAAACGTTACAATGGATTTGTCCTGGGGCTAGTATTGGCTTATTACGGGGTAAGTTGGCGATCGCTCAAGGTTATCACCAAATCGCTGATAGCATTAGGGAATAGCTAACCTGAATTGTCCTTTGCCGCTTTTGTGGCAAAATATTCTATAGCTGTTGCTAAATTTATCCCCAAATAATTATGACTTCTGCAACTACACTTTCCGATGCTCCTGATTTGACAGGTGATGATTACATTGTCATTGGTTTAGCCCACTGCTTTATTAAAGAAGATGGGGAAGTCCAACCTGTTACTATCGCCGAACCCATCCCCTCAGCCGCCTTAGAAGCTATTATCAAGGGTATTCCTACCTCCTATAAAATCGCCTCTGCTGTGACCCTGGGAACCTTACTCACCGATGAGTCTGTTACACTTCCTCAAGCCTTCAGCCCAGACACTCAACTTTGCGACGACTTTAGAGAACGTACCATCGCCGCCGCGCGTACCTACAAACGCCGTGAGGTGGCTAAGTCTCATATTCCAGTCGGAACTACCTTCGAGAAATTGAACTTTTCCACCGAACGCAAACGCCTACTTAATTCTGAACGAATTGTTAGCACGGAAGATAACGTTAAGCAACACGCCTACACCCACCAAGTTCTCTAGTTGCACTTTAGCGGTATATATATTCTGAACTCCAAGCCGCCTTGGGG
Source organism: Limnospira platensis NIES-39 (assembly GCF_026000695.1). GTDB lineage: Bacteria > Cyanobacteriota > Cyanobacteriia > Cyanobacteriales > Microcoleaceae > Limnospira > Limnospira platensis. The sequence goes on from NZ_AP026945.1 coordinate 1,802,610, forward strand.
TGGGGAAACACAAGCGATTTCACCACCATGCTTTTCAAGCACTAGGTGATGGGCTATAGACAATCCTAGGGCGGTTCTTTGACCACAGGTAGGCGTGGCTAGTAATGGTTCAAATACCTGTTGAAAGTCCTCTGGGCTTAAACTCAGACCATTATCAGCTATGGAAATCATCACCCCTTTTTTGTCTTTCGACTCCACTATAGTAGTGGTTACTGACAGGGTAGGATGAGCTATGCGATCGCTTCCTACCATCGCCATTTCTAGCCGATCTATATGGTAGGTGATCAGATTCATAAATACCTGATTTAATTGTCCGGGATAACACTCGATTAACGGTAAATCTCCATAGGTTTTTACCAGTTTTATACTCCCTCGCCCTCCCTTAGCCTGTAGGCGATTTTGCAAAATCAGCAAGGTACTATCTAAGCCCTCATGAATATTCGCCGCCTTCATTTGGGCTTCATCTAGGCGGGTAAATACACGCAGCGATCGCACCACGTCCCTAATGCGTTCCGCTCCCACCTGCATAGATTCAAACATCTTCGGTAAATCTATTTTAATAAAATCATAACCTATCTCCTCCATTTCTTCCTCAATTTCTGGCGGGGTTTCTGGATAATACTGTTTATATAAATCTACCAATCTCAGTAGATCCTCAATATACTTATATCCATGACCCAGATTCCCAAAAATGAAATTAACCGGATTATTAATTTCATGAGCAATTCCCGCCACTAATTGTCCCAGAGAAGACATTTTTTCAGTTTGCACCAATTGGGTTTGGGTGCGTTGTAACTGTACTAAAGCCGCTTCTAACTCGCTACGGCGGCGAGTTTCCTGTTCCTCACTTAGGCGCAGTGCAATTTCCATATTACGGCGTTCGGTAATATCTAACCCAACAAATACCGCCGCCGCGCCTCGATGATATTTTTGAGCTACAATTAAATAGGTGCGTGGTTCACCCTTAACATTAGCAATAATTTCCCGCGAACTTGTCCAGTTATTGCTATCAAAAAAAGCATAGACAAATTGATTGAATTCTGGGCTGGTTTGCAGAAAACCTACCTCTTTACCGATGAATTGATGGGTGGGTACACCATAAGCATTAGCTAGGTGTTGATTAACCCCTAAATATCTTAGGTCTGAACTTACCCAAGACACTAACCCTGGTACCGCATTCAAAACAGCTTCGAGTTGGTCGCGCGACTCGGTAATGACTGAGGAAGCCGCTTGACGTTCGGAGATATCTCTAGCAAACCAACAGAGTAGTGGTAAGGTGGGAGAATGGCGATCGCCTGTTTGTATGGCAGTATTAACTTTAATATTAATATCTGAGGGTTTAACCTCCAAATAGTTAACATTCACTTCCACAGGACAAATTATGCCATGGCGACAACTATGGCGTGATTCAAAAGTTAGCGAACCTTTATGGCGAATATCCTCGCACTGGACAGACCAGATAGTTGGGGATAGGTCAGGGTCAATATCGTAGATTTTCAGTTTGAGTAATTCCGCCCGGGAATAGCCTAATAGCCTACAGGCGGTGTCGTTAACATAGCATAACCTACCATCAAGGGTAATCCACAATACCGCATCCGCCGCCCTATCCATGGCTAATTGGGTCAGTTGTAGGGTATCTTTTAACTGTTTCGATTCTGTAATGGCTTCTAACGACAGGATTAAACCAGCGATCGCCCCGGTTTCCGTTTTCCAAGGCTTGACAACCCATTTCACCCATTCTATACTGCCATCACTCAGGCTCAGACAGGTTTCTAATTCCCAAATGTCTAAGGTTCCTGCTAAGGATGCCTCCGCGTTTTCATGCCAGCGATCTGATAAGTTGGGAAATAGCTGATCATGGCATACACCCAGTAAATTCTCGGAAATTTGACTATCACTATAGTGGTCTTGCCATGGCTGGGATATAGCCACATAACGCATTTGGCGATCGACCATAGCGATCGCTGTCGGCATTGATGCCATCAGTTGATTAAATAGTATATCTCCTGATCTCCCTGGAACTGCTGCACTATACATAGAATTATAGCTACAATTATAGCCATTGCTAACTGATGCCGCCTCCTGGGATGAAAAAGATTGTGTGGACTGGTTATTCACAATTCGCGATACTCCGGTTAATTGCATCTAGTTGGCACAGTTAGAAATTACAGAGGAACATTGGAGCGTTTCGGATCATTTATGTTCTATTTCTGTTCCATTTCTACGTTCCATGTCAATTATTATGGGGGGTCTCACCCTCCATTGTATTCTTTGTTACTGATTTTGTCTATATCCCTTTTCAGCCTATGTTCCACGCCCCTATAGCCAGCGGACTGGGTAGGGTGCGTCAGAAGCGGACTCTCTGAATCCTCACCGGACAATTTGCGCCTGACGCACCACAGCTTAATCATATAATCCGTAGGGTGCGTCAGAAGCGGACTCTCTGAATCCTCACCGGAATTTGCGCCTGACGCACCACCTATTAATATAATCCGTAGGGTGCGTCAGAAGCGGACTCTCTGAATCCTCACCGGACAATTTGCGCCTGACGCACCACCTATTAATATAATCCGTAGGGTGCGTCAGAAGCGGACTCTCTGAATCCTCACCGGACAATTTGCGCCTGACGCACCACAGCACAGCGATCGCCATGGTGCGTCAGAAATCCATTTCTTCCCTTGATGATAATTATCCGTATCTGACGCACCCTACAGGTTGACATCTATTTTAGGCTGACGCACCACAGCACAGCGATCGCCATGGTGCGTCAGAAATCCATTTCTTCCCTTGATGATAATTATCCGTATCTGACGCACCCTACAGGTTGACATCTATTTTAGGCTGACGCACCACAGCACAGCGATCGCCATGGTGCGTCAGAAATCCATTTCCTCTTGACATCTATTTTAGGCTGACGCACCACAGCACAGCGATCGCCATGGTGCGTCAGAAATCCATTTCTTCCCTTGATGATAATTATCCGTATCTGACGCACCCTACAGGGTTACATCTATTTTAGGCTGACGCACCACAGCTTGATCATATAATCCGTAGGGTGCGTCAGAAGCGGACTCTCTGAATCCTCACCGGACAATTTGCGCCTGACGCACCACCTATTAATATAATCCGTAGGGTGCGTCAGAAGCGGACCATATGAATCCTCACCGGACAATTTGCGCCTGACGCACCACAGCACAGCGATCGCCATGGTGCGTCAGAAATCCATTTCTTCCCTTGATGATAATTATCCGTATCTGACGCACCTTACAGGTTGACATCTATTTTAGGCTGACGCACCACAGCACAGCGATCGCCATGGTGCGTCAGAAATCCATTTCCTCTTGACATCTATTTTAGGCTGACGCACCACAGCACAGCGATCGCCATGGTGCGTCAGAAATCCATTTCTTCCCTTGATGATAATTATCCGTATCTGACGCACCCTACAGGGTTACATCTATTTTAGGCTGACGCACCACAGCTTGATCATATAATCCGTAGGGTGCGTCAGAAGCGGACTCTCTGAATCCTCACCGGACAATTTGCGCCTGACGCACCACCTATTAATATAATCCGTAGGGTGCGTCAGAAGCGGACCATATGAATCCTCACCGGACAATTTGCGCCTGACGCACCACAGCACAGCGATCGCCATGGTGCGTCAGAAATCCATTTCTTCCCTTGATGATAATTATCCGTATCTGACGCACCCTACAGGTTGACATCTATTTTAGGCTGACGCACCACAGCACAGCGATCGCCATGGTGCGTCAGAAATCCATTTCTTCCCTTGATGATAATTATCCGTATCTGACGCACCTTACAGGTTGACATCTATTTTAGGCTGACGCACCACAGCACAGCGATCGCCATGGTGCGTCAGAAATCCATTTCTTCCCTTGATGATAATTATCCGTATCTGACGCACCCTACAGGGTTACATCTATTTTAGGCTGACGCACCACAGCTTGATCATATAATCCGTAGGGTGCGTCAGAAGCCGACTATATGAATCCTCACCGGACAATTTGCGCCTGACGCACCACAGCACAGCGATCGCCATGGTGCGTCAGAAATCCATTTCTTCCCTTGATGATAATTATCCGTATCTGACGCACCTTACAGGTTGACATCTATTTTAGGCTGACGCACCACAGCACAGCGATCGCCATGGTGCGTCAGAAATCCATTTCTTCCCTTGATGATAATTATCCGTATCTGACGCACCTTACAGGTTGACATCTATTTTAGGCTGACGCACCACAGCACAGCGATCGCCATGGTGCGTCAGAAATCCATTTCCTCTTGACATCTATTTTAGGCTGACGCACCACAGCACAGCGATCGCCATGGTGCGTCAGAAATCCATTTCCTCTTGACATCTATTTTAGGCTGACGCACCACAGCACAGCGATCGCCATGGTGCGTCAGAAATCCATTTCTTCCCTTGATTATAATTATCCTTATCTGACGCACCCCACAGGTTGACATCTATTTTGCCTGATTAATTACCCCATATTTAATCTGTCTAACTGATGGTAATTAAACATAATTTTCTGAATTTTGGCGAAGACCGAACCTAATTCTATTTGGTCAATAGGTAGTAAATCCAGAACCTCTAAAACCCGTTGCAATCCCAAAATAATTTCTGCCCGCAAGTGTAGGGCGGGAAATCCTGGTAATAAATCCTGCGCCCCTTGTCTGATAGCCCAAAGACGTTCTGCCTGTGAGACTTTTGCGGCGGTTTCATGGGTTAAAATAACTTGAACTTCGGGATAGTTAAAATTACACCAACGACAAAATTCATAGGGGCTTTGTTCTTGCTTTATAAAATACATGACATCAACAATACATAAATCAGGGAGCTGGTTTATCAGAGATTTCTTCTGCAACAATAACTGTAAATGGGAGGATTTATAGTAGTTGTAAACTGATAGACCTTGGGAAGACAAGATTAAATTCCAAATCATTTGCTGTGGCTTCGAGATTTGAGCAACTAGGACAGTTTTAGGAGGGTTATTTATCATACAAAAACTCACTTTTTGTTAATCAAGCACAATCCCATCAGTCGAAATAAATCAACCTTCAGTAATAGCTTTTAATGGTTTTTGTAGAGACACCCTTAACCTAAATAACAAGAATCACCAAATCTTGAAATCCGACTGACTAAAATTTAGACTCCGTGTTATGATCTATAAAATAGCCGTTTTTAAACTCAACCCCAAGTGCTAATTATAGCATGGGGACTGGTAATCTTAATCTCAATCAACTAATTAGTTGCCAATGCCTGAATTTCATCAATTCCTAAATTTGCCATCTATTTCTCGCCGACAAGCTATCAAGATTTTAGGAGTCAGTATAGCTGGTGGAATCCTAGGCTATTCCCGATTCAAAAAACCACAACCCACTATCACAGAAAAAGACTCAATTGCTCTTCCCTATAGCTTAAACAACCCCAAAAAAGTTGTTGTAGTCGGTGCCGGATTAGCAGGTTTAGCCTGTGCCTACGAACTCAGCCAACGGGGGTTTGCAGTGACCTTATTGGAACGATCGCCCCAACTCGGTGGCAAAATTGCCAGTTGGCCGATTCAGGTAGGAAACCAGACGTTTATGATGGAACATGGGTTCCACGGTTTTTTCCCCCAGTATTATAACCTGAACAGCATCATTGAGGAACTCCACATCAGAGATAATTTTTTATCTCTTAAATTCTACTCGGTAGTTCTGAGAAATAACACTTATGATCCGGAAGTGTTTCGCCCCAATCATTCAGCCTTTCCCTGGAATATAGTAGATTTAGCGATCGCATCACCCAACCGACTCCGGTGGGGAATTAACCTCACTAAACGCCAACACTGGGAAGTTTTCCGAGAAATTGGTGGTTTTGCTATTCCCGACAGCTTTGAAAGACTAGATCAGATTTCCGTCAGCGACTGGGTAAAGGGAGAATTTCCCCAGGGTCTTTATGACTTGTACTTTCTCCCCTTCGCTAAGTCTAGCCTAAATGCGCCGGATTCTCTGAGTGCGGGAGAACTTATGCAGTTTTTCCATTTCTACTTTTTCGGGAACCCAGAAGGACTAGCCTTTGACGGGACTCGCGAAGATATGGGTAGCAGTCTCGTCCAACCCATAGCCGATGCAATTATTGCTAAAGGGGGTAAAATTATCACCGGAGTCGCAGTCTCTGAGGTGAAATGGCGGGACGGACAAATTGACTCCCTCACCTACACCACCGGAGACCGTCACGGGTTAGCACCTTTTTGGGTAGATCGCCATGTCAGTTTAGGAAACACTGGGGAATATTTTGGCGCGGCGGATGAAGTTTATGCTGTTAACCCCGACAAAACGGAAGCCATTTCCCTCACCTGTACTCACCAAGGTTGTACAGTTAATCAGGAGTCTGATGGACGTTTTTACTGTCCCTGTCATGGCGCTATTTATGATCAACAGGGTCGGGTGATTTCTGGTCCCCCTAAACAGGATTTACCCCGCTTTAAGGTTCTCCAATATGACACTACTCGCCTACAGTTAATTGCTGAAAATAACAAACCCCCCAAGGGTAGGGGGGATAATAGGGAGCTAAAACAGGAGGTAAGCTCGCTCTACTCTAAAATGGCGGATTCTGAACTTTCCGTTACATCTGTTACACAATCTACGATTAGTTTAGCAGCGGACTATTACATATTTGCTACTGATGTTCCGGGGGTTAAATCTTTATTTTCGCTGTCTGCAGGGGATGTTAACCCACAGGTTCAACAACAGATCGAAAAATTAGCGATCGCTGACCCCTTTGCGGTGTGTCGATTCTGGTTTGACCGCGATTTTCCCTGGGAACATAGCGATTTTACCTCGGTATCGGGTTATCAATTAACCGATAGCATTACCCTATATCATCGCCTTCAAGACACTTATAAACAGTGGCATCAACAGACCGGAGGAAGTGTGGTAGAACTCCACGCCTACTGCTATAAAGAAGCGGATTTCCCCACTCAATCAGCCTTGCTGACTACCTTTGAACAAGAACTATATGAAATAGTCCCGGAACTGCAAAATGCCACGCTATTACATCGAGAATTAGTCAATCAAAAGAACTTTTCCGGCTATCCACCGGGTAGTTATAGCGATCGCCCTTGCACAAATTCCGGTGTTCCTAATCTCCAATTTGCGGGAGATTGGGTAAAAATGCCTTTTCCCTGTGGTTTAATGGAAAGGGCGGTTAGTAGTGGCTTATTGGCAGCCAATCATATTATACACGAAGAAGGATTGCAAAGGCGGCCATTATTATCAGTCCATCCCAAGGGGATTTTCAGCATTTAACATCACACATAAAAACCTTGACAATTGGAGTAATTTGTGATAATAAACAACCCAGAAATTGAGGTTATTTGTTAAGTGCATCGATGGAAAACCTCATGAAACCTAGTATTGGTATCACCACCCATAATTATGACAAATAAACCAGAACCCAACCCCAACTCAGAAACTGACTATCAATTAGACAGAGATATTCTTTCGGGTCGTCAATTCACCTTGGCTGATGTTATCGGTAGGGAAGGAGGCAGTTTTTTAAAGGGGGAATCACCCATCCCCATTTTAACCCAGGCTATCAATGAAATCAATGGATTTATTAGCAAAAATCTTTCGGACTCCCCTGGTGCATTAAAAATGGTTTTGCAGACTTGGGTAAAAAATGATTCAGGAGTTACAAAAAAGGTAAATCAACCCCTAATAGCGTTGCGCGATATCCTAGAATCCATTACCTCTAATTTAGAATTACTGTATGAATTTGTGCGACAAGTTGATTTTAAATGGGGACAAATGTATGATGAATTACCTCACTTTCAGCAACCCGGACAAGAACCCCATCCTGATGATGAATATACCCATGAATCGGTCAAAAAACAATTAACTGACTTATTAGAAAAGGTGAATAATCACCTATCAATATAAACCGGGGTTAATTCGGGCAAGAATATGGTCTATATGCCGACATATACAGCAGCTTTTAATATAGGGATAGGGGGCTGTTTAAGTAACCTTTAATAGAAAGGCTTGATGACAGGTAGGAAGTCACAAAAAACGGGTTTCTGGCGTTTAGGGCTAAGTCTTAATTTCCCTAGCCCAAATGTTCATAGAAACCCGATATTAAGGTGGCGATTTAACTTTCGTCGATCGCCTATGACTTCCTATGGTGTCCGCCAGAATTTAGTAGATAAAAATACCTCCAGTTGATTGAATATTAACAGTGCGTAACCCAGCTTGGTCGCCACTAGGTCTGACTGTGAGGGTGATGTTGTTATTAACAACTTCGAGGTTATATTGCAGACTCAAAGAAGCAACTAAGGGGTTAATCACGACATAAGAATCTAGGGGAAGGTTGTTATAACTAATACTTTGTCCATTAGCTAAATTGGCGGTTCCCGTGGTGGTCAAACCATACTCCAGGGTAACACTAGATTGATTAACGAGGGTTAGGTTAACCGACTGTTGTGGATTAATTCGGGCGACAGGTTGCCAAGGTCCGGGGTTATAGGTAGAAGCTGCTGGGGGATTTTGGGCTAGAATAACTCCTGTAATTGTTTCGGAAGCATTAAGGGTTTTTGGCTGTACTACCAATGATAAACACAAGGTAGTTGCTACACCCAGTCCGACTACATTAAGATGACGGTTCATTTTATGATTCTCCTGAATACAGGCTAACATCAAGTGCGAGGAGTTATCTGTATTATTGCCCAATCTGGATGTTTTGGATAGCCAATTAACTAGGAGTTTATTGGAGGTGGGCGAAAACAGTGGCTTTTTGTACGCCATTTTCCCGACCCCTGGCGCTGATAGTAAGCGATCGCAAATGATTAAAGAAGGGTTGGGCGGATAATTCCACCAATCTTAGTAAAGGCATTTGTTGGCGTAAAATTGGCCGACTGACATCCCAATCAATATAAAAATAGCCATCATTTTTTCCAGAGAGTAATTTGATGCTATTGCTAAATTCGGGATTAGTCAGAATGTTTCCAGTTTCCACCCTATGGATAGCTGCATCCATCGCCTCAACAGAAGTGGTAAAAATTTCATAATCCCCAACCGTCGCGTGAACCCCCATGGCTTCCGCTTCAATCACCTGTTTTTTGGGGCTGGTCTTATTTTTAGACTTAATGGGAACAGTTTTAAGTTGTGTCCAAGCCCATAGGGTATAGTCCCCTAATACAAAACTCCCGACACTGTAACCCCTCTCAGTTGCGATCGCATCTAAAGCCTCAATAGCAGTTGCGGCTAAAGGGGTGCGTTTGGCGACAAATACCCAATCATTGCGATCGCCTATGGGGTGGGGGACTAGGGCGAGGGCGTATTCTTCTGTTACCCAATTAAAAATATCTTCGGGTAAATCAACACCCCAACTTTCTTGTATGGAAACCCGCGCGCGTGTTAAAACTCCCCCCAAGGTCTCATTACTCCCGATAGTCCCGGAGGTTTGCGCCCACAAATCGTTTAAATCTCGTCCGGTCACTACTAGGGGACTATTGGCGCTGATATAGTTTAAAGCCTTGGGGGGTTCTGACAATAACGGCGGCTCAAATTCTTCGCTGGTGGTAGCAATTATGGCTGTATCTGCTAATAATCCTTGGGGGTTTAGGGTCAGTCCGAGGGCTAAACTTGGTTGAATGGGTAGGGCGTTAATTTCATCGGGGGTTAATTCCCAATTCCCTAAATTTAGAAATACTAATCCAATTTGGCTGGAGTCTAAAGCGGCGATCGCTTTTTGATAAGTCTCGGAGTTGGCTAGGTTGAGGGTTGATACCTGGAAATTATTAATGGCTTCCCGCAATACTTTGGGATAGTTAGCAAATAAAATAAAGCGATCGCTTAATACTGCTGTCGCTAATGTGGGCGCTAATTCTACCGACTCCCTTTGGCGGTAGGTAATACTTACGCCTCGATAGGTTTCCGAGGTTACCATTACTCCCGACACCGCTTGTCGTTGCCAAAATAATTCCAGAAATTCCTGACTCTGTTGGGGATTTTGGCTGGTGAGGGCGAGAAGATATCCCGGTTGTTTATCATTGCTACTGTCGCGATCAATATCTGCGGCTATCAGAGACAGGGTTATTTCCCCCCCTAACCACGGTTTAATATCCCGTTTGTAGTTGAGTCCTGTATTCCCTAGTAATATCTTTTTAAATCGGTTAAATTCCTGATGCGATCGCTGTCTTTGTTTCGGTTCAGCTAATACCTGGCGGAAGGCTTCCAGGCGGTCTGGGTTCACCAACAACGATGCCGTAAACGGCGCATTTTTGGGCACAAATACTGTCGCTGTAGGAATGGTTTTGGCATTCGCCTTCAATAACGATAGGGGAGTTTCACCTAATAGCGTCAGGAAGAAACTCACCCCCACCAGTAGCAGGGTCGCAGTGGCGATACCTAACAGAATGAAAAAGGACTTCAGCTTCATATTAATCTGAGTTTACGGGGGACGGTTGATTGATCAACATAGTCTCACCAATATCTTCTCACAGATGGGAGTTTGGCGAACCTAATCACCAGATTTTTTCCTGGGAGGTTCGCTGAACATAAACCACCACAATTCTAACCCAATTAAGCCTATCCCTGCTAGGGTGATACCTAGTTTTAAGCCTAGGGGTTGTTCGATTTTACTAAATTTACCATATTCGCCACCACCATGATGATGATGGTGCGGTGATGCGATCGCTTCCACCGGAATAGATGCGATCGCACCTAATAACATTAACATCATGAAACAATTATTGATTCCTCTAACTTTCATCATCTTGTGCGCCTCTGGGTTTGTTTACTAGCTAAGTGAAGCATGATTAATTAGTAGGTGATTGGGGATTTTTTCTATAACCGAGTTCGCTGCAATCTTAACGCATTTGTCACCACAGAAAGCGAACTCATAGCCATCGCCGCCCCTGCTATAATAGGATTAAGTAACCAATTGGTTAGCGGGAATAAAACCCCAGCCGCGAGGGGGATACTGGCTGTATTGTAGAAAAAGGCAAAAAACAGATTTTGGCGGATATTCTTCATGGTAGCACGGCTGAGTTTAATCGCCGTCACAATCCCCTGTAAATCTCCCGAAATTAACGTAATATCTCCGGCGGCGATCGCCACATCAGTTCCCGTCCCGATCGCCATTCCTACATCAGCTTGTGCTAAGGCTGGCGCGTCATTAATTCCATCTCCTACCATCGCTACAATCGCCCGTTTTTTAGACTTTGTAACCCTCTCCTGTTGCAGAGATTTAATAATCTCTGATTTCCGGTCAGGACGGACTTGGGCAAATACCCTATCTATCGCTACCTGTTGAGCGATCGCTTCCGCCGTTTTCTGATTATCTCCCGTTACCATTACCACCTGTAATTCCATCGATTTTAAAGCCTTTACCGCTGCCACTGAAGCCGGTTTAAGACTATCTGCAATCCCCAATAATCCCTCGATTTCCCCATCAATAGCAATCCAAGCCGTCGTCTGTGCTTGTGTTTCCCAACTGCCTTGTTTATCTTTAAAAATACTCGTATCAATTCCCAACTCTTCCATCCATATAGAAGTACCAATTTGGATTAAGCGATCGGACACATTCGCCTGTACCCCCATTCCCGCCATTGCTTCAAATTCCACTACTTCCGGTAAAGGTAATTCCACCTCCTGAGATTTAGCATATTCCACAATCGCCTCAGCTAAAGGATGTTCTGATTTGGCTTCCACAGCCGCCACCATCCGCAGCAGTTTTAACTCATGATTATTAGTCGTTCCTCCCACCGTGATATAATTAATTACTTTCGGCTTACCCTCCGTCAAAGTTCCCGTTTTATCTAAAACTATAGTCTGGATTTTGTGGGCTAATTCTAGGCTGTCTCCCCCCTTAATTAAAATACCATGTTCCGCACCCAAACCCGTCCCGACCATTACCGAGGTCGGAGTCGCTAATCCCAACGCACAAGGACAAGCGATAATTAATACACCTACCATAGTCACTATAGCTAGGGTAATATTTCCCGTCCAATTAAACCAGATCACAAAAGTAGCGATCGCTATAGCTATCACTGCCGGGACAAACCAGCTAGTTACCTGATCCGCTAATCTTTGAATCGGTGCTTTTGAACCTTGCGCCTGTCGTACTAACTGCACAATTTGCGCCAAAACAGTTTCTTCTCCCACCCGTGCAGCCGTAAACTTAAAGCTACCAGTTTTATTAATTGTCGCCCCAATCACTTCATCACCAATCTGCTTTTCTACTGGCACACTTTCCCCCGTAACCATTGATTCATCTACCGTCGATCGCCCTTCGATTATCTCTCCATCAACCGGGATTTTTTCCCCCGGACGAACTATCACAATATCTCCCACCTGCACCAATTCAATCGCGATATCTTCCTCCTTACCATCACGAATCACGCGGGCAGTTTTTGCTTGTAATCCTATTAATTTTTTGATGGCTTCTGACATTTTCCCTTTGGCGCGATGTTCTAACCATCTCCCCACTAAAACCAACGCAATAATCATCGCCGCCGACTCATAATAAACATCGGGACTCAATCCCTGACCCAACAAAACATTAGGAAATAACGTCACAAACACCGAGTACACATAAGCCACACCTGTACCAATCGAAGTTAGAGTATTCATGTCGGCGTTACGCTGCTTAAATCCTTTAATTGCACCCGTAAAACAACCTTGACCACACCAAAACATCACCGGAGTAGTTAACACAAATTGCAGCCAGGGATGATGCAGCCAACCCGGTATAAAATGGATGTCTAAACCTGTCATCATTGGTAAGCCACCAATCATCAAGAATAAACTCACAAATCCCGAAAATGCCACCTTCTTAATTAGTGCTTTTTCCTCCGCATCACTCTCCGACTCTCCAGGCTTTTCTAACTTTCCTAAACCCCCTAAAGGTTTGGTTGTATATCCAGCGTCAGAAATCGCTTCTTGAATTGCCTCTAAACTGACCGCTTCTGGGTTATAATCTATGGCAGCTTGTTCAGCGCCAAAGTTAACTTGACATTGATTAACTCCATCAAGTCTATTCACTACTATTTCAATGCGGGATGCACAGGATGCACAACTCATCCCCCCCACTTGTAAATGAGTGGTTTTCATGGCGAAAATTTACCTTTGACAATTTCATACATTGAGTTTAAAGTCTCCTGTGAACTGGAGAGTCAACAAAAAAACCCGATTTCTCCCAGACCCCTTGACAAACTCAGAGCGATCGCTTATCATGGTCTCGTGGGGGTAACATGGCTATACGCTTGATTTTTTATTCAACACTACCCCCTCAAAAAACCCGATTTCTCCCAGACCCCTTGACAAACTCAGAGCGATCGCTTATCATGGTCTCGTGGGGGTAACATGGCTATACGCTTGATTTTTTATTCAACACTGCCAAGAAACCCGATTTCTCCAGTAAGACTTAAAAAGGTACGTCATCTTCACTGTCATCATCTTCTGGAGAATCAAACTCTATAGTATCCTCGAATTCCACAGAAGAAGAAGAAACAGTTGTCACCTGTGTATTTTCCGTAGACAAAGGGATAATTTCCCCATCAAAAAACTCCGCCAGTTTTTCAGCCGCCATAGCCACATCATCAACCGGAGTATTATTTAAATCATGATCTACGTTAACCGAAACCTCCGCCGTCTTAGGAGTTGTTAATTCGGGCGGTTTATCAGTTTCTGTTTCCCTAGTAGGTGGTGGCGGGGGTTCCGGTGGAGGTGGTGGAGGCTGTACCCTCTCAGTCATCGGTTTTTTTTCAGGCTCAACCCCAGGAGAAATCGGCCCCATTCCCACTTCTAAATTTACCTGAATTTTAGTCTTAAAAACCTTCTGACAAGCAACTTCTAAACTAGCAATTTTCGTCTGGGCTATTTTTAATAATGGAGGCGATTTAATCCCAATACAGACTACATTACCATGGTGCGATCGCAAACAACCATGTTGACGCATCAAAGCCTGAGTTCCAAATTGTTCGATCGCACTAAGTATCTGTTCCCAAAGTTCCCCCAGACCATAGTTTACAGGTTCCTCTTGATGAGCAGTAGTAGGCTGTTCTAATGGCGGCGGGGGTGGTGGCGGCGGCGGGGGTGCAGCAGACACAGGAACAGCTTCTGAGGGAGCTTGAGTAGGCGCAGGAGGCTTATAAACAGGCTGTGACCTCATTTTTGAGGTAGGCTGAGGCTGTACATTTACCACCTCTGTAGATACAGTTTGAGGACGCAAAGCCTCCGGTAATAACCCTAATAAAGTCACCTCCAACCATAAACGCGGCTGAGTGGTATTTTTAATCTGTACCTCGCTATCGCGCAGATGTTTTTGACCAGCCAGGATAATTTCATGTTCCCAGCGTTGGGAAAACGCACATAAACTTTCCCAAGTCGGTTGAGTAAGTTTCACTAAATCCTGGCGATTTGGTGCGCTTTTAGCGATTAATAAATCTCGGTAAAATTCCCCCAGATTTTGCAGCACAATTAAAGGTTCTCGACCCCGGTTAAGTAACTCCCTGGTTTGGTCTAAAATCCCCGTCGCGTTACCCTCTGCGATCGCCTCTAATAAAGTCATCAAATCCCGTTCAGGAACCGCCCCCACCAAGTCCCAAACCCGTTCTACAGTAATTTCACCTGACAGTAAACTTAATTGGTCTAACAGGCTTTCCGCATCCCTTAATCCTCCCTGAGCAATTTGAGCCACCATCATCACCGCTTCCGGTGTAATAGCAATGTTTTCCTTAGCGGCGATAGTTTCTAAATGAGTCGCCATGGCTTGTAAAGGAATGCGCCGAAAATCAAAGCGCTGACATCGAGAAATAATCGTCGGGAGAACCCGTTGAGGGTCCGTAGTCGCCAGCACAAACACCACCCGATCGGGTGGTTCTTCCAAGGTTTTTAGTAAAGCATTAAAAGCCGCCGTACTCAACATATGGCAATTGTGAACTAGCAGACCATTCGCCACAAAATTATGATTATGTTCTACCTCAATATCATAGACATGATTAACCCCTAACTTTTCGATAGATTCTACCTCTTGTAATCCCGTATTGACAGCCACATCAATTTCCGGTGATAATATCTTCATATTGGGGGTAATATCTGCCGCCTTTACCCAGCCTTTATCTGTCCTAATCAGATGATTACCAGTGCATTTAATCTCAGTCCGAATAGTTTTAATTTTCCAAGTCTCACGAACCCCCTGGTCAAGCCAGCGTAAAACCTGCTGCCATTCCCATTGTTGAGTAGACTCATTATAACTAAGAACTCGACATTCTTCGAGAGTCCGATCATCAATTCTCAGCCATCCGCGATCGCTTAAAATCAGAGCATCACCCGTCAGACATTCATCAATTACATAGACCTTATAGCGACATTGAACCGGGGAAAACTGCGTCCGTTCAATTAAATCCCGGATATGATCAACTCCCGTATTACTAGCAGCATCAATCTCCACAAAATCTAACGTCGCTCCCGTAGTGATACCCCGACAGACCTCGCAAATACCACAGGGAGTTTCTGTCGGGTTAGAACTTTGTAGACAGTTAAGAGATTTCGCTAAAATCCGCGCACTAGAAGTTTTACCAGTACCCCTCGGACCGGTAAATAAATAAGCCGGAGCAATACGCCGCGACCGGATCGCATTAGTCAGAGTTTGAGCGATCGTCTCTTGACCCACCAGAGCAGCAAAAGTTTGGGGACGATATTTGTGGTGAAGCGGTTCGTAGGTCACAGTAAAATCCCAACATCCCAAAAGCAACTAATTATTAACTAATCCCTAAGTTTACCCTCGCCAGACTAGCCCTAGCAGAAACCGCCGGAGTTTCATCATTATTAACCATCCCCTCCAACCTTTCAGCAACCTGTGTAAACCAATTGGGCTTATCCACCTCAGAAGCCGCCAAACCTTCCAAACCCACAACCGTCGCATAACGAACGATCCATTCCGTATCTTCAGAAGTATGCAGCAGAGTTTTTAGGGTTCTTTCCTTAGCCTCAGACACCACTTCTGATGACATATCCTCCCAGTGAATTGCTCCCAAACCCCGCGCCGCCGCACGACGCACACTCAGAGCAAAATCACTACCCGCCGCCTCCAGCAAAACATCCAAACCCCTAGGATCACCAATACCAGACAAAGCCCGCACCGCCCAAGCCCTAGCACCATAGTTATAACCATCTAACCTCTCTAGTAGCCCCACCACAGCAGGTTTACCAATGGCTATTAATCCCTCAACCGCCGCCACCGCCGCCCCAGGGTTGTTGTAACCCAAAACACGAATTAACATTGGTACTGCATCCACAGAACCCGTCGCCGCCAATTGTGACACCGCCCCTATCAGTTTTCCCGCAGAGTCCGCCTGTTCAACCGCTAAAATTAGTTCCTCAACCCTTGTCATAATAGAGAATCCATCAGCTTCATGATTTTAACTGCCTCTTCAGATAGGCATTTGTCGCCAATTTGACTGAGATGATGTTCCAGAATTCCCTGTAAAGCAATTAGTTTCAGGCTATTTTCAGCTAGGGTATTGGCGATAGGTTCCGCCGCCTCAAGGTATCCGATCGCCCCTAAATCCATTAAAGCACTGCGTCGCAATTGTAAATCTTCCCCCCCCAAAGCCACAATTAAGCGATCGCCATAAACCCGATCACCCGTAAGCTGATACATAGCCCTCAAAGCCGCATATTGTATTCTAGCGATCGGATGGTTTATAAAAGGTTCAATATCAGCTAACGCCTCAGTTGCACCCAGGGTTCCTATGGCTTCAATTACCGCATCATAAGGCTGTTTTAAATGGGGTTTACCCGCTATCGGTTCAGTATCTTCTACTCCACCCACCAATAACCCACGCAAAGCCGAAGCACAACTAGAGTCTCCCAGACCTTCCAAAGCCTGAGCCGCCGCCTCTCGTACATAAAAATCTGGGCAATCTAAGCATTTGACTAGGGGAGTCACCGCGCGCCGCGCGCCCAATTTACCCAAAGCCCGAGCCGCATTTCTCCGTAAAGGGTAGCCCCCGTCGGCCGTGCGATCGGACTCATCATCCAAAGCCCTAATTAACGCATCAACTGCGATCGGTTCATCAACACGAAAACGCCCCAACCACCAAGCCGCATAATAGCGACGATTTGGTTCTTGATGGTTTAGGGCGGCGATCGCCTGTTCTACTGTCCAAGCATCACCCCCTTCAGCTTCTCCCCCAGTTAAAGGCGCATTATCTGCGCCCACTAGGGGGGATGCACCTGGGGTTTTTGATTCAGAATCCTGCATGAAAATCAGAATTGAATGGTCTAAATTATTCGCCCTCAGCTTCAGACACCGTATTATCGGTAGTCATCGGCTCAATGCTAACAATTTTACCACCCATGCGGTTAATCCGCTGCATTTCCTGATTCATCCGATTGTAAGGAACAATTACAAATTGACTCCCACTCGAGCGAATCTGATATTCACTCTTGTCGGTTTCGTCATTCTGACGTATTCCCACCACTTCGTATTTAAAGAAGCGAGCGCCCGAAGGACTACTCCCCATTTTTCCAGCACTGATGTAACCCAACATTGTTCCTATTAATCTCCCAAAACAATCAAGTTTTCTCTTGCCATTCTAAATAGGCGTAATGCTGGCAATTGTGCCACCTTGGCGCTGAATTTCCCTCAGTTGTGCCGAAAGCTGCTCATAAGGAACAATGAAAGCCTTACTGCAACGACGTACTCTGGGATAACGGCGCTCACGAATTCCAGAAACCTCCAGACGGTAAGTCCGTCCCGCTTGCAGAACTCCACCTTGGCTGAACCCAGTGCTAGGAGTTACACTCTGTCCAGATGGACGATAGGACCAACCATCCGAATCCCCAGAAGGAGCCACTACCACAGAAGCGCGGTTAGAACCTAGTTCCTGCGCCAGACGAGACATAGTGCCTTCACCTTGGGCGCTATCACTGTTAGCATAACCCCGATACAGACGGAACATCCGGGTGAAACCAACCGTTTTTTGTCCCCGCTGAGTCTCGAAACCACGGTAGTAAGGAACAATATTCTCGCCGAAGCTCTCCAGATATTCTGGAGAATCAATATAAGAATCGATATCGGCATCGTACCCTTCGTTTTGGTATAAGTCTAAGTGGAAAACCACCTCTGACTCATCATAGGGAGCCCGACCCAACAGGTGTTTGTAATTTAGTTCAATTACACGGGTCTGGAAATTCGGGTAAAAGAATTTCTTTTTATAAAGTTCTGACTTCGCCACGCACCGCACAAATTCGCGTACAGTGATGCTACCATCGCACAACAGCGACTCCGCACTGATGAGGCGCTCAGAACTCATCAGATAATCATTACCCAGCAATTGACGGTATACCGCACGAATTACCTCTTGGGCATTTTCACGACTCCAATTGGGACGCAACTCTACCGGAGAACTCTCCTGGAAAGCTGTTGTCCCTAACCGAGACGATTGGGTTGTAATGGCCACTTAAATCCTCCTATAATCACAACGGAATTACTTGCGGCTTTAGTCCTAGACAATCTAACTTGATTATGCTATTGTTATTAACTGGTTAACAGTTAACAACTTGCTGTTCTAAGCAGGGGTCACGCTGATGACCCGTCCGCCCATGCGGTTGATCCGCTGCAACTGTCCTGAAAGTTGCTCGTAGGCTACTGTGTACTCTGCTGTAGCTTTACGCATTCTCGGTGTCAACTGCGTGGGTTTTTGTACTACTACCACACGATATAATTGACCGCGATCGCCACCATTGGCCCCCACCAGAGCCTGTCCGCTACCTGCTGGACAAATCGGCGAAGAAGTATTGCGAGCGACTTCCCAAGTTAAACGTCCTTGGGTTTGGTTCTGGGCGCGATCGCTATTCGCGTATCCCCGGTAAAGTTGGAAAATCCGGTTAAATCCCACAGTCCACTGACCCCGTTGGGTAGCAAAACCACGGTAGTAAGGGACCACATTTTCACCGAAACTCTCCAAATACTCAGGAGAATCCAGGTAAGAATTAATTTCCGCCTCGTAGCCTTCCTCGTTATACAGATCAACGTGAAACGCCATTTCTGACTCATCCAAAGGAGCCCGACCCAGCAAATGCTTATAGTTCAGTTCAATAAACCGAACTTGGCTATTGCCATAAAAAAACTTTTTCCGGTACAGTTCCGAAACAGCTAAGGCTCGCACAAAATCCCGCACCGTAATTTCACCCTGGCGCAACAAAGACTCAGCACTAGTTAAGCGCTCCCGTTGCATCAGGTGTTCATTACCCATCACCTGACGATATGCAGCCCAAATCACAGCTTGGACATCACCCTCGGTGAAGTTAGGGCGCAGTTCCACTCGCTCAGACTCTTCAAAAGCTCTGATTCCTAGGCGACTTGCTTCTGCTAAACCAACCATTATTAATCTTCTCCCGATTTTTTTACGTTATAGAGAAAAAAACTCTTTTTAATCGGTTAGGTAATCTCGGATACCGATTTTACCAAGCTCATCCCGCTTTAATAAAATATGCCCGGACTGCTAAATAACTGATAACCCAATTGCTAACAGCTATTTACCGTTCCGGGCAACGCAAAAAAGGACCTAGCTCAGGGCGTTGATCGCGTAGTCGAGGTAGGAGTTAGCTTCAACAGCAGCGTCACCAGACAAACCGTGGTTAGCTTTGATGTATTTCAGGGCTTCAATGTACCAGCTTGGAGAAAGCTCGAAAGTCCGGTTGATTTCATCAATACCGGCAATCAGGTACTCATCCATGGGGCCAGTTCCACCAGCAATCAGGCAATAAGTTACCATCCGCAGGTAGTAGCCTATGTCACGAGCACATTTGTCCTTACCGCGTTGGTCTGCCGCGTAGTTAGGTCCCTGCATTTGGGTGGTGTAGGGGAACTTGTTGTACACTGCTTGGGCAGCACCACTGATCAGACTATCAGCTTTAGAGGTCAAAGCTTTAGCAGCTTCCAGACCAGCTTTGGCTTGACGAAAACGGCCAAAAGCTACTTGGATTTCGGTGCTGCTTAGGAAACGACCTTGGGAATCAGCGATAGAAACTGCTTCGGTTAGGGGGGTTTTCATTCTCGAGTTATCTCCCGATTGGTTTACAAAAAATTAGGTAACAAACAGAAGTCCAGTCACTTAGACTTCAGCTAAACTGTTTCAATTGTTATATGCTATGGATCTGCTTGATTAGGAAACTGCTGCAGCAGCACGGTCAAAGTAACCAGCGATTTCTGAAGCCAAAGCGCTACAATCACCAGGAGTGATACCTGCGGGATCGTTAACGATCGCCAGAGCAGCTTCTTTCATTTTGCCAACACCGACAGCAACGGAAGAACCGGGAGTTCCCAAAGCCAGGTAAGTTTCACGCAAACCGTTCAAGCAACGATCTTCGAGAACACTTGCATCGCCAGCAAACACAGCGTAGGTTACATAGCGCAGGATGATTTCCATGTCACGCAAGCAAGCAGCCATACGACGGCTGGTGTAGGCGTTTCCACCGGGAGCAATCAGTTGGGGTTGCTCTGCGAACAAAGAACGAGCAGCGTTGGAAACAATGGTGGAAGCGTTGCTGGTAATGCGGTTAACAGAATCCAAACGTTTGTTGCTTTCAGCAACCATTTGGCTCAGAGCATCGATTTGAGCTGTACTCAGCATTTCGCCGCGAGTATCAGCTTGAGAAACCACCTTGGTGAAGGCATCAAACATGGATTTATCTCCTACTTGTTGACTTGCTTAGAGTTGAGTTGGGATTGGACACACCATGAATGATCACGACAATCAATCCATCGGTGTCACCTCCTAAGACCCCTTCCGGGGCGAACCATCGACAAAGGCTTTTAACAATTGCCCCGTGGTTCATTTCTTCAGTATCCTAGAACACTTTCCGAAATCTTAAAAGATTGTACAGGGTTTATGAGAAGAATTTTATATTTTGATACAAATGTTAATCAAACTTCATAAATCAACATTCGCCTTCCTTCTCACCCCTTCAAATATCCTTTATACACTGCCAACGCCCTTTGGTTTGTTAAAATTTATTAAGAAAAATAACTAAGTATTAATAACTAAGTATATTTTCTGACAGGGAATTAATAGCGAATCCGTGGGTCAATACAAGCATTCAAAATATCGATCGCCAAACTAGCCGCCACCACAATAACGGCCAAAAATACCACCACCCCTTGAACCGTGGGATAATCCCGCAGACGGATAGCCTCATACAAGCGATTAGCCAATCCCGGCCAAGAAAAAGTGACCTCAGTTAAAATCGCCCCCCCCAACAAGGCAGCAAAAGTCAGCCCCAACACAGTAATAACGGGAATCATGGCATTTTTGAGAGCATGAGCCAGCAAAATCCGTAACTCCGGCACTCCTCGCGCCCGTGCCGCCTCGACATAATCAGCTTGTAGAGTTTGTCTCAAATTGACGCGGACAATGCGCTCAAAAATCCCACTGAGCAAAATGCCCAAAGTCACACAGGGAAGACACAGATAATATATAGTCGTCCAGAAAGTCCCCAAATTGCCACTCAACAAACTATCAACGGTATAAAGTCCGCTATAAGTAGGAGGAGGAGTCACGGTCACCGGAAAACGATTCCCCAAAGGAAACCAGCCCAGCCAGACTGCAAAAATCAACTGCAACAGCATCCCCGCCCAAAAAGCGGGAACCGAATAAGTAATAATTCCAAATAAGCGTCCCCCAGTGTCCCAAATAGTATTAGGTTTAAAAGCGGCCACAGCCCCGACAGTAATTCCCACCACGACCGCCACCAACATACTAAAAACTGCTAATTCGACGGTAGCGGGAAAATGATCACTAATAATCTGCCAGACCGACTGTCCTTGAGTAGTTATAGAAGTGCCCAAATCGAAGCGCAGTAGAGCCCCCATATAACTTATATATTGTTCTAGCAACGACCCCCCCAAACCCAACTGCGATCGCAACGCCTCCTTAGCCGCACTAGGGGCTCTAGGGCCAAGAATAGCATCGACCGGATCACCTGGTGTCGCCCGCAACAACAGAAACACCACCGAAGTAATCGTCCACAACATTAGTGGAGCCAATAACAGGCGAGTAATCACATAAAATTGCAGCGCTTTAGCACGAGACATCAGATCAAGCCACGAAACAACTCGCACCCATCAGCCAACCGGATCAAGAGTGCGATCCCAAATCATATCAATAGTTAACTATTTATGGCACACCATCATGGGGCGGGTTTCTTCTGATTTTCCTGAAACCACCCGCCACCCGCCATGTACCCATTAAGCATCAAGTAACGACTCAAAAGTAGTCCGCAAAGACTTCAAATCAGCCACCCGCGCCACCAGCAAATTCTCGTGACCAGCATCCTCAAGTCTGCCTTTCCAATACTGGATACTCTCAGAATTATTCATCCAAAAATTAATCACCGTATCCACAACGCGATCGCATTGCCATCCCTGCTTCGATGCCACCATTTCCACCGATTCAAGAAACATATCCAGGGTACACTGACGATGACCCAGATATTCAATGCCGCTGGTCTGTTGTTCCTGTTGCTGCTGTTGCTGGTAAAAAAACGAAAGAATTGGAGAAACTCCCACCAGATTAAATGTATATTGCATACTTGCCTCCAAATCATCTGTGAAATGGAACTTAGTTATATCAACTAACCTGCCCACAAAGGGGTAAAATTAAATACAATCTAGCCCTGTACACTCAAACTTTTCGGCGAAATTCATAAAAATTTATGATTGGGCAGCATTCAGTGAGCAAAACCAAAATGAATCTAAAGAAAAGCTAAATCTTAGCCGGAAAAGTTTAAGATTGTTTTTAATAAGCCGCCAGGAGGAATTATGAGAGCAGTGCTGATGGCTGGGGGGTCAGGAACGCGACTCAGACCTCTTACCTGTGATTTACCCAAACCAATGGTGCCTATACTCAACCGCCCCATTGCCGAACATATCATTAACCTACTGAGGCGGCACCACTTCCAGGAAGTTATCGCTACCCTGCACTATTTACCCGACATCATGCGGGAATACTTCCATAATGGCAGCGACTTTGGCGTTCAAATGACCTATTCGGTGGAAGAGGATCAACCTCTGGGAACTGCAGGATGTGTCAAAAATATTGCCGAACTCCTAGACAGTACCTTCTTAGTGATCAGTGGCGATAGCATTACTGATTTTGACCTCAGCGCCGCCGTTAAGTTTCACACTTCCCAAAAATCGAAGGCTACGTTGATATTAACCCGGGTTCCCAACCCCCTCGATTTTGGCGTGGTGATTACGGACGAGAATCAACGCATCAAGCGGTTTTTAGAAAAACCCTCCACCAGCGAAATATTTTCCGATACGGTCAACACGGGAATCTATGTCCTAGAACCGGAAGTCCTGGAATATCTGCCCCCTAATCAGGAATGCGATTTTTCCAACGACCTTTTTCCGCTTTTATTAGACAAAGGGGTTCCTATGTATGGCTTTATTGCAGACGGTTACTGGTGCGATGTGGGTCATTTAGAAGCCTATCGTGAATCCCAATATGACGCATTACGCGGAAAAGTTAAGCTAGATTTTCCCTACGAAGAGCGATCGCCAGGAGTCTGGGTCGGGGAAAACACCTACATTGATGATTATGCCCGCATTGAAGCCCCAGTCATTATTGGTAATAACTGTAGAATTGGACCGCGATCGCAATTAGAAGCCGGAACTATCCTCGGAGATAATGTCACTGTAGGGAGTGATGCTAACCTGAAACGCCCCATTGTTTGGAATGGAGCCATTATCGGTGAGGACGTACATTTACGCGCCTGTGTGATTGCTAGAGGAGCCAGGGTAGACCGCCGCGCCCACGTCCTGGAAGGGGCAGTAGTCGGCTCCCTATCCACCGTAGGAGAAGAAAGCCTGATCAGCCCCAATGTCCGCGTTTGGCCTAGTAAAAAAATTGAATCTGGGGCTACCCTCAACATCAACCTAATTTGGGGAAACACCGCTAGGCGTAACCTTTTCGGTCAACGGGGGGTTCTCGGACTCGCTAACATTGATATTACCCCCGAATTTGCGGTTAAACTAGGAGCCGCCTACGGGTCAACTCTCAAACAAGTCGCCACCGTTGCGGTATCCCGTGACCAACGGCGGATTTCTCGCATGGTAACGCGATCGCTAATTTCGGGCTTGATGTCCGTGGGAGTCAATGTCCTTAACCTAGAAGACACCGCTATTCCCGTAGTCCGCACCGTGATTCGTAACCTCACCGTTGTTGGCGGTATTCATGTGCGCCTATCTCCAGATCGCTCCGATCAGATTCTGATTGAATTTCTCGACAACAAAGGCATTAACATCACCAAAGCCAAAGAGAAAAAAATTGAAGGTGCTTACTTCAAGGAAGACCTGCGACGCGCCGGAGTCTCC
The DNA here is from genome assembly GCF_026000695.1 of Limnospira platensis NIES-39. Classification (GTDB taxonomy): domain Bacteria; phylum Cyanobacteriota; class Cyanobacteriia; order Cyanobacteriales; family Microcoleaceae; genus Limnospira; species Limnospira platensis. The sequence continues at coordinate 1,827,007 of NZ_AP026945.1, forward strand.
GAAATTGGTAACATGACCTACCCCAGCGAAGTGATCGACACCTACCGCACCGCCTTTGAAAGACACCTCAATATCGAAAGCCTGCGCCACAGCAACGCTAAAGTGGTGATAGATTACGTCTATGCAGTATCGGGAGCCCTTTTACCCCGACTACTGGCTAAGTTTGGTTGTGATGCGGTCGTCCTCAATGCTAGTCTGAATCAAATTGCTATTTCCCCAAGCGATCGCGAAAACCTACTCGATCAACTGGGCCGAGTGGTGGAAGCCCTGAGAGCTAATTTCGGCGTTCAAGTCTATGCTAACGGCGAACAGTTTATTTTAGTAGATGAAAGTGGTAGCCTAATTAGGGGAGAAGAACTAACCGCCCTGATGGTGACTATGGTTCTGACCGCTCACCCCAGAAGCACGGTGGTAGTACCCGTTCAAGCCTCCTCCGCCGTCGAACAAATCGCCCGACGACACGATGGCATAGTTATCCGCACTAAAGCCAACCCCACGGCTTTAATGGAAGCCTGTCAAGCTCATCCTAATGTCGTACTCGGCGGTAGTGGTGATATGGGGTTCATCTTCCCCCAAATGCACCCCGGTTTTGATGCCATGTTCTCGATTGCCAAAATGATTGAAATTCTGACCACACAGGAGCGATCGCTCGGTCAAATTCGCACCGATCTCCCCCATGTCATACACCGTCGCTATACTGTTCGTTGTCCTTGGTCTGTTAAAGGCGCACTCATGCGACATCTAGTAGAAACCCATGCCCCAGAAAACTTAGAATTGATCGATGGAGTCAAACTCATTAACTACCAAGACGATAATTGGATTTTGATCCTTCCCGATGCCGGAGAACCCCTAATCCATATCTATGCCAACAGCGACGATCGAGATTGGGCTGATACTACCCTCAGAGAATACCGAAATATGGTACAAGATTTTGTAAATCAAGTTCAAGGTATGAACCGAGAAGACTATTAGCCCTGATTCAGAGCTCTAAATCTGTAACCTACTGTTTTCAAGAGACATAATTTTCATGAATAGCTGTATTTTGACCGCTAAAATTATTCAGGAACCACAACTGCGCTACACAGCCGATAATCAAATACCCATTGCCGAAATGTTAGTCGAGTTCAGCAGTAACCGACCCAATGACCCCCCATCACACTTAAAAGTAATTGGATGGGGAAATACGGCCCAAGAAATTGGACAAAACTATCATGTGGGCGATTGTGTACTCATCGAAGGTCGCTTGGGGATGAACGTGGTGGAAAGACCCGAAGGCTTTAAAGAGAAGCGAGCCGAATTGGTCGCGACGCGGATTTATACTATCAGTAGTTTGATATCTGGCAACCCAGAAACCCCAATCAACACTCATTCCGCCCCCAGTTCCGCCCCCAGTTCCGCCCCGAGTAATGTGGTCCCCCTTGGTAGTCGTAACCGCACGAGCCCTAATCCCCCAACCTCTGGATTAGAATATGAGCTACCTGCAACTCGCTCTCCCGTTACTCCTAACCCTGAACCATCAGGGTCAGATACTCCGGGTGATGACGATCCGATTCCCTTCTAATCTCAAATCCCCTTGAAAGACTCACCGTTTCAGAGAGGGGAAGTTTTTAAGCAACTTTGGTTCTGCTATACAAGGAAATTGCAGGGTGAATAAACTGCCTTTTCCGAGTTCACTTTTGACCGTCAAAGAACCTTGATGATGATAAGCGATCGCCTGTGCTATGGCTAGTCCTAATCCGGTTCCCCCAGTTGGGCGAGAGCGATCGCTATCCACCCGATAAAATCTCTCAAAAATTCGAGTTGGGGCGGCGATCGGCCATGCCAATCCCTGTATCTTGGACTGTAATTAAAGCCGTGCGATCGCGCACCATTAAACTCACAACCACTTCCCCTGCTATGGCGCGTATATTGAATGGCATTAGCGATTAAATTGGACACTAAACGATAAAGCTGAGATTCATTACCTAACACATAAATTTCCGGAGCCGGAACTTCTTGCATTAGATGAATTTCCGCGCCTAGTTGCAAATTCTGCATATTCTTCAGTTAAATCATGAATTAAATCATTTAAACAACAGGGTTTAAAGGCTTGGCTGGAGGATTGATGTTCCAAGGTACTGAGAAATAATAAATCGGCGATTAAATGGCTTAAACGTCGTCCCTGTCGTTCAAGGGTTTGTAGCATCGCCTGCATTTGCTGGGGATTTGATGGGGGAACCCGTAAAATAGCCTCAATAGTTGCTAAAAGAGTCCGGAGGGGAGAGCGCAGTTCATGGTCCGGATTGGCAGTAAACTGTTGTTGCTGTTGATAGGATTGGTAAATCGGCTGCATCGCTAATCCAGACAGCCACCAACCAGCCACCACGACTAAACCTAACGCCAAAGGAAACCCTAAACCTAAAATCCACCTCATTCGATTAACTTCTGCATCAAACATCGCGCTTCGTGCGTCCAATTTGGATATATCCCCAAGAGGAATCTAAGTGCATTGGCGTTTGAGGATTAACCCCCGCACTGTGGAGAATGGTAGTGAATTGATGGTAGCGCGTCCCTCTCGCACTGCGAAAGGTTTGCCAATCGGGGGGGTTGAAGGTTTGGGGTAAGGGGAGAGGATGGTTGGGGGAAAAGGCTAAGAGTTCACCGCGATGATTGAACACCCGGATATAGTAGGTACTGCGATCGCTAATGCCAATGGTATGACGTTGAATAAATCGGGGATGATGGTAACAATCGGTTTTCCTTTTAGACATAAATCGGGAAAAATTTGCCCTTCTCCGACCCGTTGGATCTCCAGATTGAGGGAGCATCGGTTCCAAACTATCATGAAGTGTCCCAGCAATCGATTCCATTTCCCGTTCCATCGCCGCCGGTCCTCGACTGAATCAGAGAGCGATACACCCCAAACCCTGATCAACCCAAAATCCCACCCATCACTAACGCATACCAAAGGGCCAGACGGATTCTGCTATGGCGAAACAGTTGATAGCTATTCATCGCGTCGGGCGGGGTGAACTACCCCAAAGAGCCTTCTGACGAGGATGGGGCTTCGGGATTCAACTTAAAACGATAGCCCTGACCGCGAATAGTTTCAATGGGGCATACAAGCGCCATAACTCGCTAGTTTGCGCCGTAATAAGCGCATTTGCGCCGCCACCACATTACTGATGGGTTCTTCCTCCCCCTACCAAAGTTGATAGCGGATTTTACTCCCCGGAATAATGCGATCGGGATTTTGCATTAAATAGGCAAAAATCTGAAATTCTTTGACCGTTAAGGGAATCATTGAGTGAGGTTGGGTGAGTCGATTACAGATAGTATTGTTCGTCGCGCCGATGCGCATAAATGCTCATCAAGTCAGGGTTTGGGGTTGGAGGGTGGGCGATCGCCGCGGTCCGTGCGCGCAACCCTTGCCAATAATTCCGCCATCACAAAAGGTTTCACCAAATAATCGCCGCGTAGGTGCTACCTACGTCCAGTAATTCGATGATCCGGTTGTCCCAGAGCCGTTAACATCAAAATGGGTAGAGGGTGCGGGTTCGCGCGGATGCGTTGACATAACTCCAAACCCGACAACTCCGGCACAAGCCAATCGGCCAATCGCCACCGTGTAATCCGTCCACTGACTTTCGATCGCAATGCCAGGCCTGCACTCGGCCGCGTCACCCAATCGACAATATATTTCTCATTGACCAGAACTTGCGCGGTCCGCCTATCCTAATTCCGCTTCATCTTCGACCAACAGAATTCGCATCGTGTGCAAGGGGGAGACGACTGCGATCGAGGTTAACAGACTGCGAGAAAAAAGGGGTGAGATTTCACCTAGATTTCATCTCCTCTTTGGCACACTGGGGAAGATTTGGCAGAAAACCCCATGTTTTTGTGAGGAGGTCTAATGAACACAACTTCTATGATTGGCTCAATGTTCGCTCTGGGCTTAATTTTCGGCACACCCACCCTAACCCTAGCCCATGTGGGACACGGCCCCGGGAGTTTCAAGCCGAAGGCGGGATTGACCGAGTTCCCGTCAACCCAGAAACCGATCCCCTCCTCGGGACCCGTCGGGCTCCCATGCAAGTGCGCCTTTGATGGCAGTTCCCGCGTTCTTGTTCATAGCAAGCGCCTTAGTCGATGCGTAGGGGAAACAGTTAGCCTTTGTCTTGTATGGTAGTTTTTATGAACCCTCCGGAGTGCAAATCGGAGCAACAAACGGGGAATGGGTCGAAGTCACAAACGGGTTATCCGTTGGGGAACAACTCGTGAGGTGGGGCAGTTTATCCCTCTATGCTGAATCCCGCAAAACCCAAACCGCAACAACGGTACCGGGTCCAGAAACCGCCACCACTCCCACCGATGAAGTTTCCCCCCAAAACCAGACACCCATGAGGACAATACAGAGCGCAATGTACCTTACAAGCCACTCAGTTTTCCCTAATGAACACTAGCCGCCGCCCGTGGAGGAGTTTTGCTCTTCTGTGGTGGGATTTTCTTCTGGATCCGGAAGTCGTCGGAACAAAAATCTCTTCTCTGACAAATAAGGGAGGTTGATAGCCCGTCGATGTTTAACACCATTCAAAATCCGCCGCTAAAAAATTCCATTGCTCAACGGTGGTTAATGGTGATTGGATCTCTGGTCATCACCATCTGGGGGTTGGTGACAATTACTCAAATGCCCGAGTATGTTTTCCCTCCCTTTGCTCCCCCTCAAGTAGATATCCAAACTGAGGCGGTTGGTTTGGCTCCGGAGTAAGTAGAGGCTCAGATTACGGTTCAGGGTGAAACCAGGCAACCGTGAATGGCTTACCCAGTGTCACCGTTGTCTGGTTCGTTCGTCCTCCAATTGGGGACTCTCTATGGTTCATGTTGTCTTTGACCAAGAGGCTGATATTTACCAAGCGCGGCAGGCTGCAGTTGGACCGACTCCAACAGAATCCGAACCGGAGTCAACTGCCCCAAGGGATTCATCCGCCGGAAATTTCCCCCTTAGTCTCTCCGTTGGGAACGATTCTGCAATATGCCTTTACGGTCAATGGTCAGGGAGAAACCTCTCTGATGGATTTACGCCGTTTGGTGGATGTTACCCTCAGAAATCAGATTCTCCGGGTGCCAGGTGTGTCTCAGGTGACTATTTATGGGGGGGATGAACGGGAAAACCAGGCAACCGTGAATCCACAACTGTTGCGATCGCGCCAAGTCTCCCTCAATGAAGTCACTGCCGCCGCACGGTCCGCCCCTTCCAACGCCCCGGGGGGGTTCGGCGAGGGGGGGGTCAAGAGTTACTCGTCCGAGGGATCGGACAGATGAACACCGACGCCGACTTACAGCAGTCAGTGGCGGCCGTTCAAGACGGCGAACCTCCAAAGCTCCAAGATGTGGCGGAAGTCAAAACCGGAGCAGCACTTAAACTCTTAGATGCCAGCTTCAACGGACAGCCGGCTGTTGTATTGATGATTAACAAGCAACCGGATGTAGATACCCCCACCGTCACCCAAGCGGTGGAAGCGGTGATGAACTCCCTACAGTCCACCTTTCCCGCCGATGTCCGGGTTCAACGCACCTTCCGCCAGTCAAACTTTATTGATTCTGCTATTGGCAACGTTAGCGGCTCCCTCATTCAAGGCATCATCATCGTGTCGGTAATTATGTTGCTCTTTTTAATGAATTGGCGCACGGCTATCATTACCCTGAGTGCCATTCCCTTATCTCTCTTGATTGGCTTAATGTTCATGAAAGCCTTTGGTTTAGGGATTAATACCATGACCTTGGGGGGCTTAGTGGTGGCGATTGGGTCAGTTGTCGATGATGCCCCCCCAGGATATGGAAAACTGCTATCGCGGTTTACGGCGGAATCAAACCCAAGAAAACCCCAACCCCCCCTTTCTCGGTTGTCTGGTTTATGAAACTTCGGTCATGGTGGCGTTGGCTGTCATTTTTTCCACGGTTATTATCATCGTCGTCTTTGCCCCCATTTTTACTTTAACGGGGGTAGAAGGGCGGATTTTTGCCCCCATGGGTTGGGCTTATTTGCTCTCCATTGTCGCTTCTACCTTGGCCTGGGGACCCTTTCGGCCGCCCTCTGTGCTATTTTATTGGCTCATCATCAACTCCCCCAAGAAGGCACATTTATTTCACGTGGGGCATCCGCGTTTGTATCGCCCACGGCGAGACTTGTCTGGTCCGGACTCCCCAACTGATTTTAGGATTAGCCTTAGCCTCCTACGTTGTCTACATAGCGCCGTTGTGCCTTCCTTGGGACGGGTTTTCTGCGCCTGATTTCAGGAAAAATCTATGGTGAACTCTATGGTTTTATTTCAGTCGGTCTCTTTGGAGATGACCAATCGGGCGGGAATGGCTCTGGCTCAATCCCTACAAGATCATCCCCTTTATGAATGGGTACAAGTTCGTGCTGGACGCGCTCCGGGGGATGCTGATGGGGCGGGGGTGAACATGGCCCATGTGGATGTGGAGTCTCGTTTTCTTGCCCTACAAGACCGAGAGGCGGCTGTTCAACAACTGGCTTGCGAAGTTTCTGCAATTGCCCGGTGTTGCGCCTAATATTGGCGGTTTTATTTCTCACCGCATGGATGAAGTTTTATCGGGGGTCAGAAGTGCGATACGTGCTACGCACACGCTACGCGAACGCTGTCAAAATTTTTGGCCCCGATTTAGTCCAGTTGCGTCAAGTCGCTTAACAAGTCCGAGATGCTATAAAACCTATTGCGGGAGCCCTTCGACTTACAATTAGAACCTCAATTACCTATCCGCGGGGTTCAAATTCATTATGACCGCCAGTTGCAGTCTGGTTATGGTTTAACCATGGCTGCCATTTCTGAGGTGGTGGAAACCGCTCTCAATGGTCAAGTGGTGTCCCAAGTCCCGGAAAATCAACAACTGATTAATATTACCGTCGGTTGCACTTCGCCTCACGCAATAATTTAGATGCCATTGGGGCGATTCCCCTCTCTACCCCCACGGGACAAATGATTCCCCTAGCGTGCTGTGGCTAGAGTCTCGTCAAGGTATGGGGGCTAATGTGGTAGAACCCGAACTTGAAAATGTGTCTCGTTTAATTGTAGTGTCCGCGCTACAAACGCAAACGCGAGACTGAGTCCGTGTGGTGAGTGACATTCAGGCTGCTATCCGCCAAAATGTCCAGTTACCCAATGGCTACTTTATCCAATATGGCGGACAGTTTGAAGCGGAACAAAAAGCCACCAATAATCTGGTCTGGTATAGCATCCTAGCCGCGATTATAATTGCCATTTTGATGTTCTTCGCTGGCGCGTGTCTCTCAGGCGCGACTGTGGCCATTATGCTCAATCTTCCCTTGGCCTTGGTGGGGGGTATTATCTCGATTGTCCTAACGGGGGGGGGTGATTTCTATCGCTTCTCTAATCGGTTTTATTACGCTGTTTGGGGTGGCTGTCCGCAATGGTTTACTGTTGGTGGATAACTACAACCAGAATCCGAACCGGAGAGGGATGCACTTCAAAGAAGTCATCACTCAAGGCTCCCCGCGAACGTTTGCACGCTATCGGTCAGACCGCTTTAACTTCTGCTCTGGGAATGCTACCCTTGGCGATACTTCTGGCGGGCACGCTGCGCGAACGCACAGAATCCGAACCAGAAATGAAGTTCTACAACCCCTCGCCATCGTGGTATTAGGAGGATTATTCACCTCTACGGCTTTGACCTCCCCCGTCATTCCAGCCTTATATGCCCAGTTTGGCAAGTGGTTAATCCCCCGACTATCTCCTAATCAATGGGAGGAAACTTTCCGCAAGCACTCGCTGCTACCCCAGCAACTCGCTTTCAAAATCTTAGTTTTGATGGGCTCATCCCCCCTTGTGGGGCTCCTTTGGCTCAAGTTATGGCATCGCTGTGCCTACACCTTTTCGGACCCTTGTAATCAGGCGAGGGTGACTCCAAAAACTTCAGCAAAACAGGCGGCGAGAACATCCCGGACTTGCTCGATGGAAATATCCGGGACTAATTCAGCCAGACTCCCTACGGGGAAATCAGAAATACCACAGGGAACGATCGCTTTAAATCCAGTTAAGTCAGGACAAACATTCAAGGCGAACCCGTGCATGGTAATCCAGCGACTGACCTTAATCCCAATGGCTGCTACTTTAGTTTCCCCCACCCAAACCCCTGTCAAACCCTCGATGCGCTGGGACTCAATTCCCCAAACCCTAATTGTCCGAATCAATACTTCTTCTAGTTGGCGCAAATACCAATGTAAGTCCATTTGATGCCGTCGCAGGTTCAAAATCGGATATCCTACCAACTGGCCAGGACAGTGATAGGTGACTTCCCCCCCTCGTTCAACTCTGTACAGTTCATATTCAGACTCATGGGGGTCAAACTTGAGAAATTCAGAACTAGCCCCCTGTCCCAGGGTATAAACGGGCGGGTGTTCTAATAAAATCAAAATATCCTCTAAATTTGGACAATTAATGCGATCGGCCACTAAGTCTTGCTGCCATCTCCAAGCCTGTTGATAAGAAATTAGTCCCAAATTATAAAATTGGCAATAAACCTCATTAGTATCGACAATAGCAACAGGAGTGTCGTCGGGCATGGTAAAATATTCTTATATGAGCGAAACGTTCAGGAGAAGAAATAAGGCTGCAATGCCTGAAATCAACTCCTGGTGGGGTTCCAGCCCCGAGTCTGGATAAATGAAGGTGACATGAACACCCAATAACTGTTTGTATGTCCCGACGCTTGGACTCACCTCCAGGCAAGGAAGGGAATCTCAAGGTCAATATACGGACTGCTGCTGTTAAACGTAGAAGTAGTTATGGTCGAAAGGGAAGTCGCCTTCCCCAACTCCAATTCCAAACCGTGCTTGATACTTTCACATCACACGACTCCTAATGTAGATACCCTATTGTCAGTAGGAACAGGGCTACAACCCCCCGCTTTGTCACCTCAACTTTGGGAGCTAAATACAACACGTAATCTTTAAACTCGCTTTCGTCATAACACTCTTACTTGTCGCAGTCTCTATATCCACACCGTGACTAGTGGGCATATCCTAACCATTACAGTTAGGCATTGGCTTTCAGTCACATCCTTTCCCCTTAAAGGTATACGCTTACACTTTTCACTACTGTGCAGGTACATCCTGCCACTTGAGAACCTAAAAGGGGTTTCAACGTTCCGTTTATACGGGCATTCCATCTTTAGACTTGTCCTTTCCACCGGGGTAATTTTAAAGGTCTGTGTAGGTAGTGAGTTGAGACTCCTACTTTTCCCCTTACTCTTTTGAGCGCAGCGTGTCAACTTATTTCGCTACTTACTTATTACGATGGTTCAAGTCGGAACATTCAGATTTCCTTAGTCATGGATGGTTGGCAGTGGTCGCATATGGTAGTAGGTTCTACTTCACGCCTTCCGTTCCCCGCTTCAATCTGACGGGTTATGATTCCTCAAACTGGGGGTGGCTACCGCCTTATCTCTCAACTTCCTGCTTTACTAGATGGGTCACAACTCCCATCGTTTAAGCTATCAGTCTTGACCCTGAGTTCCCTGCCTTGCTTAGATTGCTCCAAGCGTCGGGACAGATAAACAGTTATGGGATGGTCGGGGATGAGAGAGTCAATTCCTATATTCCACCAAGGGGTTAAAGTCCCACTAGGAGGTTATTTCGGGCATCGCAGCCCTATTTCACTCCTAAACGTTTCGCACGTACTCTACAAGTATAGCAGAAAGTTGAGAGATAAGGCGATAGCCACCCCCAATTTGAGGGCTTACAACCTCAGGTTGAAGCGGGGAACGGAAGGCGTGAGGTAGAACCTACTACCAAGATACGACCACTGCCAACCATCTATGATAAGAGAAATCGAACGTGTGGCATGAACCCAGTAGGGGTCGAGAGAGATGTCACCATCTCTCCCTCCCATACAAAACCGTACTTGAGACTTTCACCTCATACGGATCCTAATCTGACTGCTCCATTGTTAAGGATACAGCGTTGGCATTGTCAAGTGCCGTCTTATCATCATGACAGTGGCGGTGTAATAGCTGAAGATTTTTATATTCATCCTTTCCACCTTTAACTAGCCTTTCCATTCCCAACAGTGCGATGTTGGCGAGTATTGGACTTATTACCCCTCCTTGGGGTGTCCCTGCTTCTGTATCCTCAAATACACCGTTATCTAACACGCCCGCTTTGAGCCATTGTTTCAGGTCTCTCTTCAGGCTGCTTGGACAATGAATTTTTGACAGTAGATAATCATGGTTCACGGTAAGAGCATTTCGTTATGGTCGAAAGGGAAGTCGCCTTCCCCAACTCCAATTCCAAACCGTACTTGAGACTTTCACCTCATACGGCTCCTGGTGTGGATACCCCTTTGTCATTGGGAACAGGGCTACAACCCCCTGCTTTATGACCTCAACTTTCGGAGCTATATACAACCACGTAGTCATTAACTCGCTCTCGTCATAAACACTCTTAGTTGTCGCAGTCTCTATATCCACACCGTGACTAGTGGGCATATCCTAACCATTACAGTTAGGCATTGGCTTTCAGTCACATCCTTTCCCCTGAAAGGGTTAGGGGTCGAGAATGGAGTCACCACCATCCCCTCCCATTCAGAACCATACGTGAAAGTTTCCCTTCATACGGCTCCTGGTGTGGATACCCTGTTTTGTCAAAGGAGCAGAATCAACAGACCTGCTTTTTACTTCGATGTTCAGAGCTATATGCAGCACGTAGTCTTTAAACTCGTCCTCGCCATTATACTCTTACTGACCGCAGTATCTATATCCCCACCGTGACAATTGGGCATATCCCCACCATGACAATTGGGCTTTAGCTTCTGGTCACATCCTTAGCCCTCTAAGCATGCGCTTACATTTTTCACTACTGCCTTGTGAATTGCATTACTCACTTGTTTATAGGCAGAGCATTAGAGGGGTTAATTAGGGGTCGAGATAAACCTCACGGTCTACCCCTCCCATTCAGCAGCAGAACCGTACATGAGACTTTCACCTCATACGGCTCCTAGTTTGACCGTCTCTTTGTTAAGAGTACAGCAACATCTCTTTCATCAAGAGCTGTTTTATCATCGTGACAATGGCGATGTAATAATTGAAGATTCTTGTATTCATCCTTTCCGCCTTGGCTTCTAGGTACAATGTGGTCTACTTCAATTAAATCTGATGGGGTAAAGAATTGCCCGCACCAGGTACATCTACCTTTTGGTTTTTTGAGTAGTTTTGCTACCCTAATTGGCGTGTCGATTGCTTGTCCTTTCCTGGTGGCCCAGTAAGTCCAATTTCCGTCATAAAGTGTTGCGTCGGGGCGTATTAGGGTGTGTCTGACAATTGGGGTCCAGATGTGTTTGAATAGATGTATCCCATCTTTGGTTTGGAATAGCCAATTTTCGTGTCTTTCTTTCCCATTGCTAAGTTTAATTGTTCCATGTCTGAAATAATTACTTAGCTTTTTGTAACTTGCCTTTCCGCATCTTGATATTGTCCATGCCCTTAACATTTGCCAGATTGTATTATCTAGCTTATTGAAGGTCTCTGTTGAGACTACTGCTGAGTAATAGTTTGCCCATCCTCTTATAATTGGGTTTAGTCTACTTATCAGGGCTGATTGAGGTGCTGTCTTATATCGTTTAATTACACCTTTTATCACTTCTGTGTGGGCAACAACTGCTTTTTGGCTGGGTTTTATGTGGGTTTTATGTCCGATTAATCGACTCTTATATCCCCCTGTTTTTCCAGACTTGTATTTTCCTACTGGGTATTGCCTGATATTGAATCCGAGAAAATCAAACCCAGGTTCTTCTGTTTTGCCATTATACTCAATAGGTTTGAGTGTGTGACCAATTCGAGTCTTTTCGGGTTTAATCTCTAATCCTACCGGTTTTAACCATTTGGTGATAGCAGTTTGGCACTGTTCAATGATTCCTAGGTCTTTGGAGATGACCACAAAATCATCGGCATATCTTATAAGGTTCACCTGAGTGGCTGTGCCTTTATTTGGATACATTCCTTTAACTAGCCTTTCTACTCCCAACAGTGCGATGTTGGCGAGTATTGGACTTATTACCCCTCCCTGGGGTGTCCCTGCTTCTGTATCCTCAAATACACCGTTATCTAGCACGCCTGCTTTGAGCCATTGTTTCAGGTCTCTTTTTAGGCAGCTTGGACAATGAATTTTGGACAGTAGATAATCATGGTTCACGGTAAGAGCATTTCGCTATATCTGCATCAAGTACATAGTATTGTCCTTGATTTATGGCAGTGTAAATTCTACCAATTGCGTCCTGGGCTGACCGTCCGGGACGGAACCCATAGCTAGTGCCCTCAAATCTTGACTCCCATTCGGGCTCAAGTGCCGACTTAACCAAGGCTTGCCTGGCTCTATCTTGGATTGTGGGAATTCCTATTCCAGCTTTTTTCATCCCTACCAGGTTTTGGAATCCACACCCTTCGCAGTGGTTTTGCTTTGAGGTTTCCTTTGATTTTCTCGGTCATTTCTAGCCTTTGTTTAGGGGATATTGCTATCACACCATCTACTCCAACCGTCTTTTTACCTTGACCCGCTTGGGGGGCGGGTTTATTAAGCTGACTGTTGGGAAGCATGGCTGACCGTGGAACCCGCCCCTACAGTCGCACTGCTAAGAGTCGGGCATAATATGATTTCACCAATAGACGTTGCAGCCTTCTTACCTTTGCGTCCTGTCCCGATTTAGCTGCTTGAAATATACTCTTTTGGAGCTTGAAAACTTTCCGTTGAACCTTAGTCCATGGGATGGCCTTCCATGCGTTGTTCGTAGTCTTGATTGGTTTGGGCTTGCCAAATCCTTTCTTTAAACTCGCTATCGCCATTTGTACACCTACTAGACTCTATTCTTACAATCAAACCGTGACCCGTTAGCATATCCCTACCATTACAGTCTGGCGTTGGCTTCTGGTCACATCTCACCCCCTAATAGGCTTACGCTTACACTTTCACTACTGACTTTCTCGACCAGATTATCAGAGCCTAAGAGGGGTTAAAACGTTCCGTTTATATGGGCATTCCATCTTTAGATTTGTCCTTTCCACCGGGGTACTTTTAAAGGTCTGTGTAGTTATGACATTGAAGTTCCTACTTTTCCCCTTGCTCTTTTGAGCGCAGCGTATCAACCTGTTTCGCTGCCCAATCATTACGATGGTTCAAGCCGGACATTCGGTTTCCCTAATCATGGATGGTTGGCAGTGGTCTCGATTCTGGTGTTGGGTTACACCTTGGAGCCTTCCGTTCCCCGCTTCAATCCTGGGGTTGTGATTCCCAAAACTGGGGGTGGCTATCGCCGTTACCCTGACTCTCTAACTTCTACTTATCTATTTGTAGAATTTGTATAAGTAATTTGTATGAGTTAGTTGGTTTTGACCTTGGGTTCCCTGCCTTGATTTGTATCGTGGGATACTAATCGTTGGGACATATAAACAGTTATGAGGATGGTCAGGAGAGATCTCCTTATATTCAACCAAGGGGTTTAAGTCCCCACCAGGCGGTTATTTCAGGTATTTCAACCTTATTTTTTGCCTGAACGTCTCGCACCAACGTTCCGTTTATATGGGCATTCCATCGTTAGATTTGTCCTCAGAACCGGGGTACTTTTAAAGGTCTGTGTAGGTAGTCGCACGAACCCCCTACTTTTCCCCTTGCCCTTTTGGGCGCAGCGTGTCAACCTATTTCGCTGCTAGTGTATTACGATGGTTCAAGCCGGACATTCAGTCTCCTTAATCATAGATGGTTGGCAGTGGTCGAGTAGGAGGTGGGTTCCGACCTACGCCTTCCGTTCCCCCGCTTCAATCCTGGAGTTATGATTTCCAAAACTGGGGGTGGCTATCGCCGTTACTCTCTACTCCCTGATTTCTCAGTTCGTTTATGACCTTGAGTTCCCTGCTTTGCTTAGTTCCCTAAGCGTCGGGACATATAACCAGTTATGAGGATGGTCAGGAGAGGTCTCCTTATATCCAGATTCGGAGCTGGAATCCTCACCGGGTAGTTATTTCGGGCATTTAAGCCCTATTTAATACCCGAACGTCTCGCACCATACGCTTACACTTTTCACGCTCTGCTTGCGAGTAATATTGCTCACTTGTTTATTAGCAGAGCCTAAGAGGGGTTTAAACGTTCCGTTTATATGGGCATTCCATCTTTAGATTTGTCCTATCCACCGGGGTATTTTCAAGGTCTGTGTAGGTAGTGTAAGTAAACTCCTACTTTCCCCTTGCTCTTTTGAGCGCAGCGTTTCAACCTGTTTCGCTACTATAAATTGACGATGGTTCAAGCCGGACATTCGGTTTCCCTAATCATAGATGATTGGCAGTGGTCGGGTTATTGGGAACAGGTTTCCCTCACGCCTTCCGTTCCCCGCTTCAATCTGACGGGTTGTGAGTCCTGAAACTGGGGGTGGCTATCGCCTTTACTCTCAACTTCCTGCTGTACATAACACCAGCGTTCAGTCTTGACCTTGAGTTCCCTGCCTTGTTTGGATTCCTCCCAACGTCGGGACATATAAACAGTTATGGGGATGCTCAGAAACGAGATACGAGTTTCTTGTATTCAACCAAGGGGTTGAAGTCCCCACTAGGAGGTTATTTCGAGCATCTCAGCCCTATTTCATTCCTAAACATCTCGCACACTCACTTATTTATTAGCAGAGCCAATGAGGGGTTTAAACGTTCCATCTATGCGGGCATTCCATCTTTAGATTTGTCCTATCCACCGGGGTACTTTTAAAGGTCTATGTAGGTAGTTATAACAGCCTCCTACTTTTCCCCTTGCCCTTTTGATCGCAGCGTATCAACCTATAGCACCAGACAGGAAAGTTAGGACGTATAATGGAGAGGACGAGATGACTAAGAAGACCAAAAATGCCAGCCCCCTATAGTTACGACCTCAGACAAAAAGTTATTGATGCAATTGAACTAGACGGTATGCCCAAAACAGAAGCCAGTCAAGTTTTCCATGTCAGCCGGAACACCATCAATCTCTGGCTGCAAAGAAAAGAACACACCGGCGACTTCCTCCCTAAACCTAATCGCCCACCTGGTCATAGCCACAAAATTACCGACTGGCATAAATTCAAGGCTTTTGCCCAAGAGCATGGCCACAAAACCTCCGCTCAAATGGCTCAACTTTGGGATGACGACATCTCTCCTCGCACCATATCCAGAGCCTTGAAGAAAATTGGCTTCACCAGAAAAAAAACTTACGGCTACCAAGAACGTGATCAGCAACAGCGAGAGGAGTTTATTGCTCAGATTCAACATATGGAGCCGGAAGAGTTGGTTTACCTCGATGAAGCTGGCATGAATAGTCAAGACTCGGATTATCCTTATGGTTACTGCGAGGAAGGACAACGCTTCGATGCCCTCAAATCCGGGAAGAGGCAGGGCAGGGTGAGCTATATGGCCGCATGGTGTTATCAACAACTCTTAGCTCCCTTTACCTTTGAGGGTTGTTGTAATCGGACAGTGTTTGAGTTGTGGTTGGAGTTCATCTTAATTCCAACACTGAAGCCAGGTCAGACTCTAGTGCTAGACAATGCAACGTTTCATAAAGGGGGACGGATTCCTGAGCTAGTGGAGGCGGCTCAATGCCGTTTGCTCTATCTACCACCTTATTCGCCAGACCTCAACAAGATAGAGAAATGTTGGTCGTGGTTGAAAGCCCGCATTCGCCATTGCACGTGAGCAGTTTGATTCTCTCGATGATGCCATGGATTCCGTTCTCCCAGCTGCGTCCTAACCACCTTGACTAATGCTATAACATCCACTACAGCAATTAGGATACGGTCAACTTCCGCACTTATACAACAAATTACCCCAAAAAGCAAGAGGTTTTTGACAAAACTTTACATAGATTTATGTCAGTCTGGCTGTCGGTGATCAGGTGAGCAGATTGTGGTAACATAATAGGATATCCGCTCAGGTTGCAAGACCTTGGGTTCAGAAAAGATCTACTAAAACATGGCGGATCTTGATGGACCTAAAAAAGTAAGCCAAAGTAGTAGCGATAACACTGTAAAAAGCTAGGCTACACCTAAAAGTGCGAGACGTTCAGGCATGAAATAGGGTTGTAATACCCGAAATAACCGCCTGGTGGGGATTTCAGCCCATCGGTTGAATATAAGAACCTCGCTTCTGACCATCCCCATAACTGTTTATATGTCCCGAAGCGAAAAGCAAGGCAGGGAACTCAAGGTCAATCCCACAAAGAAAATCGTAATGCTCAATTACACCATAAGGAGGAGTATTAAAACCACTTAGGCGATTGTGGGAAAGAGTAACGGCGATAGCCACCCCCAGTTTTAGGAATCACAACCCGTCAGATTGAAGCGGGGAACGGAAGGCGTGAGGGAAAACCTATTCCCAATAATCCGACCACTGCCAACCATCCATGACTAAGGAAATCTGAATGTTCCGACTTGAACCATCGTCATTAGCAGGCAGCGAAATAGGTTGACACGCTGCGCCCAAAAGGGTAAGGGGAAAAGTAGGGTTCTTTATATAACACCTACACAGACCTTTAAAGTACCCCGGTGGATAGGACAAGTCTAAAGATGGAATGCCCATATAAACGGAACGTTTTAACCCCTCTTAGGCTCTGATTATCTGGTCGAGATAAACAGTAGTGAAAGTGTAAGCGCAAGCCTATTAGGGGATGAGATGTGACCAGAAGCTAACGCCCTGCTGTAATGGCAGGGATATGCTGACAAGTCACGGTTTGATTGTAAAGAATAGAGTCTAGTAGGAGTCATTATGACGAAAGCGAGTTTAAAGAAATGGTTTGAGAAATCAAAGCCAATCAAGACTACGAGTGTATGGAAAGCTATACCATGGGCGAAAGTTCAACGTAAAGTTTTCAAGCTCCAAAAGAGGATATTTCAAGCAGCTAAATCGGGACAGGACGCAAAAGCAAGAAGGTGGCAACGTCTACTGGTGAAATCATATTATGCCCGACTCTTAGCAGTGCGGCGAGTGACTCAAGATAATCAAGGCAAAAAGACAGCAGGTGTCGATGGAATGAGAGCAATCTCCCCAAGACAAAGACTGGAACTAGCTAAGAGTATCAAAGGAAATCTCAAAGCAAAACCACTGCGTAGGGTGTGGATTCAAAAACCCGGAAGGGATGAAAAATGTCCTCTGGGAATACCCACTATCCAAGATAGAGCAAGGCAAGCCTTGGTAAAGTCGGCACTCGAACCTGAATGGGAATCGAGGTTTGAAAGCAACAGCTATGGGTTCCGACCCGGACGGTCAGCCCATGATGCAATATCCAGAATCTTTCAAAGTATAAACAAAGGAGGTTATTACATACTGGATGCAGGTGCGAGACGTTCGGGTATGAAATAGGGCTGAAATGCCCGAAATAACTACCTGGTGAGGATTCCAGCTCCGAATCTGGATATAAGGAGACCTCTCCTGAGCATCCTCATAACTGATTATATGTCCCGACGCTTAGGTAACTAAGCAAGGCAGGGAACTCAAGGTCATAAACGAACTGAGAAATCAGGGAGTAGAGAGTAACGGCGATAGCCACCCCCAGTTTTGGAAATCATAACTCCAGGATAGAAGCGGGGAACGGAAGGCGTGAGGTAGAACCTACTACCAAGACGCGACCACTGCCAACCATCTATGATTAGGAAGACCGAATGTCCGACTTGAACCATCGTAAAGCACGAGCAGCGAAATAGGTTGACACGCTGCGCCCAAAAGGGCAAGGGGAAAAGTGGGGGATTCTGCATTCTACCCACACAGACCTTTAGAAGTACCACGGTCGATAGGACAAATCTAACGATGGAATGCCCATATAATCGGAACGTTGTAACCCCTCTAATGCTCTGCCCATAAACAAGTGAGTAATGCAATTCACAAGGCAGTAGTGAAAAATGTAAGCGCATGCTTAGAGGGCTAAGGATGTGACCAGAAGCTAAAGCCCAATTGTCATGGTTGGGATATGCCCAATTGTCACGGTGTGGATATAGATACTGCGGTCAGTAAGAGTATAATGGCGAGGACGAGTTTAAAGACTACGTGCTGCATATAGCTCTGAACATCGAAGTAAAAAGCAGGTCTGTTGATTCTGCTCCTTTGACAAAACAGGGTATCCACACCAGGAGCCGTATGAAGGGAAACTTTCACGTATGGTTCTGAATGGGAGGGGATGGTGGTGACTCCATTCTCGACCCCTAACATATAGCCAAATGCTCTTACCGTGAACCATGATTATCTACTGAACAAAATTCATTGTCCAAGCAACCTAAAGAAAGACCTGAAACAATGGCTTAAAGCAGGAGTGCTAGATAACGGCGTTTTCGATGATACAGAAACAGGGACACCCCAAGGAGGGGTAATAAGTCCACTCCTAGCCAACATCGCACTGTTGGGAATGGCTAGGTTAATTGAAACAATGTATCCTAAGAAAAATAATAGGGCTCAAGCCACTACAATAAGATACGCCGATGATTTCGTAGTAATATCACCATCACTCGAAATTATTGAACAGTGCAAGACTGCTATTTCTGAATGGCTAAAACCTGTAGGACTAGAGATTAAACCTGAAAAGACTCGAATTTGTCACACACTCAAACCTATTGAGTATAATGGCAAAACAGAAGAACCCGGGTTTGATTTTCTCGGATTCAATATCAGGCAATACCCGGTAGGAAAATACAAGTCTGGGAAATTAGGGGGACGAAGGAAAGGTGGTTTTCTACTTAATAAAACCCCTCACAAAATGTTGGGATTCAAAACCCACATTAAACCCAGCAATAAAGCAGTTAAAGCCCATACAGAAGTGATTAAAGGTGTAATCAAACAACATAAAACAGCACCTCAATCAGCCCTGATAAACAAACTAAACCCGATTATTCGGGGATGGTCAAACTATTATTCAGGAGTCGTCTCATCAGAGACCTTCGGTAAGCTAGACAATATAATCTGGCAGATGTGACGGGCATGGACAGTATCAAGATGCGGAAAGGCAAGTTTACGAGAAGCTAGGAAACTATTTCAGACATGGAACAGTTAAACTTAGCAATGAGGTAGAAAGGCATGAATCTTGGTTATTCCAGACCAAGGATGGACACACACTATGGAAACATAGCTACACTCCGATTGTCAGACATACCACAATACGCCCTGAAGCAACACCATACGACGGAAATTGGACTTATTGGGCAACCAGAAAAGGACAAGTAATCGACACGCCAACAAGGGTAGCAAAACTACTCAAGAAGCAAAAAGGCAAGTGTACCTGGTGTGGGCAATACTTTACCCCATCAGACATAGTTGAAATAGACCACATTGTACCTCGAAGTCTCGGCGGAAAGGACGAATACAAGAATCTTCAACTACTACACCGCCACTGTCACGATGATAAGACGGCACTTGACAATGCCAACGCTGTATCCCTAACAATGGAGCAATCAGACTAGGAGCCGTATGATGGGAAACTATCACGTACGGTTTTGTATGGGAGGGGGAGAAGGTGACTTCTCTCTCGACACTACTAAGTTGCGACAATTTCCTTATTTTGGGGGAACCAAAGGGCATCATCAAAGTAATTCTTAACCGGAGTCTACCGCTGTGGAAGGACTGAAAAACCAGGTGATAGGTCGGCCAGTTATATTCTGGACAATCATGGATGATTGAATAGGATGATCTGTGAATTGACCCATCAAGAATTGTCAAGAGATGCAAAGGATTTTAAAGAAATTACATTTCTGAAATGCAAAATGTTAAGGTGAAGTTAAGCCCACACTATGATCGGGAGGGAGCTGTATGAAGCTTGTTATCCAGGGTAAAAATCTTGAAATTACCGATGCTATTCACGAGTATGTACAACAGAAAATTGCCAAAGCTGTTAGTCACTTTCAGCAATTGACAAACGAAGTGGATGTCCATTTATCTGTGGCTCGGAACCCTCGGATAAATCCAAGACAAACTGCTGAAGTCACGATTTATGCCAATGGCACAGTTATTCGTGCTCAAGAAAGCAGTGAAAATCTCTATGCCAGTATTGACCTAGTAGCAGATAAAATTGCTCGTCAATTGCGTAAGTACAAAGAAAAACGCATGGCGAAACAATATCAGCTTCCTAAGACTGGTGAAGTGGTTGCACAGAAGCCCATTGTTGATGATTTAATTGGCGATCGCACTGTGAAACTTCCAGAAGAAGTGGTGCGGACGAAATATTTTGCCATGCCTCCCATGAGCATTCAAGAAGCATTAGAACAGTTGCAGCTTATTGATCATGATTTTTATATGTTCCGTAATGCTGAAACTGATGAGATTAATGTAATCTATCAGCGATCGCATCATGGTGGTTATGGAGTCATCCAACCCCGCAATGGTAGCGTTCCGACCAGTAATGGTAAAACTGGTGCGGAATTGACAGAACGGGCTTCGACCTCTCCTTAAAGTAGGTAGGTGAAGCCACATAATATAGTTGACACTCCCATTAGGGTTAGTGGCGGGTTTCGCCTGTCGCGCCTGTCACCGGGGAGTTAGGCGGCGCGAGGGCTTGGTTTGAGGAATCAGGCCCTTAGTTAGTTGGGATTAATCAACCCACCCTTGGATAAAAGATTGACACTCCCCGGCCTAAAGGCGCGGGGATTCGCAGTTCTACGGGAGTCCAACGACTTTACCCTCACCGAGCTTCTTGACGGTAAGCCCTGCCGCTGCAATCCCTCGGTTCCGAATGACTTGGGCGGCGGCCACGTCGCGATTGGTGATGTAGCCGCACTCAGGACATTTATGAACCCGGATACTGAGGTCTTTCTTGACCGCTGTTGAGCATTGAGGGCACTCTTGACTGGTGCCTGCTGCTTCAACCTTGGCAAAATACACGCCACGCTTCCAGCACACCCATAGTAGGGGTCGAGAGAGATGTCACCATCTCCCCCTCCCATACAAAACCGTGCTTGAGACTTTCACCTCACACGGCTCGTAGGGTGCGTCACATCCAGATATAGCATTAGTCAAGGTGGTTAGGACGCAGCTTTTATAACGGAATCCATGGCATCATCGAGAGAATCAAACTGCTCACGTGCAATGGCGAATGCGGGCTTTCAACCACGACCAACATTTCTCTATCTTGTTGAGGTCTGGCGAATAAGGTGGTAGATAGAGCAAACGGCATTGAGCCGCCTCCACTAGCTCAGGAATCCGTCCCCCTTTATGAAACGTTGCATTGTCTAGCACTAGAGTCTGACCTGGCTTCAGTGTTGGAATTAAGATGAACTCCAACCACAACTCAAACACTGTCCGATTACAACAACCCTCAAAGCGATCGGGGGCTAAGAGTTGTTGATGACACCATGCGGCCATATAGCTCACCCTGCCCTGCCTCTTCCCTGATTTGAGGGCATCGAAGCGTTTTCCTTCCTCGCAGTAACCATAAGGGTAATCCGAGTCCTGACTATTCATGCCGGCTTCATCGAGGTAGACCACTTCTTGTGGCTCCATATGTTCAATCTGAGCAATAAACTCCTCTCGCTGTTGCTGATCACGTTCTTGGTAGCCGTAAGTTTTTTTTTCTGGTGAAGCCAATTTTCTTCAAGGCTCTGGATATGGTGCGAGGAGAGATGTCGTCATCCCAAAGTTCAGCCATTTGAGCGGAGGTTTTGTGGCCATGCTCTTGGGCAAAAGCCTTGAATTTATGCCAGTCGGTAATTTTGTGGTTATTGCCAGGTCGGTGATTAGGTTTAGGGAGGAAGTCTCCGGTCTGTGCTTTTCTTTGCAGCCAGAGATTAATGGTGTTCCGGCTGACATGGAAAACTTGACTGGCTTCTGTTTTGGGCATACCGTCTAGTTCAATTGCATCAATAACTTTTTGTCTGAGGTCGTAACTATAGGGGGCTGGCATTTTTGGTCTTCTTAGTCATCTCGTCCTCTCCATTATACGTCCTAACTTTCCTGTCTGGTGCTATATTTATTAGCAGAGGTGCGAGACGTTCAGGCATGAAATAAGGTTGAAATACCTGAAATAACCGCCTGGTGGGGACTTCAACCCCTTGGTTGAATATAAGGAGATCTCTCCTGACCATCCTCATAACTGTTTATATGTCCCAACGATTAGTATCCCACGATACAAATCAAGGCAGGGAACCCAAGGTCAAAACAAACTAACCCATACAAATTCCTTATAGAAATCATAGAAATAGATAAGTAGAAGTTAGAGATTCAGGGTAACGGCGATAGCCACCCCCAGTTTTGGGAATCACAACCCCAGGATTGAAGCGGGGAACGGAAGGCTCCAAGGTAGAACCTAATACCAGAATCGAGACCACTGCCAACCATCCATGATTAGGGAAACCGAATGTCCGGCTTGAACCACCGTAATAGATAAGTAGCGAAATAGGTTGATACGCTGCGCTCAAAAGAGTAAAGGGAAAAGTAGGGTTCTCTATGCAACACCTACACAGACCTTTAAAAGTACCTCGGTGGAGAGGACAAATCTAAAGATGGAATGCCCGTATAAACGGAACGTTTTAAGTCCTCCTAGACTCTGATTATCTGGTCGAGAAAGTCAGTAGGGATAAGTGTAACCACAAGTCTTAGAGGATGTGAGATGTGACCAAAAGCCAACGCCCTGCTGTAATGGTAGGGATATGCTAACAGGTCACGGTTTGATTGTAAGGAATGGAGTCTAGTAGGTGTACAAATGGCGATAGCGAGTTTAAAGAGAGGATTTGGCAAACCCAGACCAATCAAGACTACGACCAACGCATGGAAGGCAATCCCATGGACTAAGGTTCAACGGAAAGTATTCAAGCTCCAAAAGAGTATATTCCAAGCAGCTAAATCGGGACAGGATGCAAAGGTTAGAAGGTTGCAACGTCTACTGGTGAAATCATATTACGCCCGGCTCTTAGCAGTGCGGCTGTAGGGGCGGGTTCCACGGTCAGCCATGCTTCCCAACAGTCAGCTTAATAAACCCGCCCCCCAAGCGGGTCAAGGCAAGAAGACAGCCGGTGTTGATGGAGCAAGAGTAATCTCTCCAAGACAAAGGTTTGAACTGGTCAAGAACATTAAGGGAAACCTCAAAGCAAAACCACTGCGAAGGGTGTGGATTCCAAAACCTGGTAGGGATGAAAAAAGCTGGAATAGGAATACCCACAATCCAAGATAGAGCTAGGCAAGCCTTGGTTAAGTCGGCTCTCGAACCTGAATGGGAATCGAGATTTGAAAGCACAAGCTACGGGTTCCGTCCCGGACGGTCTGCCCACGACGCAATATCCAGAATATACCAAAGTATAAACAAAGGAGGATACTACATACTGGATGCGGACATAGCAAAATGTTTTGACCGAATAAACCATGATTACCTACTGTCCAAAATTCATTGCTCAAGCAGCCTAAAAAGAGACCTGAAACAATGGCTCAAAGCAGGCGTGCTAGATAACGGTGTATTTGAGGATACAGAAGCAGGGACACCACAGGGAGGGGTAATAAGTCCAATACTCGCCAACATCGCACTGTTGGGGATGGTTAGGTTAATAGAAAAAATGTATCCCAAGAATACCAACTACAAACCTTTTGCCACGATAATACGGTACGCCGATGATTTTGTAGTCATATCCAAAGACCTAGGAATCATTGAACAGTGCAAAATTGCTATCACCGAATGGTTAAACCCTGTAGGATTAGAGATTAAACCCGAAAAGACTCGAATTTGTCACACACTCAAACCTATTGAGTATAATGGCAAAACAGAAGAACCTGGGTTTGATTTTCTCGGATTCAATATCAGGCAATACCCAGTAGGAAAATACAAGTCTGGAAAAACAGGGGGATATAAGAGTCGATTAATCGGACATAAAACCCACATAAAACCCAGCCAAAAAGCCGTTGTTGCCCACACAGAAGTGATAAAAGGTGTAATCAAACAATATAAAACAGCACCTCAGTCAGCCCTGATTAGTAAACTAAACCCGATTATTCGGGGATGGTCAAACTATTATTCAGCGGTAGTCTCAGCAGAGACCTTCACTAAACTAGACAATATAATCTGGCAAATGTTACGGGCATGGACAGTATCAAGATGCGGAGAGGCAAGCCATGATAAGCTTAGAAACTATTTCAGAAATGGAACGGTTAAACTTAGCAATGGGAAAGAAAGACATGAATCTTGGTTATTCAAGACCAATGATGGATTCCAACTATGGAAACATAACTGGACTCCGATTGTCAGACACACCCTAATACGCCCCGACGCAACACCATATGACGGAAATTGGACTTATTGGGCAACCAGGAAAGGACAAGCAATCGACACGCCAATTAGGGTAGCAAAATTACTCAAAAAGCAAAAAGGTAGATGTACCTGGTGTGGGCAATACTTTACCCCATCAGAATTAGTTGAGGTAGACCACATTGTACCTAGAAGTCAAGGCGGAAAGGATGAATACAAAAATCTTCAACTGCTACATCGCCACACCCGCGATGATAAGACGGCGCTCGATAATGCCAACGCTGTGTCCATAACAATGGAATAGTCAGACTAGGAGCCGTATGAGGTGAAAGTCTCATGTACGGTTCTGAATGGGAGGGGATGGAGGTGACTCCATTCTCGACCCCTAATCCAATGAGGGGTTTAAACGTTCCATCTATGCGGGCATTCCATCTTTAGATTCGTCCTATCCACCGGGGTACTTTAAAGGTCTATGCACAACTTTCGTTGCTTCTGGGTAGTACCAACAGACTCCCACTTTTCCCCTTGCCTTTTTAAGCGGCAGCGTTTCAACCTATTTCGCTGCCCAATAGTTACGATGGTTCAAGCCAGACGTTCGGTTTCCTTAATCATGGATGGTTGGCAGTGGTCGCATCTGGTAGTAGGTTCTACTTCACGCCTTCCGTTCCCCGCTTCAATCTGACGGGTTGTGAATCCTGAAACTGGGGGTGGCTGTTATGGTCGAAAGGGAAGTCACCTTCCCCAACTCCACTTCCAAACCGTACTTGAGACTTTCACCTCATACGGCTCCTGATGTGGATACCCCTTTGTCATTAGGAACAGGGTTACAACCCCCTGCTTTCGTACTTCAACTTCCAAAGCTATATGCCTGCGTTAGTCTTTAAACTCGCTTTCGCCATTAAACTCCTACTTATCGCAGTATCTATAGCATTAGTCAAGGTGGTTAGGACGCAGCTGGGAGAACGGAATCCATGGCATCATCGAGAGAATCAAACTGCTCACGTGCAATGGCGAATGCGGGCTTTCAACCACGACCAACATTTCTCTATCTTGTTGAGGTCTGGCGAATAAGGTGGTAGATAGAGCAAACGGCATTGAGCCGCCTCCACTAGCTCAGGAATCCGTCCCCCTTTATGAAACGTTGCATTGTCTAGCACTAGAGTCTGACCTGGCTTCAGTGTTGGAATTAAGATGAACTCCAACCACAGCTCAAACACTGTCCGATTACAACAACCCTCAAAGCGATCGGGGGCTAAGAGTTGTTGATGACACCATGCGGCTATATAGCTCACCCTGCCCTGCCTCTTCCCGGATTTGAGGACATCGAAGCGTTGTCCTTGCTCACAGTAACCATAAGGATAATCCGAGTCTTGACTATTCATGCCAGCTTCATCGAGGTAAACCAACCCTTCCGGCTCCATATGTTCAATCTGAGCAATAAACTCCTCTCGCTGTTGCTGATCACGTTCTTGGTAGCCGTAAGTTTTTTTTTCTGGTGAAGCCAATTTTCTTCAAGGCTCTGGATATGGTGCGAGGAGAGATGTCGTCATCCCAAAGTTGAGCCATTTGAGCGGAGGTTTTGTGGCCATGCTCTTGGGCAAAAGCCTTGAATTTATGCCAGTCGGTAATTTTGTGGTTATTGCCAGGTCGGTGATTAGGTTTAGGGAGGAAGTCGCCGGTGTGTTCTTTTCTTTGCAGCCAGAGATTGATGGTGTTCCGGCTGACATGGAAAACTTGACTGGCTTCTGTTTTGGGCATACCGTCTAGTTCAATTGCATCAATAACTTTTTGTCTAAGGTCGTAACTATAGGGGGCTGGCATTTTTGGTCTTCTTAGTCATCTCGTCCTCTCCATTATACGTCCTAACTTTCCTGTCTGGTGCTATATATCCACACCGTGACTAGTGGGCATATCCTAACCATTACAGTTAGGCATTAGCTTTCAGTCACATCCCTTCCCCTTAAAGGGTTAGGGGTCGAGAGTGAAGTCACCTTCCCGAACTCCCATTCAGAACCGTGCTTGATAGTTTCCCATCACAAGGCTCCTGGTGTGGATACCCTATTTGTCAAAGGAGCAGAATCAACAGACCTGCTTTCTACTTCGATGTTCAGAGCTATATGCAGCACGTAGTCTTTAAACTCGTCCTCGCCATTATACTCTTACTGACCGCAGTATCTATATCCCCACCGTGACAATTGGGCATATCCCCACCATGACAATTGGGCTTTAGCTTCTGGTCACATCCTTCACCCTCTAAGCATGCGCTTACATTTTTCACTACTGCCTTGTGAATAGCATTACTCACTTGTTTATAGGCAGAGCATTAGAGGGGTTACAACGTTCCGATTATATGGGCATTCCATCGTTAGATTTGTCCTCAGAACCGGGGTACTTTTAAAGGTCTGTGTAGGTAGTCGGACGAACCCCCTACTTTTCCCCTTGCCCTTTTGAGCGCAGCGTGTCAACCTATTTCGCTGCTAGTGTATTACGATGGTTCAAGTCGGACATTCGGTCTTCCTAATCATAGATGGTTGGCAGTGGTCGCGTCTTGGTAGTAGGTTCTACCTCACGCCTTCCGTTCCCCGCTTCTATCCTGGAGTTATGATTTCCAAAACTGGGGGTGGCTATCGCCGTTACTCTCTACTCCCTGATTTCTCAGTTCGTTTATGACCTTGAGTTCCCTGCCTTGCTTAGTTCCCTAAGCGTCGGGACATATAACCAGTTATGAGGATGGTCAGGAGAGGTCTCCTTATATCCAGATTCGGAGCTGGAATCCTCACCGGGTAGTTATTTCGGGCATTTAAGCCCTATTTAATACCCGAACGTCTCGCACCATACGCTTACACTTTTCACGCTCTGCCGTGAGGCAGAGCCAATGAGGGGTTTAAACGTTCCATCTATGGGGGCATTCCATCTTTAGATTCGTCCTATCCACCGGGGTACTTTAAAGGTCTGTGAAGGTGGTGGTGATATACCCCTTCTTTTCCCCGTACTCTTTTGAGCGCAGCGTATCAACCTATTTCGCTACTAGAGTATTACGATGGTTGAAGCCGGACATTCGGTTTCCCTAATCATGGATGGTTGGCAGTGGTCGCCTCTGGTAGTAGGTTCTACTTCACGCCTTCCGTTCCCCGCTTCAGTCTGACGGGTGTGAACCTTGAAACTGGGGGTGGCTACCGCCGTTACTCTCAACTTCCTGCTGTACATAACACCAGCGTTCAGCCTTGACCTTGAGTCTCTTGGCCTTTATCTGATTCTAAATCCAATTTAGCCCAGATAATTGGAACACATAGATAGTTATGGGATGGTCAGGTACGCTCACCTTAGATTCTACCAAGGGGTAGAAGTCCCACTAGGGGATGATTTCAGGCATTGCAGCCCTATTTCACTCCTAAACGTCTCGCACACCGCCGTTACTCTGAACTTCCTGCTATACTTGAGGAGTCATAACTTCCTCTTTCTAGCGCTCTGTCTTGACCTTGAGTCTCTCTGCCTTATCTGGGTGTCGAGTCCAGATGTTGGAACACATAGATAGTTATGGGATGGTCAGGGCGCACTCCTTATATTCTACCAAGGGGTAGAAGTCCCACTAGGAGGTTATTTCAGGCATCGCAGCCCTATTCCACTCCTAAACGTTTCGCACGGTGGTTGCTATTGTAACAGGTTTTTGGTTTGTGTGTAGGTTTGAGGAAGTTTTTTGTTACTAGCAAGCACGTCGTCAACTCCGACGTTTTAGACGAAAGCGCCAGACCCGATATCGGCGGGCTCGGTTCTTGAATCGGACTCGTCCCAAGGGTTGGTTAGCTCCGAGCTTGCAGCATCGGGTAGATACCCTTATAACCTGGGTTAACCGATTCCGTAGACTCGCCCCAGTTGGCAGCATTACTCAAGAGCTAGTACGGTTCGACCTACAATTGATGGAAAACCCTGAGATATCAGGTGTTGAGTATCATCCGGGAGAATTATAGCAAAAGACAGAAAAGTTAGGACGTATAATAGCAAGGATATCTACATAAGACCCAAAAGGCCAGCCCCCTACAGTTACGACCTTAGACAAAAAGTTATCAATGCAATTGAACTATACGGTATGTCCAAAACCAAAGCCAGTCAATTTTTCCATCTCAGCCGGAACACTATCAATCTCTGGCTGCAAAGAAAAGAACACACCGGAGACTTCCTCCCTAAACCTAATCGCCCACCTGGTCATAACCACCAAATTACCGACTGGCACAAATTCAAGGCTTTTGCCCAAGAGCATGGCGACAAAACCTCCGCTCAAATGGCTCAACTTTGGGATGACGACATCTCTCCTCGCACCATATCCAGAACCTTGAAGAAAATTGGCTTCACCAGAAAACAACTTACGGCTACCAAGAACGTGATCAGCAACAGCGAGAGGAGTTTATTGCTCAGATTGAACATATGGAGCCGGAAGGGTTGGTTTACCTCGATGAAGCTGGCATGAATAGTCAAGACTCGGATTATCCTTATGGTTACTGCGAGGAAGGACAACGCTTCCATACCCTCAAATCAGGGAAGAGGCAGGGCAGGGTGAGCTATATGGCGGCATGGTGTTATCAACAACTCTTAGCCCCCGATCGCTTTGAGGGTTGTTGTAATCGGACAGTGTTTGAGTTGTAGTTGGAGTTTATCTTAATTCCAACATTGAAGCCAGGTCAGACTCTAGTATTTGACAATGCAACGTTTCATAAAGGGGGGCGGCAGGCTGAACTGGTGGAGGCAGCTCAATGCCGTTTACTCTATCTTCGGCCTTATTCGCCAGACCTCAACAAGATAGAGAAATGTTGGTCGTGGTTGAAAGCCCGCATTCGCCATTGCACGTGAGCAGTTTGATTCTCTCGATGATGCCATGGATTCCGTTCTCCAAGCTGTGTCCTAACCACCTTGACTAATGCTATAAAAATGTAGCGCTTGAAATTGAGCATATCCAGTCCCGGTCTAAGGGTGGCTCTGACCGGGTTTCTAACCTGACGATGGCTTGCCACTCATGCAATCAAGCCAAAGGCAATGGGGACATTCGAGATTTTTTATCGGGCCAGCCTGATTTACTGAGTCGTCTTCTCAGGCAGGCAAAATCACCCCTTAAAGATGCAGCAGCGGTCAATTCAACTCGATGGGCATTGTTCAATGCTTTGAAAGCAACAGGACTCCCAGTAACCACAGGAACGGGCGGACAAACTAAGTTCAATCGAATTCGGCTCAACCTACCTAAAGCTCATTGGATTGATGCTGCCTGTGTTGGACAAGTCGAATCACTCGAAGTTCTTGCTTCCAAACCGTTGCTGATTTTAGCGAAGGGGCATGGAACCCGTCAGATGTGCGGGACGGATAAGTACGGATTCCCAACTCGTCACCGCTCAAGGAGACAAATTCACAAAGGCTTTCAGGCTGGCGATATCGTTACTGCCACTGTCACGGCAGGGAAGAAAATTGGCTCCTATGTAGGACGGGTTCTCTGCCGTGCTTCCGGCAGTTTCGATATTACCACTGCCTCGGTCAGAGTGGCAGGCATCAGCCACAAATACTGCCAACCAATTCACAGAAAGGATGGTTACACCTATGCTTGAAAGACTGACGGGGACTAAAGTCCCCGTGTCGCGTTTCCTCCCCGGTCTAAAGACACGGCGCTTCCACGCTCCCGAGAGGTCTACGTTAAATTCGGGTACAACTACACGAACAAGTGCGAGTTTAACCGAATCAGTGGTAGTCTGTTGGCGATCGCCAGTTTCGGCTAACCCCCTTACCCTAATGACTACCAGCCCTTATGCAATTAAATTTTCCCATTCGCGTTAACCTTGACCAGGAATTCGCTATAATCTGTGGATATTTTAACCGTTGACCCACAACTCACCCCAAAAACCTTAATTCCATTCTGTGAGGAAATATGAATGAACATACTTGGAATCTCGGCTTACTATCATGACAGTGCAGCCGCTCTCGTGCGGGATGGAGAAATTATCGCCGCCGCCCAAGAGGAGAGATTTTCGCGCAAAAAACACGATGCCAGATTTCCCCAAAACGCCATTCGCTACTGTCTTCAGGAAGCGAATATTACCCTATTCGATGTCGATCGCATCATTTTCTATGATAAACCCTTAGTCAAATTCGAGCGCCTGCTAGAAACCTACATCAGCTATGCTCCCCGTGGGTTTCGGTCTTTTCTAGCCGCCATGCCAATTTGGTTAAAAGAAAAACTTTATCTGAAAACCGTATTAAAAAAAGAACTTTCAGCCATCATGGGGGTCAAAAAAGCCAAACTTCCCCCCCTCATGTTTACCGAGCATCACCAATCCCACGCCGCCTCAGCCTTTTTTCCCAGTCCCTTCCAAAAAGCAGCCGTCATGTGTTTAGACGGTGTAGGGGAATGGGCCACCACTTCCGTATGGTTAGGCGATGGTAATAACCTGACCCCCCTGTGGGAAATCGACTTTCCCCACTCTCTCGGTTTACTGTACTCAGCCTTCACCTACTACACCGGCTTTAAAGTCAACTCTGGCGAATATAAACTCATGGGGTTAGCGCCCTATGGTCAACCTCGCTATGTTGATCGGATTTTAACCCATTTAATCGACCTCAAAGATGATGGCACATTCCGGTTGAATATGAAGTATTTCAACTATGCCACCGGGTTAACCATGACCAACAAGAAATTTGACCTGTTGTTTGACGGACCCCCTCGGAAAGCCGAAGGCCAACTCACTCAACGGGAAATGGATATCGCCGCTTCTATTCAAGTCGTCACAGAGGAAGTAGTGCTGCGCCTAGGTCGGACCGTACAAAAAGAACTCAATGTTGATTATCTCTGTTTAGCTGGCGGAGTCGCCCTCAACTGTGTCGCTAATGGTCGCCTATTGCGAGAAGGTCCCTTTAAGGATATTTGGATACAACCCGCAGCAGGAGACGCAGGAGGCGCATTAGGGGCAGCTTTGGCTGTTTGGTATCAATATTGTGAACAACCCCGCCTGGTGAAGCAACCAGTCACCATAGAGAACGAAATCGAACTCGAAGCCGCAGCCGGAACAGAAACAGCAGTCGCGACTATAACTCCTCGGGTTATTCCTAGCACCGCCCCCGCTGATATGATGAAAGGCTCCTATTTGGGTCCATCTTTCAGCAATTCCGATATTCAGGATTATCTCAATTCTATTGATGCTAAATATATGTATTTGGCAGATGTTGAATTGATGCCTAGGTTAGCCGAAATTTTGGCTGATGGTAATGTCGTCGGCTGGTTCCAAGGTCGGATGGAATTTGGGCCGCGTGCTTTGGGTGGAAGGTCAATTATCGGCGACCCTCGTAACACTAAAATGCAGTCCGTCATGAATCTCAAAATTAAATATAGGGAGTCTTTCCGACCCTTTGCGCCTTCCGTTTTAGCCGAGCGTGTCGCTGATTATTTTGAACACAATACCCACAGTCCTTATATGTTGATGGTCGCTCCCGTTAAGGAGTCTCGCCGGATTCCTATGACCTCCGAACAAGAACAACTTTTTGGGATTGAAAAGCTGAATATTCCCCGGTCGGAAATTCCCGCTATTACCCATGTCGATTATTCGGCACGCATTCAAACTGTACACCCCGAAACTAACCCCCGCTATCACAGTTTAATTAGTCATTTTGAACAACTTACAGGCTGTGGTCTAGTGGTTAATACCTCTTTTAATGTGCGGGGTGAACCCATTGTTTGCACTCCCGAAGATGCCTACCGCTGCTTTATGCGGACGGAGATGGATTATCTGGTTTTGGAAAATTACCTACTCGCCAAAACTGCACAAACTCCCTGGTCAAAAGATGAATCTTGGAAAAATGAGTTTGAGTTAGATTAATCCCTAGGAGCCACTTCTAGTGGCTTCCCTCTGGTAGGATATCTGTTTTTCCCAGTTTTCTGTTCTCTGTTATATAATTGGTTGCAAAAATTCACTATGACTGATCACGATATCCCCAAACTTGATAGAAAAGGCTTGCGGGAATTTGGCTTGACAACGGGTGCAATTTGTGCTGGCTTGTTTGGCTTACTGTTGCCATTAATTTTCCGCCACTGGCCGCCCCCTGCTTGGCCCTGGGTGGTGGCGACTATTCTCTGGGTGTGGTCTTTCCTGTCTCCGTCAACTCTTAATCCGATTTATTATACTTGGATGCGGATAGGCTTGGTTTTAGCCGGAATTAATACCCGAATTATTTTGGGGGCTGTGTTTTACGTTATGATTGCACCGATGGGGGCGATTAAGCGTTTATTTGGCTCTGATGCCATGAAACGAGATCTAGATCCTAATGTATCAACCTATCGGGTTCCCAGTCAAGTCCGTTCAAGAGTAAGTATGGAGCGTCCTTTCTAGTGTTTGAAGCAACATTAGATTTTCTGAAAGATTTGTGGGGTTTTCTGCGGGAGCGCAAAAAATATTGGCTGCTACCGTTGATTATTACTATGGTGTTGTTGGGGGCTTTGATTGTCCTTAGTCAAGGGTCGGCGATCGCACCTTTCATTTATACTTTATTTTGATACTGTATTAGCGTCGAAATTGTTGGCAATTGGGGGAAAGAGTAATTTTCTAACCCCCTAATTTCTTGATTTTCCTGACCTGGATTATATGAAAAATCTGCCATTATTTAAACGACCATCAACCCCCATTGAGGAAAAATCCGCTAAACGGGGGGTGGTTAATCGAGAGTTGCTCGGAATTGTCGGCATTAATTTAGCCCTAATTTTACTCATCTTAGAAGTCGTACCTCTCCTGTTTTACCTAGTCACAGAACAGCGGTTTATTTATACTCATAATCGTGATAAAACCGCCACAAATCAACTTCTAGAACAGATAGGGGTGAGGGAACAACCTACCGGAAACAATGATGATAAAAATGCTATAGTCGAGCGTTTTCACCCCTTTTTTGGCTATGTATTAAAACCCGGCTTATTTGCGGATAATCCCTTTGGCTTGCGGGTGAATAACTACGGATTTTTTGGTCTCCATGATTACCCCTTGATCAGACAAAATGATAATCAGTTTATTATTGGTATTTTTGGGGGTTCTGTCGCCGTTGACTTTGCCAATTATGAAGTTACTCATAAGGAATTATCAAATACTTTAATTAAACAACTCAGAACAGTTCCCGAATTAGCCAATAAAGAATTTATTATCTTAAACTTTGCTCATGGGGGTTATAAACAACCTCAACAGTTATTAATTCTCAACTACTTTTTGTCAATTGGTCAGGAATTAGACTTAGTGGTTAATATTGATGGTTTTAATGAAGTTGCATTACCACCATTAAATAATCAAGCATCTGTCCCAGTTTCCATGCCGAGTTTCCAACACATTCAACCCCTAACCGCCTTGGCTAATACTAATATTCCTGTCGTTTTAGCTTTGGCGGAAATGAACGAAACCAGGGAAAAATTAGTCCGTCAAATTCAGAGGTTAGAAAACTGTAAACTCGCCTCTTGTTACGCTTGGAATTCCTATCAAGTTAATCAACTCACTAGAAAATATCAAAGCCAGGTCGCAGCCTTAGATGCCATGCAGATTGAGTTACGCCAAAATGAAGATGATTTAGCCAATAGTTTAATTTCCATACCCCAAAATACCCAGGTTTTACCAGATGACATAGCCTTTGATAAAATGGTAGATATCTGGTTTAACTCTTCCCAAATGATTCATCAAACTTTAGCAAATAAAAATATCCCTTATTTTCATGTAATACAGCCTAATCAGTATCATCCCACCCAAAGAACTTTCACCGCCGAAGAAATTGCCATTTTTGATGATAACCCGTATATAGAAGGAGTTATACAAGGCTATCCTCGGTTACTTGCTAGAGGGGAAGATTTGCCAAATTTTGGGGTTAATGTTATCAATGCTGTGACAGTTTTTGACACCCAACCAGAAACGGTATATAGAGACAGTTGTTGTCACTATACACCCAGAGGTCAAGAAATCTTTACTGAATATATTGGCAATTCCATTGTTAACCGTCTCCAGTCAATAACCCCCTAAGTATTCGGCTATAACTTATATATGAGTTGCTAATGTTTGACAGTTTCGATGATTATCACCTCCTATTAATCTATGATAATGAAACACAAATTTAATCGCAAGCAAATCAAAGAAGTTGGGAAAATCACTTTAATTAACCTATTGTTGTTAGGGTTTTTTGTAGAATTGGGTTCCCTGGGTTTTTATTTAGTCCGCCATAACCAGTTATTTTATACTCGTCAACGACCAAGCATTGAAGAAATGGGTTTGAACCTAGAAGGTATGAGGATGGAAATTTCTATCGTAGAAAGACTACATCCCTATTTCGGATATGCACCTAAACCGGGTCCTGATTTTCGTCCGGGGTTCAAATATAATAACTATGGCTTTATTTCTCCATATAATTATCCCTTTGTGAAAACTAACGAAAATCAATTTATAGTGGGAGTGTTTGGGGGGTCAGTGGCTTCTAACTATTCTATCTATGAGATTCAAAATGGAATTTTAGAAACCAAACTTAGAGAAGTTCCTGGCTTAGAAAACAAAGAATTAATTATTTTATCCTTTGCTACGGGAGGTTATAAACAGCCACAACAGCTTTTGATTTTGAATTATCTGCTGTCTGTGGGTCAAGTGTTTGATATGGTGATTAATATTGATGGGTTTAATGAACTGGCTTTATCTAGTGTTAATAATGAACAAAAACTGGAATTGACAATGCCAAGTGCATCTCATATCCAACCTTTAACTAATTTAGGTAATCAGAGTTTATCTACGAAAGCCTTAGAAAGTTTACTGAAAATTAAGCAAGCTAAACCTCGAATTAATCAGGTTGTTTCTAACTTAAAAAATTGTCGGATGGCATCTTGTTATACTATCAACAATCTGGCTATCCAAGGATTAATTAAAGATTATTACCAGGAGGTTGCACGCTTTCAAAGATATCAACAAATTCCTGATGATGACGGCGGAGAAGGCAGCGTATTTTTATTTTATACTCAAGAGTCAGTTTTACCGGAAGAGAA
Organism: Limnospira platensis NIES-39; assembly: GCF_026000695.1. GTDB lineage: Bacteria > Cyanobacteriota > Cyanobacteriia > Cyanobacteriales > Microcoleaceae > Limnospira > Limnospira platensis. The sequence goes on from NZ_AP026945.1 coordinate 1,862,244, forward strand.
AGCCTTGGCTAAAATTACTGATACATGGGTGAGAACTTCTACGGTGATGAATCATATTTTATCTGCGAAAAATATTCCCTATTTCCATATTCTGCAACCTAACCAATATCATGCCACTAATAGGGTTTTTAGTAGCGAAGAAAAAGCGATCGCATTTAGTGAGAATACCCCTTACCGCCAGCCTATTGTAGCAGGTTATCCTCTACTATTAAATCGAATTGCTGACTTGGAGGCGGCGGGGGTGACTATTTTTAATGGGGTCAATATTTTTGATGCTGCGCCAGAAATCATGTACATTGATAACTGTTGTCACTATACCCCGGCTGGTGAACATATCCTTTCGAGTTATGTGGCGGAAAGTATTAAAAATATACTTAATCAACGCCTAAACCCACCAAATCTTAACTTGGCTAATGAACCTCTAACTGACTAACAACAAGGAGGATTGATGATTCCCAATTTACAGCCAGAAGATACTATAAATTCCGATTATTTGGGATTCTTGAATCAGTTAGAAAAAACTGGTTTTTCGGGAGAGGTTAAGGGAGATTTTGCGACTCGTTTAGTAACCGCAACTGATAACAGTATTTATCAGATACTTCCCCAGGGAGTAGTTTACCCAAGAAACCATCATGATTTAGTGATTCTGTTTAAACTAGCTAATCAAACTCCCTATCAAAATATCACCTTTTCTCCCCGAGGAGGGGGAACCGGAACTAATGGTCAATCCTTATCTAGGGGAATTATTATCGATTGTTCTAAGTTTATGAATAACATCTTAGAAATCAATTTAGACGAGGGATGGGTCCGCGTTCAGCCTGGAGTAGTTTTAGACCAACTTAACTCATGTTTAAAGCCTCATGGTGTCTTTTTTGCTCCTTCGGTAGCGCCTAGTAATCGGGCGACTATTGGGGGAATGATTAACACTGATGCTTGTGGGAAGGGGTCGCGAATTTATGGGCGAACCAGTCCACACATTTTGGAGTTAGCCTGGGTGTTACCAGATGGCACTGAAAGCATTTCCACCCCTATGGATACTATAGCATTAAACCGCCTGAAAAAGCAAGGGGGGAGAGTGGGAAATATTTATAATCGTCTGGCTGACCTTCTCACGGAAAACGAAGAGAAAATCAATCAGGTATTTCCTCAACTGACCCGATTTATGACTGGCTATAACTTGGCTAAGGTCTATTCGGAGGATAAACAAACTTTTAACCTGAATTATTTATTAGCAGGGGCGGAGGGAACTTTAGGAGTTATCACGGAAGCCAAACTTAAACTTACCCCAATTCCCCAGGCGAAAAAACTACTGGTTATTCATTATGAAAGTTTTAATTATGCCTTGGAAGGGGCTATGGATTTATTGACCTCGGAACCAGGGGCGATCGAAACTATTGATGAGACGATTCTTAATTTGGCTAAACAGGATGAAATCTATGATGCAGTTAAGGATTTTATCCCGGCATCTGGGACTATAAATTTAGTGGAATTTGTGGGAGAAAGCGAGGCTGATATTCAACCCAAAATAGACTCAATTATTGGGAAAATTACAGGGGAAAATCAGGGGACAAATGGTTATTATTTGGCAAAGGATAATCAGGAAATTATTAATCTCTGGAAACTTCGTAGTAAGGGGGCGGGACTTCTGGGAAATCAACCGGGAAATCGTAAACCGATACCGTTTATTGAGGATACAGTGGTTCCTCCGGTGCATCTAGCTAAATATATTGGAGAATTGCGGGATTTATTAGCAGAATATAATCTGATTTATGGGATGTATGGTCATGTAGATGTTGGTTGTTTGCATTTGCGTCCGGCTTTGGATTTAAAGGTTCCCGCTGATGCAGAATTAGTCCGCGAATTATCCGATCGCATTGTGGCTTTAGTGCGTGAATATGGGGGAGTATTTTGGGGAGAACATGGTAAAGGTTTTAGGAGTGAATATACACCGGAGTTTTTTGGGGAGGAATTATATCAAGTTTTGCGAGAAGTGAAAACTATCTTTGACCCCAAAAACCGACTAAATCCGGGTAAAATTGTCACGCCTATAGATAGTTTAGATACGGTAGTTAAATTAGATTCACCCATGCGGGGAGAATTTGACCGCCAAGTTAATCCTAGCCAAATTAGTGAATATGAAGGGGCGTTTAACTGTAATGGTAATGGCGCTTGTTTTAACTTCGATCCTGATGATGTGATGTGTCCTTCCTATCGGGTAACTCGCGATCGCATTCATTCCCCAAAAGGGCGATCGAGTTTGTTGCGGGAGTGGCTAAGACTCCTAGAAAATCATGGTGATGAAATTACCGAAACTCCGACAACTTTAATAATGCGCCTCTGGAATACCCTCAAACACAAACAATGGCGGGGAGATTATGATTATTCCCAGGAAGTTTATGCAGCTATGAATGGCTGTTTATCCTGTAAAGCCTGCGCTAGTCAATGTCCCATTCATGTGAATATCCCGGACATGAAATCAAAGTTTTTATATCTTTATCATACTCGATATTTGCGACCCTTTAGAGATTATCTAATCGCCCATATAGAAACCCTGTCAAAGTGGCAATCTTTGCATCCAAAAATAGCCAATATATTAAGCCAAAATTCTCTATCAAAAGCGGCGACTAAAACTCTGTTAAATATGGTAGATCCTCCGGTAGTGAGTCATCCCACCCTCCAGGAAGGTTTACGGACGCGCCACCACCCCAAATTTAATCTGGATAGGCTGGAAAATTTAAGTGGGTCGGAAAAGCAATGTAGTGTGATTTTGCTACAGGATGCCTTTACCAGTTTTTATGAATCTTCCCTGGTATTAGCAGTCTATGATTTTCTGCATAAATTAGGATATAATGTTTATATACCCGATTTTTTCCCCAGTGGTAAACCCACCCATGTTAAAGGATTTTTGCGAGAGTTTAAAGCGATCGCTTCCCAAAACTGCCAATGGTTGCAACAATTAAAATCCCTAGAAATTCCCCTAATTGGCATTGAACCTAGTATAGTTTTAACTTATCGGGATGAATACCCGAAAATGCTTAATTTTAGTCAAGCCTTACCAACCATTAACTTACTGCAAGAGTTTCTGATAAAATATGGCGATCGCTTACCCAAACTCAGCGCCAATCAGCCTTATTTCCTGTTCGGACATTGCCAGGAAAAAACTGCCGTTTTAACCTCTCAAAAACAATGGCAACAGCTATTTGAAGCCATGGGATTAGAATTAAATATCATCAATACAAGCTGTTGCGGAATGGCGGGAATATATGGTCATGAAGCCGAACACTATCAGCAATCCCAAGAAATTTATAATAGTAGTTGGGGGCGAATTATCTCAACCATAGATAATCCCGATCAAATCTTAGTCACAGGTTATTCTTGTCGATCGCAAATTCACAGATTTAGTCATTTTACCCCCAATCATCCTATCCAAGCATTACTAAAATTACTGTAAATCCAGAGGTATGGTGAAAATTGATGACCTTGATCAATACTAAGATACGCTTAATATCCCTTGATGTATTTAGAGGTATAGCGATCGCCGCCATGATACTGGTGAATAACCCCGGAAGCTGGGGTTATATGTATCCGGTATTGCAACACGCCCAATGGCATGGCTGCACTCCCACCGATGTAGTTTTCCCCAGTTTCCTATTAATTGTGGGAGTAGCGATCGCCTTTTCCCTGTCCAAATTTTCCCCAGAACATCGTTTAGGTGGCGACGGAGTACCCCCATCAGTTTATAGTCGAATAGGGCGGCGATGTCTGCTACTGTTTCTCTTGGGGTTAATCCTAAATGGTTTTCCCAACTATGACCTAGCCAATATCCGGATCATGGGAGTATTACAACGAATAGCGATCGCCTATGGACTAAGTGCGATCGCCATTTTAAACCTCTCCCGACGGCAATTGTGGCTAATTTCCATTTTCACCCTCATAGGTTACTGGCTGGCTATGACCATGATTCCCGTACCTGGTTATAGCCCAGGCAACCTATCACCAGAAGGCAACTTAGGCGCATTCATAGACCAGACAATTTTAGGTTCCCATCATTTGTGGCGAGGCGGTCCCTACGACCCAGAAGGATTATTTAGCACCGCACCCGCTACAGTTACCGTAATCATCGGCTATCTTACCGGAGAATGGCTAAAATCCCAACCCCGCAATAGTCTCACCGTCATTAACCTAGTAATGTTTGCCCTCAGTAGCCTTGTGGTCGGCTATTTGTGGGGGATATGGTTTCCCATTAATAAGGCACTGTGGACCAGTTCCTATGTATTAGTGACCGCCGGGTGGGGACTGCTATTATTAGCCTTCTGTTATGGGGTCATAGAAGTTAAAAACTGGCGACGGTGGGGGAAACCTTTTGAAATCATGGGAGTTAATGCCATATTTCTATTTGTGGCTTCCGGCTTACTGGCCAGGATATTAATACGGATCCGGGTAGGTAGCGAACCCGTTAGCCCGAATCTGAAAACCTGGATCTATGAAAATATATTTGTATCCTGGGCTGGATTCCTCAATGGATCGCTGATGTATGCTGTAGCTACAGTCATATTTTGGTGGGCGATCGCCTATATCATGTATAATCGTCGGTGGTTTCTGAAAGTCTAGGCACAGAAAATCGCTACAATAGATCAACAGTATCTATTAACAGTCTTAGCAGCACGTTATGATTCCAACCGTCATCGAACAATCAGGCCGTGGTGAACGCGCCTTTGATATTTACTCCCGACTCCTGCGCGATCGCATCGTGTTTCTAGGAACCCAAGTTAACTCAGATGTTGCTAACTTAATTGTCGCTCAACTGCTATTTTTAGACGCAGAAGACCCCGAAAAAGATATTTATCTATACATCAACTCCCCAGGTGGGGGGGTTAATGCGGGATTAGGCATCTTTGACACCATGAACCATATTCGTCCTGATGTCTGCACCGTCTGTCTGGGACTAGCAGCCAGTATGGGGGCATTTCTCCTCAGCGCCGGGGCTAAAGGAAAGCGTTACAGCCTCCCCCACTCCCGGATTATGATTCACCAACCCCTCGGAGGCGCACAAGGACAAGCTACTGATATTGAAATTCAGGCCAGAGAAATTCTCTATCTGAAACGGCAACTTAACGAAAATCTCGCTAAACACACCAGCCAACCCCTATCCCGTATCGAAGAAGACACAGAAAGGGATTTCTTTATGTCTGCTGAAGATGCGGTTAATTACGGCCTCATCGATCAAGTTATTAGTCGCCGTCCTTCTGCATCTAATCCGGTTGACAGTTAATATAGAACATTGCACAGTCGAAAGCCCCTCTCCCTCTGGGCTCTAATGTAGGGGTGGAGCCCCGCTAGTTCCTCGCCTGCCACCCAGAAGCCCTCTAGGGTTGGGGGTTGGCGGGGGAACTATCAAACATTCTAAATCGATTGTAAATAGTGTAAAAAGTCCAGCAATTCTTCAGAAGTTAACTGGTGGCGCGATCGCTTTCCGTAGGTCTTGAGTAGATGTGTAGAACCCTGTTCCGCTGTCCAACCTAACCTTCGTAACTCAATATTGGTTTTGGCAATATCGTCAGACAGATCATCATTATAGGGAATCTCTAGGGAAACCTTAACAGATGGCGGTTATGGCTGATGAATAATCCTATTTTCTGAGGTTTCTAGTTCATCGCTGGGCAAATGGGGCAGAGAAGCCCCTCGCCCTTTGGTTGAGGGCTGGTTCTGGGTAGTGGTAGCATCAGGTAAAGATTGAGACCCGGCTGGAGGTTTAATATAGGTGGCAGATAGCCACTCATCAGAAGGCATAGCCATCGAGTCAAGCCCCAGAGTTTCGCCGCCAGTGGTGAGTGAGTCCACAGCAGACTGATTTGGTGTACTAGGGACAACGGGAGGCGGTAAAGTATCTGACAATATGGGGAAATCAGCCTGGGGTAAATTCTGCCTGATTTTCTGTAACCCCAAATCCAAACACTTTAGCGATCGCTCTCTGGCTCTATCCTCAGCCAACTCCACAGTTTCAGCCATACCCAGTCCCGATGCCAGAGTTACCCCTGCTACCTGTACCAATACCCGAACAATATATTGATTGTTCTCAATAGCAATTAACTCCAAGATAAGTCCCCCAGTGGGATAGCGGCTTCTAAATTGAGTCAACATAATCTTAGATTAAGGTGATAGCATATAATTAGCTCGAATGTGGTGGCCGACGCAGCCCGTCTGCCCCTGACAACACTTTTCCACCTGTGGGGCATCGTTGTACATCCCCCCCTTAGCATTTTTTTGTAAGGTTGCCGAGCGCTCTTAACTCAAATTGTATCACTGTCTTTCTGGGGTGATTCGTCTTGGCATGGTGGGAAAAAGTGAGTCCTGGAAAAGTGGCTGAAACTAACAAAGGCAGAAGTTGCGTTAGAACCACCCATAGCCATCGACATCACATCACGAAGGAAAATCGCTACATGGAATTTTCAATCGCTACACTGTTAGCCAACTTCACAGAGGATAAATCTGTAGCCCCCAAGGCCCTAGAAAAAAAACTGACCTCTGATGAAGAGAGTCTGCGAAAATTTCAGATCGCCATTGATGCCCTAGAGCGGATTGGCCTTTTGGAAAAAGATAAGGGCCGCTATCGTCGCATAGAACAGGAGAGTATTGTAGAAGCCAAATTGCGATGTTCCAGCAAAGGCTTCTGCTTTGCGATTCAAGACGCGGAAAGTGCCGAGGATGTCTACATCCGGGAAAGTCACCTGAGTACCGCCTGGAATGGCGATCGCGTCCTGGTGAGAATTATTAAAGAAGGCTCCCGTCGTCGTTCCCCCGAAGGAGAAGTCTACCTAATCCTAGAACGAGCTAACCCCTCGGTACTCGCTCGCGTCAAGCAAACCAAAAAAGGATATCGCGCGGTTCCCTTAGATGACCGATTGCTGTTTGAAATGAATCTGGTTAACCCCCCAGAGGAACTCGTTGATGCTGTCGATCACCTAGTTCATGTCGAAGTAGTGCGCTATCCCCTGGGTATTCATCGCCCTGTTGGTAGGGTGGTACAAGTTCTGGGTTCTGATGCTGAGGAAGCAGAAGACCTAGATATTGTCTGTTGTAAACATGATTTACCCCGGTCCTTTCCCAAAACTGTACTACAGGAAACCGAAATCCTCCTAGCTGCTAGTGCTACCCTCAAAAAGAGCGACCTGGAAAATAGACTGGATCTGCGCGACGAGCCCACTCTTTCCTTTAGCCCCGATTTGGGCAATCCTGAATTTTCAGTCCTCAAGCCAGAAGACGAACCCGCTCAATATACCATTGACCACGCCCTCAGCCTGAAAGAAACCGATTCGGGGAACTGGAAATTAGCCATTCATATCGCCGATAGCTCCCATTATATTCAACCAGACACCGCTTTAGATCGCGAAGCCAGGCGGCGAGGTATCGGCATTTACTTGGCTGATAAATATATCCCTATTCTTCCGGCTTCCCTTAGCTGCGATCGCATTTCTTTAGTTCCCGGAGAAGATCGCCTCGCTTTATCCATCATGATTGAACTAGGTCCGACTGGAAAAATCCTAGAATATGAAATTCAGCCTAGTATCGTCCGCGTTGACCGACAAATAACATATCAGGAAGCCCAAAGCATTCTTGATGGCGAATCTTCCGAAGATAATCGCATTATAGAAGACCTCCTAGAAGTCAGTCGCGCCATTCGACAAATGCGGGAGTTGCGCGGTGGTTTTGAAATGAACCTTCCTGATACCCATTGTCATTTTAATGATGAAGGGGAACTTGGGCCCATGATTTCTGGCACCAAATTAGTGTCTCAGGCCATGGTATCCGAGTTGATTATTTTAGCTAATCAGGTAGTCGCCAGCCACTTGCAATCTCTTGGTGTTCCCGCTATCTATCGCGTTCAAGGCTCCCCAGACCCCGCTGATGTCGCTGAATTGGTCAAGTTGTCGATTCATCTCGGTTGTGAACTTGATATTGATGATGAAGCCGAAATTCAACCCCAAGATTTTCAAGCATTTACCCAAGCCATTAAAAACACTCGAGCCGAGAGGGTATTAACTTATCTGCTTGAAGATAGTCTCAAGCCTACTGTTTATAGTACAGTTCCTAAACTGCATTTTGGCTTGGCATTACCCGCCTATACTCACTGTACCTCACCCATTTCTCGCTATTGTGACCTGCAAATTTGTCGGGTTCTCAAAGCCGTATTTGAGGAAGGACGCGATCGCCGTTCCAGTCGTTCTAAAGAACCAGTTAACCTCCATCATTCCTCATCAGAGGGTAAAATTTCCTGGAATGTCTTACCTCCAGAGTTACAACATGATCTCGAAACCCAGTTAACTCAACTCGTCGTTCACCTCAGCGAAAGGGAAAGCGTGGCGGCTGATGCTGAGGAAGACCTAGAGGGACTCAAAAAAACTGGGTTTATGAAAGAACGCACAGGTCAAACTTTTGTAGGTTTGATTACTGGGGTTCAGTCCTATGGCTTTTTTGTCGAGATTGAACTAGAGTCTCCTGGTGGTTCAACTCTCAGGGTAGAAGGGTTAGTTCATGTGTCTTCCCTTAAAGATGACTGGTACGAATACCGTTCCCGTCAGCAAACCTTAGTCGGTCGCAAAAACCGCAATCAGTACCGTCTTGGCGATAATGTGGAAGTTCAGGTCAAGAGTGTAGACTACTACCGTCAACAAATCGATTTGGTTGCTGTTGGTGGCGGTAGCGAAGCTATTGATGAACACGAGGATAGCTTTTAACTTCCCTATTTCCGTGGGGTGCGTCAGACCAGAAAATGCCGATAAAAACCGATAATTTTAGGCTGACGCACCATCAGACTCTGGTTTTGGGGGCGGGTTAATTAAGGGGCGGGTTAATTAAGCTGACTGGTGCTAAGTCTAATTAACTCCCGAACCCGCCCCTGCATGATGTCGCTATCTGCTATTGAATTATTTTGAAGGTGAAATAATTGGGCTTAGACTCGTTTCGGGGGCGGGTTAATTAAGCTGACTGGTGTCAAGTCTAATTAACTCCCGAACCCGCCCCTACATGATGTCGCCCCTATTTCCGTAGGGTGAGTCAGACCAGAAAATGCCGATAAAAACCGATAATTTTAGGCTGACGCACCATCAGACTCTGGTTTTGGGGGCGGGTTAATTAAGCTGACTGGTGCCAAGTCTAATTAACTCCCGAACCCGCCCCTACATGATGTCGCTATCTGCTATTGAATTATTTTGAAGGTGAAATAATTGGGCTTAGACTCGTTTCGGGGGCGGGTTAATTAAGCTGACTGGTGTCAAGTCTAATTAACTCCCGAACCCGCCCCTACATGATGTCGCCCCTATTTCCGTAGGGTGAGTCAGACCAGAAAATGCCGATAAAAACCGATAATTTTAGGCTGACGCACCATCAGACTCTGGTTTTGGGGGCGGGTTAATTAAGCTGACTGGTGCCAAGTCTAATTAACTCCCGAACCCGCCCCTACATGATGTCGCTATCTGCTATTGAATTATTTTGAAGGTGAAATAATTGGGCTTAGACTCGTTTCGGGGGCGGGTTAATTAAGCTGACTGGTGTCAAGTCTAATTAACTCCCGAACCCGCCCCTACATGATGTCGCCCCTATTTCCGTAGGGTGAGTCAGACCAGAAAATGCCGATAAAAACCGATAATTTTAGGCTGACGCACCATCAGACTCTGGTTTTGGGGGCGGGTTAATTAAGCTGACTGGTGCCAAGTCTAATTAACTCCCGAACCCGCCCCTACATGATGTCGCTATCTGCTATTGAATTATTTTGAAGGTGAAATAATTGGGCTTAGACTCGTTTCGGGGGCGGGTTAATTAAGCTGACTGGTGTCAAGTCTAATTAACTCCTGAACCCGCCCCTACATGATGTCGCCCCTATTTCCGTAGGGTGCGTCAGACCAGAAAATGCCGATAAAAACCGATAATTGTAGGCTGACGCACCATCAGACTCTGGTTTTGGGGGCGGGTTAATTAAGCTGACTGGTGCCAAGTCTAATTAACTCCCGAACCCGCCCCTACATGATGTCGCTATCTGCTATTGAATTATTTTGAAGGTGAAATAATTGGGCTTAGACTCGTTTCGGGGGCGGGTTAATTAAGCTGACTGGTGTCAAGTCTAATTAACTCCCGAACCCGCCCCTACATGATGTCGCCCCTATTTCCGTAGGGTGCGTCAGACCAGAAAATGCCGATAAAAACCGATAATTGTAGGCTGACGCACCATCAGACTCTGGTTTTGGGGGCGGGTTAATTAAGCTGACTGGTGCCAAGTCTAATTAACTCCCGAACCCGCCCCTACATGATGTCGCTATCTGCTATTGAATTATTTTGAAGGTGAAATAATTGGGCTTAGACTCGTGGCGTCAAGTCTAATTAACTCCTGAACCCGCCCCTACATGATGTCGCCCCTATTTCCGTAGGGTGCGTCAGACCAGAAAATGCCGATAAAAACCGATAATTTTAGGCTGACGCACCATCAGACTCTGGTTTTGGGGGCGGGTTAATTAAGCTGACTGGTGCCAAGTCTAATTAACTCCCGAACCCGCCCCTACATGATGTCGCTATCTGCTATTGAATTATTTTGAAGGTGAAATAATTGGGCTTAGACTCGTTTCGGGGGCGGGTTAATTAAGCTGACTGGTGTCAAGTCTAATTAACTCCCGAACCCGCCCCTACATGATGTCGCCCCTATTTCCGTAGGGTGCGTCAGACCAGAAAATGCCGATAAAAACCGATAATTGTAGGCTGACGCACCATCAGACTCTGGTTTTGGGGGCGGGTTAATTAAGCTGACTGGTGCCAAGTCTAATTAACTCCCGAACCCGCCCCTACATGATGTCGCTATCTGCTATTGAATTATTTTGAAGGTGAAATAATTGGGCTTAGACTCGTTTTGGGGGCGGGTTAATTAAGCTGACTGGTGCCAAGTCTAATTAACTCCCGAACCCGCCCCTACATGATGTCGCTATCTGCTATTGAATTATTTTGAAGGTGAAATAATTGGGCTTAGACTCGTTTCGGGGGCGGGTTAATTAAGCTGACTGGTGTCAAGTCTAATTAACTCCCGAACCCGCCCCTACATGATGTCGCCCCTATTTCCGTAGGGTGCGTCAGACCAGAAAATGCCGATAAAAACCGATAATTGTAGGCTGACGCACCATCAGACTCTGGTTTTGGGGGCGGGTTAATTAAGCTGACTGGTGCCAAGTCTAATTAACTCCCGAACCCGCCCCTACATGATGTCGCTATCTGCTATTGAATTATTTTGAAGGTGAAATAATTGGGCTTAGACTCGTGGCGTCAAGTCTAATTAACTCCTGAACCCGCCCCTACATGATGTCGCCCCTATTTCCGTAGGGTGCGTCAGACCAGAAAATGCCGATAAAAACCGATAATTTTAGGCTGACGCACCATCAGACTCTGGTTTTGGGGGCGGGTTAATTAAGCTGACTGGTGCCAAGTCTAATTAACTCCCGAACCCGCCCCTACATGATGTCGCTATCTGCTATTGAATTATTTTGAAGGTGAAATAATTGGGCTTAGACTCGTTTCGGGGGCGGGTTAATTAAGCTGACTGGTGTCAAGTCTAATTAACTCCCGAACCCGCCCCTACATGATGTCGCCCCTATTTCCGTAGGGTGCGTCAGACCAGAAAATGGCGATAAAAACCGATAATTGTAGGCTGACGCACCATCAGACTCTGGTTTTGGGGGCGGGTTAATGAAGCTGACTGGTGCCAAGTCTAATTAACTCCCGAACCCGCCCCTACATGATATCGCCCTCTCCCAGGGGTAGAGGGAGGAATAATTATCAATTATCTATTGTCCATTATGGGGTGGTGGCTATCAGTCCTAGGTGATGTTATTATTAATAGACTACTCCTAGGCTGATCACTAAAGAAGGAGCGGGGTGTTGATATTTGGGCTCTGAAGTAGACAGATTTTATGAACTTATCTCTGCAAAAAAAAGTCTTGTTTGGCTTTGTGGTTTCTTCTGTTTTACTACTGATAGTTACTTACAGTGGCTATCACACTTCTAAGCAATTGGCTAATCTGAAAGAATGGGAAATACATACTAAGCAAGTATTAAGATTTTTGGAGGAAATTTCGACAGATTTATCAGATGCAGAAACCGGTCAAAGGGGTTTTTTGCTAACCCTAGAACCAGAATATTTAGAACCTTATAATCAGGCAGTTAAAGAGATTGATCAAGATTTATCCGTTCTCATATCTTTGACCAGAGATAATCCGACTCAGCAAAAACATCTTGATGATTTATCCACATTAATTTCCCAAAAATTAGAGGAACTTCAAATGACAATTGAACTGGCTAAATCTGGGAATACTCAAACAGCAATTGAATTGGTTAAAACCCATCATGGCAAAAATTTAATGAATGAAATCAGGCAGATTTTAGATACTATGAAAGATGAGGAAGAAAGATTGTTTGAGATTCGGTCAGATGCTACGGATGAATTAATTAAAAATACTTTCTTGGTCTTCGGTATAGGAATAGTTTTTGATTTAGGATTACTGTCCGCTCTTTATTTGGTAATATATCGGGAAATTCATCATAAACAAATCGCTCAACAACAGTTAATTTCCTTAAACAAAGCTGCTTTTAGATTTGTGCCACAAGAGTTAATTAAAATTTTAAATAAAGATAGTATAATCGATGTTAATTTGGGGGACTATACCGAACAAGAAATGTCTATAATGTTTTCAGATATTCGTGACTTTACATCCATAAGTGAACGGATTTCTCCCCAAGATAATTTTAATTTAATTAATGCTTATCTTTCCCGTATGGCACCATTAATTAATGAACATTATGGATTTATTGATAAATATATTGGTGATGGTATTATGGCGCTTTTTGGTCGGAGTCCAGATGATGCTGTACAAGCTGCTATTTCTATGTTATCAAGTTTAAAGGAATATAATAAACTGCGAAATGAGTCTGGCTATATTCCCCTAAAAATAGGCATAGGAATTAATACGGGAAAATTGATATTAGGAACAGTAGGATACCATAATCATATCGAAGGTACTGTGATTAGTGATGCTGTTAATTTGGCTTCCCGAATTGAGCAACTAACTAAAGTTTATCGAGTTCCTTTATTGATATCAGAGTCTACATTTGTGAAGCTCAAACATCCCCATAACTATGGGATTCGTTTGGTTGATAAAGTTCAGGTTAAAGGGAGGTCAGAAATTGTGAAAGTTTACGAGGTTTTTAATCATGATTTCTTCCCGGAATTATCAGCCAAACTATCTAATTTATCAGTATTTTCGGAAGGGGTTTCACTCTATCATCAGCAAAATTTTCAGGAGGCTTTTAAGGCTTTTCAAGACTGTTATCATCAAAATCCCAATGATTCGGTTGTCCAAGTTTATTTGCGGCGTTTAAAAGGTGATTTATTAAGGTGAAATAATTTTCATCATAAGATTACCACTTTTTTGGAAATGGTAGGGGACTGATTGAATTTCGACAGCATATTTTAAAGCTGTTAATTGCTGAATTAATCTTGGTAAAAATCTGGGAGTATCTCCCCCAATACTAACTAGGGGAAACAGAAGAACCATACTGGCTACCCGGCATAATTCTAGAATAGCATCTCGATGGAACTGTTGGGAAAGTCGATCGCTATAGGAAAAGAGAAAATGAGCCGATAAAGCTCGGTCAAACTGACGGTCAGCAAAAGGCAAATGCGGCAGTTCTGCGTCGATATAACGCCCGGTTTGTCGTCCTTGGGCAAAATCCGCCAAAAACTCATTCATCGCTTCTTGGCGGACCTGTGCGAGGTGTTCTGGGGATTTTATTTGATGCCAGATGTAGTCTTCCCGGTTAGCTTCTACCTGTTGGATAACCATAGGCAAAACCAATTGAATGCGATCGCTAATTTGGGCAGAGGAAAACCGATAAAGAGGGTCACAGGAAGCCACAGAATAACCCCGACGGGTCATCACCGCATTAAAACTCGCCGGACCCCCAGCACAGTCCAAATAAGAGTAGTGCAAATCATCCTCACTCAGAGCAAACATTTGCAAATACTCATCAAAACTGCGTCCCCAAGGAATCACTTGATCAACCGTAAATCCCATAATTTTGCCTAGTTCCCAAAACTCCTAAATCATGACACCCCAAACACCCACCTTGTCGCATTTCCGATAGTTAGAGAATCGTCGGGCGTGGCGGTAGTGCTTGGGAAAATGCCACAAAAAAACAGGGGTGAGGCTGAGAAATTACAGATCACCCCTGTCAGATAATCTAGGCAACGTTTTCGTTACTTTCGTTGGCCACCCGTTCCTTAAAGGCTTTCCCAGCTGAGAAAGCTGGAACAGTAGTAGCAGGAATAGTCATCGGTTGTCCAGTGCTAGGGTTACGGCCCTCACGAGCCTTGCGGTGGCGAGCCTCAAAAGAACCAAAGCCCACCAGAGTGACCTTTTCCCCATCAGCTACAGCATCCATGATGCACTCACAGATAGCCGAAATAATCGCATCTGCTTGTTTTTTGGTAACACCCGCCTTGATAGATGTTTCCTGAACCAACTGCTCTTTATTCATCGAAATACCTCCAGAATCATTTTCAGTGGGTGATTTTGCCCTAATTATGGCTGTTCTAACACAGACTTATCAGAGATTGACAAGTATATACCTTAAAATTCTCTGTAGTTTCACCCAGAAGGCACTAGAGAATGGTTTTTTCGTTGCACTGAGCCGAAAACACTACCATCAGGTTTAGCCGGTAGGTCTTCGGCACAGATTGGCATTTCCACGGTCAGGATACAGCATACAACAGCATTAAGGGCAATTTTAACCATCACCCCAGGCGAGATTACTCAATTCCCTCAATGCGGTCTTCAACCTCTTGGTATAACTCCCGGAGGCGATCGAGATTTTCTTCGCTAGTTTCCCAATAGCCCCGGCCATTAACCTCCAGCAGAGTTGTCACCATTTTACGGAAAGAGTGGGGGTTAAGATTCATCAGACGTTGCTGCATGGCCTCGTCCTTGATAAAGGTTTCGTTAGTTTCCTCATAAACCCAATTATCCACAGCCCCAGCGGTGGCACTCCATCCCATTGTATTAACCAGACGCTTAGACAACTCTCGCACACCCTCATAACCATGAGAAAGCATCCCCTCATACCATTTAGGGTTGAGCATCTTCGTCCGTGCGTCTAGGCGCACAGTTTCCGAGAGAGTCCGCACTTGAGCGTTAGCGGTAGTTGTATCGGCGATATAGGAAGCCGGTTGTTTCCCGTCTTTACGCAAGCTGGCGATGGTTTTGGTGGGGTCAGAGTCGAAATAGTGGGAAACGTCAGTTAAGCTAATTTCCGAAGAATCCAAGTTTTGGAATGTGGCATCAGCAGTTTTTAGGGAAGCCTCAAACATCTGACGGTTATCACCCATCATCCCCGGATTATCGGAATTAAAGGCAAAAGACTTGCGGTTTAAATACATTTCCTGCAATTCTGCCTCACTTTCCCAGGTGCTATTTTCCACAGCCAGGTTAACATTAGCGGCATAGGAACCGGAAGCATTAGAGAAAACACGGGTAGCAGCCTGTCGGAGGTTGATACCTAGCTCGGCGGCTTGTTGTAGGGCGTGTTTGCGAACAAAGTTCATTTCCAGGGGTTCATCGGCTTCGGCGGCCATTTTAATGGCTTTATCGAGCAGATTCATTTGGTTGATGAACAGGTCGCGGAACACTCCCGAACAGTTAATCACTACGTCAATGCGAGGGCGGCCCAATTCTTCAAGGGGGATTAACTCCAACTTGTTGACGCGACCCAAAGCATCGGGAACTGGTTTAGCCCCGACCATCCACATAACCTGGGCTAAGGATTCGCCATAGGTTTTGATATTATCAGTTCCCCAGAGAACAACTGCAATGGTTTCTGGGTACTGACCGCCGTTTTCCATTTTTTGCCGCTCTAGGAGTCGGTCTACGACGATTTGAGCGGATTTAACTGCGGCTACGGTGGGGATAGACTGAGGGTCGAGGGCGTGCATATTCTTCCCAGTGGGGAGAACGTCGGGATTGCGAATGGGGTCGCCGCCAGGTCCGGGAAGGATATATTCCCCTTCCAAAGCGCGCAGCAAGGCTCCTAATTCGTTATCGGCGCAAACCTGTTTTAAGCAAAATTCCAGATACTCAAACAGGGGTTTCATGGGTTCGGGGTCGATCTGGGTGTAGCCTAAGTCGTGTAAGGCTTGTAACCAGGGTTCTTTTTTACCCATGTTAAAGAAGTTGAGTTGGGAGATTTTGGAAACTCGGCCCTCTGCGTCGGTTTGCTCTTGAACTAAAGCAGCGATCGCCGCACGGGTAGCATTTGTGATGTGCTGCAACAGGTCAACGTCGGCGAGAATGCCTTGGTTACTGTTGCGGTAGAGTTCCTCAATATCCCGATTGATGCTATTGGCGATAATCCGAGGTAAACTGACGATCCCTTCTTCTTCGCGGTCTAAGCTGGCAATATTGACCAAGGTGGCGATCGCCTCTTCAGCGCTCGGAGGCTTACCAATAACGTGCAACCCACAAGGAAGCAGGCGAGACTCAATTTCCATCAGTTTCCGGTAAACCTGTCCCACCACATTATCGCGTTCTTCCTGGGTCAGTTCGCCTGGGTCTTGTTCCGGGAGAGCCACATCCTGATCCAAGTTCACCATACGGGATTTTTCGATAATGGTGCTGACAATTTGCACACCGCGACCACTATCTTTAAGAGTTTGGTAAGACCCAATCAACTCGTTAAGTTCCTGCAAACCCTTATAGAGTCCCGCATTTTCCGCCGCCGGAGTCAGATAAGAGATAGTTTCCGCATAGCTACGGCGTTTAGCAATAGTCGCCTCACTGGGGTTATTAGCAGCGTAATAGTACAGGTTAGGAATAGTACCAATCAGGTTATCCGGGTAACATTCCCCAGACATTCCCATCTGTTTTCCAGGCATAAATTCTAGGGAACCGTGGGTCCCAAAGTGCAGCACAGCATCCGCGCCCCATACCTGTTCTAGGTAGGTGTAGTAAGCCGCGAAACCGTGGTGAGGACTCGCAGACCGGGAGAACAGCAAACGCATGGGGTCCCCTTCATAGCCGAAGGTCGGTTGTACCCCGATAAACAGATTTCCGAAGGATTTTCCGTAAACTAACAGATTCTCCCCATCCGTGTTCAGGTGTCCCGGAGGTGGTCCCCAGTTTTCGTGCAGACGTTCCGAGTAGGGAGTCAATCGCTCATATTGTTCTACCGACATTTTATAGGCGATATTCAGTTCTGGGCTTTGATATTGAGCAGTAGCATCATGGATGACCTGCTGCATTAAAGCACTGGGAGACTCTGGGATTTCGGGGATATCATAACCGTTATTTTTTAAGGCTCTCATCACCTCATAGATAGAACCGAATACGTCCAAATAGGCGGCGGTTCCGACGTTCCCTTTATCGGGGGGGAAACTGAAAATGGTAATGGCGACTTTTTTATCAAGTTTTGGTTTTTTCCGCAGGTTAGCCCATTTCAGCGCCCGCTGACAGATGGCTTCGATGCGGTCTTGGAGGGCGATCGCCTTTCCGGTGGCTCCGTCCCTTCCCGACACAATAATTGGCTCAATAGCCCCATCCAATTCCGGGATAGCAATTTGTAGGGCGACTTGGATCGGATGTAACCCTAGTTCGCTTTCTTCCCATTCTTCCGTAGTTTGGAATACCAGGGGTAGGGCTACCATATAGGGACGGTTGAGCCGTTTTAGGGAGTCGATCGCTTTCGGGTGGTCTTGGCGAGCCGGACCTCCCACCAACGCGAACCCCGTCAGGGAAACCACGATATCAACCAGAGGTTGAGCCGGAATGCCTTTGGGTGGCGTATCCCAGAAGTAGGTATCTACAGGCTTGGAAAAGTCCAGACCTCCCGCAAATACTGCCACCACTCGCGCCCCCATAGCTTCCAGTTCCTGCACCATAGCCACATAATGGGCATCATCTCCCGTGACTAGGTGGGTACGTTGCAGCACCAAGCCTACACAGGGTGCTAGGGGGTCTTTAGTGTCATCGGGGATATCTTCGCGCCCGTTATACCAATTCAGATAGTCATTGACATCCTCGAACATTTTGGGAGCCAGGGGATGCCAAATTCCCATATCGGGATAGGTGACAGGTTCGGCAAAGTGCAGTTTTTCTTGGCCCTTAAAAACATATTTCTCTGCCAACATGAGCAGGAAGTTTTCCAGGTTTTCTGGAGAACCACCCAGCCAATATTGGAAACTCAGCATAAAGTTCCGCGCGTCCTGAGCCTTATCAATAGGCATATATTTCAGGACTTTGGGGAGGGTTTGCAGAAGTTTCAGCATTCCGTCCTGGAAGGAGGAACCGGATTTTTCCTTCCGTTTTTTCATGAACTGGGCGATCGCACTTTTGCTCTGTCCCAGTTGTGCCATGGAGAAGCTGCCCATTTTGTTCAGGCGCATTACCTGTGGCATGGAAGGGAACACCACCGCCACATCCAAGCGATCGCGGTAGGGAGTTACCGCTTCCACTACTTTATCAGCTAAATCTTCGATAAAGATTAATGAGGCGATGAAAACATTGGCCTCGGCTAGGTCTTTTTTCAGGTTTTCGTAATTTTCCGGGTCCCGCAGTTCCTCGATCAGATAACCACTGATCTCGATCGCCAAGTTCGGGTTTTTTTCATTTATAGCCCGCACTGCTGCTGACAAAGCGCTCTGGTACTGGGCCTCTAGCACGATATAGACGACTTTTAAACGTGATCGTCCGTTGAGGGAATCAGGTTTAATGTGTCTAACGGTAGGCTTGACGTAGGTAAACATATTTAGTGTTCGTTCCTCGGTGTTCTGCTCTAAAGCTGTCTGGATAGGTAGACTATTGTGGATCAGCGATCGATCCCGTCAACATTTGGCAACGTCCTACATGGGATGCCGTCCCGCTAGGAGACAACCCTGATGACTTCACCATTGAGTATTATTACCAGAAAATGAGCCAAAGTGGTTAGTGGAAGCCACTTTTTGACACAATTCGACAAAATTTTGGCCAATCTTTGCAACAAAAATTTATAAATTGCCCAGTTAACAGTCTTGATTATATACACAAGTGTTAAATTTTATGATCTAGGATAAAGTTTTCTATATAAAGTTTGACACCTCTTATGACTGTACCAAGAACTATTTGTCTGGGCTTCTTAGCAGTAATTGCGATCGGCACATTCTTATTATGGATGGATGATACCATTTATCACAGTAGTTTTGGCAATCCTATTACCGCACTATTTCTCGCCACTTCTGCCGTCTGTGTCACGGGTTTATCAGTTGTTGATGTTAGCAATTTTTATTCCTTTTGGGGGCATTTTTGTTTACTTAGCTTAGTGGAAATTGGAGCCTTGGGCTACATGACCGCCAACACCATGCTTCTGCTATTAATTGGCAGAAAATTTGGACTCCGAGATAAATTAGCACTCCAAAAATCTTTGGATACCGCCGGAATCGCTGGAGTCATGCCACTGCTCAGATCTATTATAGCGACCATGGCCTTATTTCAAATTGCCGGAGTTATCTTATTAATGATGGTTTTTCTTCCGGATTATGGCTTAAAAAATAGTCTGTGGCTGGCTATATTTCATAGTGTAAATGGCTTTAATAATGCCGGATTTAGCTTATTGGAAGAGAGCTTAGTTGATTATGTATCCTCTCCCATCGTCAATATAACAATGAGTATTTTAATTATTTTTGGTGGTTTAGGATATCAAGTAATCATGGAACTTTTTTTGTGGATTAAAACTACATTAAATAAAGAACCAATGCGTCGGGATTTTTCTCTACACTTTAAAGTCGTCACCAGTACCACTATAATTCTGCTATTTTCCGGGTCTTTCCTCTTTTTTATCACCGAATTTAATAATCCTCAAACCTTGCAGAGTTTAACCATATTTGGCAAAATGCAAGCAGCCTGGTTTCAATCTGTCACCAGCAGAACCGCTGGATTTAACACCATATCTATAGGAGATATGACATATTCATCAATTTTGATTACTATGATCCTAATGTTTATTGGTGCTAGTCCAGGAAGTACAGGAGGCGGCTTAAAAACCACTACATCAAGAATATTGGTAAACTGCACAAAAGCAGCCCTACAAGGTCGAGATGAAGTCTTATGTTATCAGCGCAAAATTCCCTCCCCTTTGATTTTAAAAGCCGTCGGAGTTTTGGTCGGTTCCATTACTGTGGTTTGTGTAGCCACATTATTAATTGTGATTATGCAACCAGAATTAGGATTTGGTAGCATCTTTTTTGAAATTGTCTCAGCCTTTGGAACCGTAGGTCTGTCTACTGGCATCACTGGAGATTTTTCCATGCTGAGTCGATTAATTATTATTGCCACCATGTATATTGGTCGGGTGGGAGTATTATTGCTAATGTCTGCGGTTTTGGGCGATCCTCAACCCTCATCAATTGATTATCCAGAAGAAAACCTATTGGTGGGTTAACTATTGATTCTCTACCAGGTAAACTATAGAAATGGTAAAATAAAAAGATTATTCTTTCCATAGGATTGTTAGTAAATCATGAATCTTTCATCTCTTAACTTTTTTCGGAATTTACGCGCCGAAAAACAACAATTTGCAGTCATTGGCTTGGGTCGCTTTGGACAGGCGGTTTGTTCGACTCTCAATGCTTCAGGTTATGAAGTTCTCGCGGTTGATAATGATGAAAAAAGGGTCAATGCGGCTTTAACCGATCGCATTGCTACCCATGCTTTACTATTAGACTCAACCGAAATGTCAGCCTTGCGAGAGGCGGGAATATTTGAACTAGACACCGTAATTGTCGCCGTCGGGAGTTTCCTGGCTGAAAGTATTACCACCACCCTTAACCTCAAAGAAGCCGGGGTGGCGAATGTGGTAGCTAAGGCTTCCTCGGAAACCCATGTTAAATTGTTAAAAAAAGTGGGTGCAGATTTAGTTGTGTTCCCCGAAAGACAAATGGGACAGGAGTTGGCGCGACTACTGACTAAGCCTAGACTGGTGGATCAGTTTGAACTAGACCCGGATCATAGTATTGTAGAAATGGTGGTTCCTGATGATTTTGATGGTAAAACGATCGCTCAATTAGAACTCCGTAGCAAATACGGTTTGAACCTCTTGGCTATACGCAGTGAAAATCAAACACTAGAAATAAATCCCCTACCCAACAAACGTTTAAAGAAGGGGACTATTATGGTGGTTTTGGGGTCAAACCAGGATATTAACCGACTTCCAGTTTAAGGGAATTATTCCTTACCAGGATTGGACTGGGGAATGATTTTCCCTAAACTCAGATCATCTAAATCAATTCCCTGAGACCCTCGTTGCTCTAATTGATCTAATACACGGGTGAACTGAAACCATACCGAACCCGCCATCATTATGGTGACGGGAACGGATAAGGCGTAAGCCACACGGCTAGAAATTGCAAATATCTGCAAACAGGAAGCTAAGAAAACACAGATCCCTACTGCGGAAGCTAAATAGGGGGCGAGCATCCTAAATCCCCGTAATTGGGCGATCGCACGACTAGATTTATTAACTTTCCAGTCCTTTACCAGTTGCTTGAGGGTCGCCACAAAGGGAATACAGCAGATAATACCAACCCATAAGCCAGCAGCTAACAGAAAATATGGCGGATCGTACATTATGATAATTCCATCGAATTGCTTGATATAGCAATCCTAAATGATTTGTCACCCAATAGGCGATCGATTTGTCAACCGCATACACCACACCAATCAACACCCCAGAACTCATCATTACTGAGAACTTCAGAGTCTGGGATGTTTGACCAAATATGCAAAAACCTAAGCCTCAACCGGAGACTTAGGAATTGCTGGCTTGAGCAGATAGCATCTGTTTTAGCTTTTCTAATTCATTCGCCCAGCGAGGGTCAGGCTGAATGGACTCGGGGTTACTACTAGAATTGGCGTTAGAAGACCCTTGTTGATTCCGATTAGATTTTTTCTTCTTACCACCACCACTTTTTGTGGGTGCAGAAGTTGGGCTAGAAGTGGGAGACTGGTTAACAGCACCAGGCGTAGCTGTAGCTGTAGCCGTAGCCGTAGCCGTAGCCGTAGCACCATCAGAACCACGACCCTCTTCAGACTCTGGTTTGTTTTTCTTACGAGGTTGCGCCCTTTCAATTTTTAGCGCATTGTCCCCGAACATAAAGCCGTTGTACTTCTCAACGATTTGATCTGCTAAATCATCACTTTGGACGGTGACAAACCCGAAACCACGACATTTTCCAGTCTTGCGATCGGTTATTACTTTAGCCGAAATCGTGTCGCCTTCCTCTGCAAATACAGCTTGCAATTCTTTGCGATCGAGTTCTTTGGGTAAATTACCAACATACAATCTAACGGACATTAGTGATACCTCCAGTAGGAAAAATTTGATATTTGAGTTGAAAAATCCTGTTGAGTTCAGACCACGTTAATAAATCATCATGATTAAACTCAGCCTTGACTTGACTTAAAAGACAAATTGGTGTTACTTCCAGCCTTAACTCATTGAGTATGATCATTGGCTTCAATATATAAATGAGTTTCTTGGCTGGCTGGGATTAGCAGCCTCAAATATCCAAAAGATTGAGATTGATTTGAACGGTCGAGTGAGATTTGAGTCATGCTTCAAAAATATCTGCTATAGCTGTTCCTATCACTTTTGTCAATAGGTTTTAAGTTTAGGGTTTCTATAGCTACGATCGCAGTAACTAATGTCAAAGGAATTCAACTTCAAACCTGTTAAATGCTTCTTTAAGTTTAGTATGTTTTGGCGAAACAAAATCACAAATTTTATGGAACGACTAACTTGTTTGGCAACCTTTGCAGTCAGATCACTGCCGCAACTGATGATCTACATAGACTTTTGCCATTGCTAAGACCACAGTAGTAGCAGACCATCTTTCAACATATCACAGATATCGCCTATGTTCACGATGTTAACAAATGTAACACTGTTTGGGACAAAATGCAAACTTGAGATATTAGAAATTCTAATGTTAATTGTATTTAAAGTCTACCGCTGGAAATGATACTAGCTCCCCAAAAGGCTAGTGATCCGGCTAGAATGACTGACCACAAGGGATGTCCGCCATAGATACGGCGACGATCTGCCAGATTTTCCAGTTTTTCTATATCAATCCAGGGAGTAGCCCCCCGTCGCCACCATCCAGTTATTTTAACGGAATTACCAATTAAGTCGGTGGGATGGATAGATTTGGGCCAGAAGTTAGCCACAGGTGTCCACTGGGGGATATAGTGGAGGGGAACTATACCGGTGGCGGTTTTTAACAGGAGCTGTTGACCCATGATATTACTAATTCCCGACCGTCCGATTAACTGACCTTCTATACAAATGGGTTTGTTGTCGATGGGGATACTGTCGGGATTACAGTATAAATCGCGGAGATTGGGATTGTGAATGATGGCGGCGGGTTTAATGTCTGGGAAAAAGTGATTATTTCTCCAAAATATACCTAAACTGATACCAATGGGAACACAACCCCACAAAATAGCCCTATCCCCAAATAACCATTCTAGTTGCCAAATCCCTAGCTTGCCGAAAATTGCCCCGAATAGCCAGATTAGCAACCCGATCGCTAATCCGATCGCTAATCCTAAATAAGGGGCGGCTTGCATTAAAAGTTTAGCGCGATCGCCTCGGGAATCAGACACGGGCTTAACTTCGAGGTTTAACTGAGTTTCTATTTGCCAAAATTTGCCATAACTGTTGAGAATCAGTAGGCGATCGCCTAATAGGGGATGAGAATTGCTCATCTGTAACCAGTAGCGATCGGGATTTCTCAGATCCCATGTTAATAGGGATTCAATGTCGCCGCCGTGGTTAAGCCCGATAAGTTGACTCTGGGGGGAAGCCACTAATATACTACCGAGAGTCATCCCCTGGGTAGGTGCGATCGGGGTTAATAAGTCAAACCCTTCTAATAAAAAGGTAGTATTGTCTAACTGGGGTGATGTCTGCGAGATACCAATAGCCATTTTTAGCAGCGCCCTGGTTAAGCCATTGGGATTTCCGGTTAAATTACAACAGATGCGATCGCTATAATAAACCCGCCGCCTCGAAATCCACAAAGCTGGAAACCGAAGAATCTGATAAACTCCATAAGCCAATACGGAAACCGGGAAAGCTATCACCCGCAGAATGTAGGTGGCTGGTTTTAATATAGATAGGGCTACATCAGGAATTAATGGGGGTTCCGACCTAACTCGCTGAAAACACCATTGCGCGCCGATAGCCGAATATTGATAAATCAAGTAGGGAATTTGCACTAATAGGGTAATAAACGACATCACCATAAAATCCCAATTTCCCACACTGGCGATTTCTCTGGCGTAAATGGTAGCTATTTCGTCAGGGGTTAGGGTATCGAGTAAACCCTGGCTAACCACAATCCGCACAAATCTTGGCCAGCATCCTAATGTCATGGCGATCGGGGTAGCCGTTGGTAACACTCGCAGCGCCGGAAATTTCCAATTTTGCGCTTTACAGTAGTTTTGTAGGACGCGACCTGCTTCTGGAGACAATGATAATAATTTCGTCCGGGGGAGGGTTTGTTGACCGTAACAGATTTTTAGCAAGCCGTCCCATAGCCAGGGGGAGACTATAAATAATAGTCCTAAAGTCCAGTACAGCCATTGGTTAGGATTGCGGTATAGCCATTGAATGGGTCGGACAACGGGTAGGGAGATCAGGATATTATTGGCGTTTCTGAACAAAAATTCCACGAGGCGAGGACTTATCCACAGCAGGATAAATACGGTTAGGAATTGTTCGATCCTCAATCTGGTGAGTTTGAGTTTCCCTATTTTCCGCCACTTGGTCGCCCTTTCGGCTTCTTTCCATTGATAGGAATGTGAAACTGTCTCAGGTTGGGTGGGGGGGGTAAAGGTTTGCACTTCCTCTGGGGGACTCTCTGGGACAGAATTGCTAATTACTTGGGGCTGTTGTTTCGGGGGTTGATCTGATTTGACCTCAATTGGGGGCGCCTTTAATGGGGGGGTGGGTTTAGGTTTAGGTTTCGGGGTGGTTGATTGAACTTTGGGCGGTTGTAAGTTGGGGTCGAAGGGAACAAATCCTGTCTCTACTGTAGGGGGGACTGAGGGGTTAGGCTGGCGACTTTGGAGTTGCTGGAGTTGATTACTAGCCCAAGTTCTAATTTTTTCTGGGGTCTCTAGTGTGAGGGTTTGACATAAGGAAATAGCGCGATCGCTTTGTCCGCTGCGATCGTATGCTTTCACCAAGCCAATTTGGGCTTTTAATCCTGCTTTGGTATGGGGTTGAGAGTCGGCGATGGGTTCTAAAAGTGCGATCGCCTGTTGATATTGTTTCTGTTTAATCGCTGCTAACCCCAACTCTAGGGAATTTAAGTCGGGGTTTAGTTCTTCCTTACTGCGATCGGTAGATGACATCAGCCTATCCTCAATCAGCCTCCCCTTTAGAGTATCCCAATTTACAACATCTGTGGCGGATCAATTCCCTGCTGCTTCAATAACTCTATCAATCGTTCATAGCGTTGACGTTCCTCTTGTAACTCAATTTCCGTCTGTTGCGCTTTTATGCGTTCCTGTTCATAGCGTTGACGTTCCTGTTGTAACTCAAGTTCAGCTTGTTGAGCCCTTTCACGTTCCTGCTGTCGTAACTTATCTAATTCCACTGGTGTTAAAAATTTATCCCCATCTGGCCGATAAATTTCTAGCCCAGTTTCTGTTAATTCAAACCTAATTTGTAACCGAGGACTAACCCAACCTTTCATGTTTTCAATCGATTCTAGCCAATCTTCTGACCTTAAAAAGCCAGTTATCTCTTGTGACTGAGGGTCATATAGATAATATTCGTCTACGCCATAGCGTTGATAAAATAGTAGTTTTTCCGCCATTTTTTTCGAGGTATTTCCCGGCGAAAGAATTTCAAATACTACCTGTGGCGCGATATTATCCTCTTCCCATTGTCGATATGAGCCTCTATCCCCCTTGGGACGACCACAAGCTACCATAACATCTGGCGCAGTACGGATTTTATTATTTCCTTCCACTGGATACCACAGTAAATCACCCGCCACAAAGATATTTTCATCCCCGGAAAACAATATTTCCAGGTTTTCTTTGATAATCACAATCCAGCGAAATTGTTGCGTGTTATCAGACATGGGTTGACCGTCACTTTCAGGATAAATAACTGTCGGTTGGGTTTCGGGTATAACTTGTTGTACCATAATCGATTATTCCCAGATATTCGCGACTTCCTAAGATTGTAGCATTTTGGGTGACTACTATACTTGGGATATTAATAAATCTTCCCAAACTTGATGATTGGGGTAGTCAATTATCAGTAAAAACCGTAACATCAATATTGGGATGGTCGTCAAAGAGTCTAGGGATTCTAGTGTTAGATATAGGTGATACTCTGGGAGGGGCGATACTACTGCGTAGTGGCTGGGCGATGATGGGCGATCGCTCACTGATGATACACCCGAAATTATATTCAGGCTGATGGTATCTTGTATTAATCTGGCACTCCCATATTAGAATAATGTCAAGCTAGGGGTCGTTTATGGGATATAAACAGAAATCAACCACCCAAACAAATCCGTGAAAATATCCTTAAATTACCTCAGCTACTCACGTTAAACTGATAAAATAGATGATGTCTTGGCAACGTCCCGATGGTAGAGAGCGCGACCAACTGCGCCCGGTGCAGTTTGAGCTAGATTATACTCAATTTGCGGCTGCTTCAGTCCTAGCAAAATCCGGTAATACTCAAGTGCTTTGTACGGTAACAATTCAACCGGGAGTACCCCGATTTTTGCAGGATACCGGAAAAGGTTGGTTAACCGCAGAATATCGGATGCTTCCGGGGGCGACTCCCCAACGTCAACCCCGGGAATTGATGAAACTATCGGGTAGAACCCAGGAAATTCAACGCTTGATTGGTCGCAGTTTGCGCGCGGCGGTAGATTTACAGGCTATGGGGGAAATCACTGTTACGGTAGATGCTGATGTGTTACAGGCGGACGCAGGAACCCGCACCACGTCGATTAATGGGGGGTTTGTCGCCCTGGCTCATGCCTTTAATAAAATGGTAAAACGGGGAGAGTTAAAGCGATCGCCTATTATTCATCAGATCGCCGCCATTTCTGTGGGAATGATGCACGGGGAAGCCTTACTTGATCTCAATTACCAGGAAGACGTAGCAGCCGATATCGATTTTAATGTGGTGATGCGGGATGACCTGGGAATTATTGAACTTCAGGGAACAGCAGAAGCAGAAAGTTTGAACCGAAATCAGTTAAACCAAATCTTAGACTATGCCGAAAAAGGCATTACAGAACTCTGTCAATTACAAAGGCAGGTTTTAGGGCTAACTGATTAATTAAATGATTAATCATCAAAGCTGATTTAGGGGCGGGTTATCCTGCGAATTAATTATCCCCACAGCCCCATTAATAAACCCGTCCCGACTCACCTGATGAATCTAAATAAATATTCCCAAACCATTGTGAACCCTGGCAGCCGTATCAGGAGTGCGGTTAAGTAAATGCCCACCCAGCACCAAACTGGTAGAACTGCCACCATCCAAATTTATAGCATCGATCGCCCCTAATTGCTGCATCAATTTTGCCATTTCTGTTAAACTAGGTCCCGCCCCATTCACCCGGTTATGAACAGTCACCATAAGCAGTTCTCCGGTCGCTGTGACACCCACAGCACTGCGGATAGCCAACTGTTGACCAAACCAATAATTAAACCCTTCCGCCTCTGCATTAACCACAATATTGCGATTTTGCACCAACAGAGGTCCGCCACCCATAATATTCGGAAAATCTATAAACTCAGGGGGAGTAGTTGCGGCGGTAATTGTTAACCGAGAACCGACCCCAAAAGCACTAACAGCACTCCGAAAAGAACGGAAAACCAGCAGATAACCATTAGTGGGGATAGCTGTGGGAGTTTGATCATCAGGTAGTTCAATTTGTCGAGTTACTTGGTCTCCGGAAACTACCACGACAATTTCATTGAGAGTTAGAGGTAAATAATTCGCCCCCCATTCGGAAGTATAACGAGCAATTCCTGCCTTGACATATCCAGTATTTAGCAGGTCTACCTCAAAGCGTTGTCCGGTAGAAGTTACAATAGTTTCTACTAACTTTAATCGCCCCATTCGCACCCTTCCTGTATTATCCCAAGCCATAGCACCCCGATTAAGAATCGGCCCGGAAAACCACTTATTATCCTTACGAATAGCCCCTAAAGGCAATAAGTTATTACGGTTAAAATAGCCGCCATTAATACCGCCTAAACTTGACCAAGTTTGGGCAATGGACAATAAAGAGTTAGTCCCCCGCATCTGATTTTTTTCGGTCCATATCGCGGCGATTGACAACCCCGACCGAGGAGTTATGGTTAACCAAACTGCGGGGAATTTATCACCTTCTAAAGTTAAATATTGCTGTCGCGATCGCAGTCCTGGATAAACCGAAATACTGTGTTCTACTAAAGCATCTCGCCGCAGTTCAATTACCAGGCGATCGCGATTATTAAGGGTTTGGGTGCGGACTCTATACCCATCAGGTAAAGTTCCCTTAATGACTGTTTGAGTTGCTGAAATGCGAACGACAATGGGCGATGGTTTCTCAGAACTGCCGCTAGTTTCCCCCTCATTTTGTTGTTCTTGATTGCCAGATTTAGGGGGTGGGGTTGGAGTTTCGGGAAACCGAGCAGCTAGAGATTGATCAGCGATCGCATCTAACACGACTTCCCATTCCCGACTTTGTTCGTAAAGTTCCCAAGGGGTAGCTTTACTTAGTTGTATCTCAATCCGGCAAATATCCTGGTTTTCATTAACGGTAATATCGTCAATTTTAGTAGGTACGGAAAAGATGCGTAAAGTTTGGTTATCGATAACCATTTCCCAATTTCCCACGGGGGCGATATCGTCCAAATTTAGATATCGATATTCCCGATCTAGTTTAGTTTTGAGGCGGTAAGATTTGCCAATAGTTGAAAACCACTTGACGGGCTGAAGGTTGACATCATCAGTATTGAGTAACTCCATACCTAAAACCAATATCGCCCCCTTGTCGCTAACTCCCGTATAAGTGCAAATTCCCGAACTCCACTGACCCCAAGCCGCCCGCCAAGTCCGACCATTTACTGATAGGTGAGTCCCCCGCCGAATTACTCCAGGGTTAGCAAGTTCGACAATATGCGGGGAAGCTACTATAGGGTTTTGCTTGAGAAATACTCGCGCCTGGTAAATGCAAGCCGCCACTTCTCCCCTAGTAGCCGGACGGTTAGGGTTGAAAATATCAATGGTGGGGGCGTTTACTACTAAGCGGCTTTGGGTGGCTGTGGCGATCGCCTGTTGGGCGTAGTCGGGAATATTCCCCCCATCGTTATATATAGCAGCTAAAGACACAGATGCTCCCGCCTGCATCTGTAAGCCGGACACTAAAGCCAGTAAAACGTGCAACCGGGAAATATTCTGACCTGGAAGAAACCGACCATCAGGAAAACCACTGATAAATCCGGCTCTAAAGGTATTGCGGATGGCTTCAGCAGCCCAAAAATTGGCGGGAACATCTGTAAAGGGTATATAATCCCGCCGGGGTGCTAGGGAAAAGGCTGCTTGGATAATGGCGGCAAATTCCGCCCTGGTCATGGTTTGGTCGGGGCGAAAGGTTCTATCTTCAAAGCCACTGACAACCCCTTGGCGTTGCAGAGGTCTGATAAATGGATAAGCCCAGTGTTGGCTGATATCGGTGAATGAGGCGACTGTGTTGTTCATAAATATTGCGATCGCAAAGGTGAAACCTTAACCCAATATTCTAATTGTTTCACTACTCCGACTCCCCATAAAAAAAACGCCCACACTCATAAAGTGTGATGGGCGCTTGAATCAGGGTGCATCTACTATGATATGTAGTATAACCCCTGATGGGTGAAACCCTACACTGGCTTAACAAAACTTTACAATTGCCAATTTCTCCTATACCATAAATTATTGATTTTTTATTCAACGCCGCGTCGCCGCCTTTTTGCCCCAACCCCCTTGACAAATTTCTGGCGATCGCCTATTATTTATTATTGGTAACATGGCTATACGCTTGATTTTTTATTCAACGCCGCGTCGCCGCCTTTTTGCCCCAACCCCCTTGACAAATTTCTGGCGATCGCCTATTATGTCGTATGGCTAACATAGCTATACGCTTGATTTTTTATTCAACACAGTCCCATCAAGAAACCAAACTTCTCCGATTAACCCTGGGGTAACGCTGGCTTTATCAATGGTAGTTGGTCGGGTAGAAAATTATGAATTTTTACTTGTGAAAATTATCTGCTGTCCCTTCCTGCCCAGGTGTGCAGCCGTAGACTTGTCGTTTAAATTTCATCGGTTATAATGGTAGTAGAGGTAAATAAAATCTATAATCAACAGAGGTAAAGACCATGTTACAAACTCTTCATAAAACCCCAGTTAAAATCCCTCAACAGTCCCGGACTTTCAACGAGATTAGACCAGAACGCAGTCACACTAAAGCTCTCACCGAAAAAGGCAAACTCGTTGGCCATTGGCGCACTGATGACCAAGGAAAACTCTATTGTCAGTGGTTTCGGGAATGAGTGTTTCTGATTAGAGGGGGATTGACAAGTAATTTCAGGAGATTTCCGGAAATATTCTTCCAGTTATGGTAGTAATTAGGGGTCGAGAGAGATGTCACCATCTCCCCCTCCCATTCAAAACCGTGCTTGAGACTTTCACCTCATACGGCTCTAGTGGTGCTTCCACATCCAGATAATTGGCATAGACACGAAAAACTTCCTGATGTGACGCACGCGCAGACTGGTTATGGTCGAAAGAGAAGTCACCTTCCCCAACTCCAATTGGAAACCGTGCTTGCGAGTTTCCCAGCACACGGCTCCTGATGTAGATACCCTATTTGTCAGTAGGAACAGGGCTACGACCCCCCGCTTTGTAACCTCAACTTTAGGAGCTATATACAACCTCGTAGTCTTTAAACTCGCACTCGTCATAAAACTCTTAATTGTCGCGGTCTCTATATCCACACCGTGGCTAGTGGGCATATCCTAACCATTACAGTTAGGCATTAGCTTTCAGCCACATCCTTTCCCCTTAAAGGTATACGCTTACACTTTTCACTACTGTGCAGGTACATCCTGCCGAGAGCCTAAAAGGGGTTTAAATGTTCCGTTTATACGGGCATTCCATCTTTAGACTTGTCCTGTCCACCGGGGTAATTTTAAAGGTCTGTGTAGGTAGTAAAGAGAAACCCCTACTTTTCCCCTTGCTCTTTTGAGCGCAGCGTGTAAACCTGTTTCGCTACCTCTTTATGACGGTGGTTCAAGTCGGAACATTCAGATTTCCTTAGTCATGGATGGTTGGCAGTGGTCGCATATGGTAGTAGGTTCTACTTCACGCCTTCCGTTCCCCGCTTCAATCTGACGGGTTATGATTCCTAAAACTGGGGGTAGCTACCGCCGTTACTCTCAACTTCGCGCTATAACAGGAGGCTAACAACTTCCTCCGTTCTAACGTTCTGTCTTGACCCTGAGTTCCCTGCCTTGCTTAGATTTCTCCAAGCGTCGGGACATATAAACAGTTATGGGATGGTCAGGGAAGCGACTCCCTATATTCCACCAAGGGGTGGAAGTCCCACCGGGCAGTTATTTCGGGTATTGCAACCCTATGCGCGTGCCTGAACGTTTCGCACCTCCATTGTTAAAGATACAGCATTGACGTTATCTAACGCCGTTTTATCATCATGACAGTGGCGGTGTAATAGCTGAAGGTTTTTGTATTCATCCTTTCCACCGAGGTTTCGAGGTACAATGTGGTCTACTTCAACTAAGTCAGATGGGGTCAAATATTGCCCGCACCAGGTACACTTGCATTTTTGCTTTTTGAGTAGTTTTGCTACCCTATTTGGCGTTCCGATTGCTTGTCCTTTTCTGTTTGACCAGTAAGTCCAATTTCCGTCGTATGGTGTTGCTTCAGGTTTGATCAGGGTGTGTCTGACAATTGGAGTCCAGTTATGTTTCCATAACTGAAGTCCATCTTTAGTTCTAAATAACCAGGTTTCATGTCTTTCTTTCCCATTACTGAGTATGACCGTTCCCGGTCTCAAATAATTCCTCAGTTTTTCGATGTTTGCCTTTCCGCATCTTGATACTGTCCATGCCCTTAACATTTTCCAAATTATGTCATCTAGCTTGCTGAATGTCTCGGATGAAACTACTCCTGAGTAGTAATTTTCCCACCCCCGAATAATCGGGTTTAGCCTGCTAATCAGGGCAGACTGGGGTGCGGTCTTATGCTGTTTTATCACACCCTTAATCACTTCTGTATGGGCAACTGCTTTCTTACTGGGTTTGATGTGGGTTTTGTGACCGATTAATCGGCTCGCTCTCCCACCTGTTTTTCCCGATTTATATTTTCCTACAGGGTATTGCCTGATATTAAATCCTAAGAAATCAAAACCTGCTTCTTCTGTTCTGCCCTCGTATTGTATGGGGTTAAGTGTATGACACACTCTAGTCTTTTCAGGTTTAATTTGCAATCCTACAGGTTTTAACCATTCGTAAATAGCATTTTTACACGGTTCAATGATATCGAGTGAAGGTGATATTACTACGAAATCATCGGCGTATCTTACTAACGAGGCTTGCACTCTATTAGCTTTCTTGGGATACATTGTTTCAATTAACCTAACCATTCCATCCAGTGCAATGTTGGCGAGTATTGGACTTATGGCACAAGACAGAATAGTTAGGACGTATAATGGCAAGGATATCTACATAAGACCCAAAAGGCTAGCCCCCTACAGTTACGACCTTAGACAAAAAGTTATTAATGCAATTGAACTAGACGGTATGCCCAAAACAGAAGCCAGTCAAGTTTTCCATGTCAGCCGGAACACTATCAATCTCTGGCTGCAAAGAAAAGCACAGACCGGAGACTTCCTCCCTAAACCTAATCACCGACCTGGCAATAACCACAAAATTACCGACTGGCATAAATTCAAGGCTTTTGCCCAAGAGCATGGCCACAAAACCTCCGCTCAAATGGCTCAACTTTGGGATGACGACATCTCTCCTCGCACCATATCCAGAGCCTTGAAGAAAATTGGCTTCACCAGAAAAAAAACTTACGGCTACCAAGAACGTGATGAGCAACAGCGAGAGGCGTTTATTGCTCAGATTGAACATATGGAGCCGGAAGGGTTGGTTTACCTCGATGAAGCTGGCATGAATAGTCAAGACTCGGATTATCCTTATGGTTACTGCGAGGAAGGACAACGCTTCGATGCCCTCAAATCCGGGAAGAGGCAGGGCAGGGTGAGCTATATAGCCGCATGGTGTCATCAACAACTCTTAGCCCCCGATCGCTTTGAGGGTTGTTGTAATCGGACAGTGTTTGAGTTGTGGTTGGAGTTCATCTTAATTCCAACACTGAAGCCAGGTCAGACTCTAGTGCTAGACAATGCAACGTTTCATAAAGGGGGGGCGGATTCCTGGGCTAGTGGAGGCGGCTCAATGCCGTTTGCTCTATCTACCACCTTATTCGCCAGACCTCAACAAGATAGAGAAATGTTGGTCGTGGTTGAAAGCCCGCATTCGCCATTGCACGTGAGCAGTTTGATTCTCTCGATGATGCCATGGATTCTGTTCTCAAGGCTGCGTCCTAACCGTATTGACTAGTGCTATATCACCCTGGTAGGGTGCGTCAGAGGGATAACATATCGGGTTAACGGCTAATTTGGTTCATCTGACGCACCACCCATATCGTGGTCAAGAAACCCAGTTTCTCAGGGAAAACGGTGGGGCGGGTTTATCAAAACCTGGGTGGGGAATTGATAATTGACGGCAAAACCCGCCCCTACAATGAATAATTAATAATTAATAATTATCACCCTGGTAGGGTGCGTCAGAGGGATAACATATCGGGTTAACGGCTAATTTGGTTCATCTGACGCACCACCCATATCGTGGTCAAGAAACCCAGTTTCTCAGGGAAAACGGTGGGGCGGGTTTATCAAAACCTGGGTGGGGAATTGATAATTGACGGCAAAACCCGCCCCTACAATTAATAATTATTCATTATCAATTTAGCAAAGGAAAGCGCATCTAAGCGATCGCCTTTTAAAGAGGATAACCGCACGAAATCATTAACCCAGTCTAGGATAGTTTGAGTCGTGAATTGGAAAGAAGAATATTTGAGAGACCGTTGGAGATGTTCAACCGCTGCGGCTGTATCTCCGGTGGTGTAGGCGTGCCATGCTTGCCACGTTTGCGACCGATAGCGAAGCCTTTGGCTGACGTTTTGTACCCCTTTTATCACCTCCTCACACTGAGCAAATTCATCGCTTATGGGAGCTGATATAGCTTGCTGAAAGATGTTTATAGTTTCCCTAAGCATCCGTTCTTCCCGAAATAGTTGTTGGGCCCTCAGTTTACTGGCCTGTCCCATAGCTTGTCGCAGTTGAGGATTAACGGCCCATTCTTCCAGAGTGTGGGCGAGTTCCCGCGCCGTGGCGGCTGGGTCAACATTAGGGTTAGGTAATAGCTTACCGGTTCCCCCTAAACCTTCAGGAATGCCACCGGCGGCGGAAGCGACAATAGGTAAACCCTTAGCCATAGCTTCCATAACGGCGAAGGAGGGGGCGGCTTCTGAATAGGAGGTTAACACAAAGATATCACAGGTATCTAGCCAGTCGGGAACATCCCAGCGTTGACCCAGGAAAATCACCTTTTCGGCTACCCCTAGCTGTTGTGCCATTTCCCTAAGTTCGGGTTCCACATCACGATCGCTACCTTTTCCGGTTCCCGCCCATACCAGATATAGTTTTGACCAAATCGGGGAATTTTTCAAGTGGGCGATCGCTTCTAGTTGATGACGGTGGCCTTTAATTGGGGCGAGTCTGGCTGAGGTAAAACACATTACTGCATTTTCGGGAATGCCAATTTCCTGGCGCAACCGTTTTCGCACTTCTGGGTTAGGGGGGTTAAAGTATTTTGGCGATCGGCCATAATAAACCACATTGCCTTTATTTTCAGGTAATTTAAAATCCTGATGGAGAATGTTTAAATGTTCCCGCGCCGCCACATTGACCACCCGCGCCAAACCATATTGATAGCGCACAGCTTCTCGATATGGGATATCATCACCCATGGAAAAATCGGCGTGTTCACTTATGACTAAACCTAGGGCGATCGCATAGGGAATTTTTTGTTCAATAGCCACCTGTTTAGCCGCAAAATGGGAATAGGGCCAGCCGTCACTAAAGATAATAAAATCCGGTTTCAGTTGAGAATACAATGTTTCGTAATCTTGGCAATTTCTCAACACTCTAGCCAAATCCGAACTGGTACTATAATCTAGCCAAAACTGTTGCACTCCGAAACTCCCTTCTTGTTCCACTAAAGGGCTAGTATGTTTCGGTCTAACTGCTGTGACTTGATAACCAATTTTCGCCAATTCACACATAATCAGATGATCATATTGTGCCAGTCCGCCAATACCAGGATCATCTGTATTAATTAAAATAATGTGTTGATTCATTAAAACCGATGTTGATAAATTTAACTGTGATTTTTGGCGGAATCTTGAACCCCCGATAAAGACTGTATAAATCTCCTGCCATTCGGGACTCTTAATTAGTTGCTCAATCAATAACTTTTCCCCATACTCTTGGGAGATATTCTGAAAGGCATTTGTCCAGTGTAGTAAAGTCTCTACCGAGGAAGCATCACTATATTCCAAGGACTTCTGTAAACATTCTACCATGAATTTAGGGTAGCCATCTCGATACATTCTCCATGCTAACCATATCCAGCGCTCATAGCGTTCTTTTCTTTCCAGTTTACGGATAGATATGGGTAATTCTGGGCGGCGGAAAAACTCATTCATTAAGGCTTCCGTATTGCGGATGACTTTTTCCCCTCCAGACATCAAATTACAATCATGTTGGCGGTAGCAGGCGTGCATTTTTTTCAGCCAAACGGTGCGACAACCCATTAAAGATAACCGCAGGACAAAATCTAGGTCTTCTGTGGGGGGATGACGATGATCAAATCCTCCCACCTTTTCCCACCATTCCCGCCGCATAATTAAGGCGCTAGGACGGACACATTTATATAAAACCCAGGTTTCTAAGTTCAAGACTGGTGCATTTTCCCAGGGTCTAACTTGGGCTAGGAATTGAGAATTTTGGTCAACCACAATCCAGCCACTTTGGATTAAATCAATGGAGGGATTTTCCTGGAAGTGGGTAACTTGTTCGGCGAGTTTTTCGGGCAAAAAAAAGTCATCACTATCTAAAAACGCGAGAAATTCTCCCCGCGCTAAACTACAGCCATAATTTCTGGCTTTGGCAGCTCCCTGGTTGGTTTGATAGTGATAGGAAATTACGTCTAAATAGGGTTCGAGAACCTGCCGGGTGTTGTCGGTGGAACCGTCATCAATTACGATAATTTCATAGTCTGTATAGGTTTGTTCTAGGGCGCTTCGGACACACAGTTCAATATAGCGATCGCAATTATAAGCGGGAATAATTACACTAACTTTAGGGGTAGTTTTGGGGAGGGTTTCATTGAGGAGTTGTTGCCATTCTGGTTGTTGTCTAAAGCTGTGGGTATCCATTAATTCACCGAAGCCACTATAGTAGCCGATGAAGCGCTTAACCCAGATCGAGAGGGTGATGGGGTGGCCGTAGGGAGTATAGGAAAGCGATCGCCTGAGAAATTCTGCCATTTTGGTCTGATGACCAGTATAATAAAATCGCCAAGCCATCCAGGTTAATGATTCATAACGGGTCTGCCTCTCTAGTTGGCGGATAGAGTCGTCCAGGTCTGGTTGTTGGAAAAAGTTTTCTAGGATGGCATTAAAAGCCTCTAACTGTTTGGTAGGATCAGAAACGGACATGGCGCGATCGTGTTGGCGGTAGCCCACGGTTATCTGTTTTAACCAGGTGGCTTTGCATCCCATTTTGGCTAGTCGCAGCACAAAGTCTACATCGTCGGCACCGTCAAACCGCGAGTTAAAACCTCCCGCCTTTTCCCACCATTCTCGCCGGAACATCATCGCACTGGGTAAAATGGGGGTATCGGTCAACCAGCTTTTTAGAGTTAAACTGGGGGTATTATGCCAGGGTTCAATATTTGATTGGGGTGTACCGTCGGCACTAATGATTTGCCAACCACTGTTGACCAGTCCTACCCCAGGGTGAGAGTCGAAGCAGGCGACCTGGGCGGCCAATTTGTCCGGGAGGAAAATATCATCATGGTCTAATAGGGCGATTAATTCTCCCTTAGCGGCTGCTATACCGATATTTCTGGCTGCTGCGATGCCACCATTAGTTTGGGATATACTGTGAATACGTGACCCGTAGGATTGGAGAATTTCTGGGGTGCTGTCGGTAGAGCCGTCATCGACTACAATGATTTCATAGTCCTGATAACTCTGGCTGAAAATGCTGTTGATGGTTTCAGCAATGTAGCGATCGGCATTGTAAGCGGGAATGATGACACTGACTCTGGGTTGGCGAGTAGTTGCTGACATGATTGGTCCTTGGTCAAAAAAACAGAAGTTGATGGTCTCTAAGGGATTGGGGTATTGTTACACTCAGATTAACTTAATCTCAGTATCGCCAAAATTGAGGAAATAATAGCATGGGCAAAAGAACATACATTAAAGACAAAAAATTGCTCAATACTACCCTGAAAAAGGATATTAAGTGGACTCCTACTAAAATCATTCTTGCGGCTTTGGGATTTCTGATTCCTTATGGGGGTTTTGTATATTATAGTACATCAATTTCTCTGATTTTTGCGGGGTTATTGATAGCAGGTCCTGTCATGGCTGGGGCTCTTTATGGTTTCATATATTTTGTGAACCGGGATCTATTCTAAGTACCTCATAATTTAGGTGTTTAGAGTCAATGCTGGTGGGTGAGAATGGCCTATACAACTAAGGCATAAAGTTGGTCGAGTTTGGTTGAGCAATTAGTTATTTTTGAAAATGAGTTGATGTCTGTACCTAACCCGGAAGCAGAGGCTTTAAGTTTACACGAAAAGGCAGAAAACTATTTAGATCAGGGAAAGCTGGAGAAGGCGATCGCTTTTTACCAAAATGCGATCCAACTAAACCCTGATTTCTCCTGGTCTCACCATAAATTAGGGGATGCTTTCTCTCAACTGGAAAGGTGGGAGGATGCTAGGTCGGCTTACCAAAAGGCGATCGCTCTGAATTCGGACTTTTTTTGGTCTTATAATAATTTGGGCAATACTCTGATTAAACAGGGTCATTGGTCGGCAGCTATTCAAGTATATCAACAGGCAATTTCTATTGAGCCTCATTTTCCCTGGTGTTATTATAACTTGGGTAATGCTTACAGTTATATCGGTGAATGGGAAAAGTCTATTGATGCCTATTTAACAGCTTGTCAACTTGATGAAAATTTGCCCGATATTGATGAAAAGTTAGGTAATGCTTTGGCGGGATACTGTCAGGGATATCTTGATAATGTCATCGAAAACTTAACTATTTTGCCATCCTTTCAAAATATCACAATTTATCAAAAGTTAGCCGATAATTTAGCCCGCAAAGATTATTGGTTAGGAGCAATTATATTATATCAAAAAGTTTTGGCTATTGACCCAGAAAATCAAGATATTTTACCAAAACTCAATCAGACTTGGGAACGTCAACGGGAACTTGAACATCAGGTAAATATTCAAAATCAGATTGTTAAACAGCATCCTGATAGTTATGATGTCTATTACAGCTTAGGAAATGCTTTATTTCAGGTGGGAAAATGGCATCAGGCGATTGAGGCTTATTTACGGTCTATGGAATTAAAGCCGAATTTACCTCCTTGGTTATATAAGGATTTGTGGATATTGCTTAAAGCTGAAGGACGCTTAGGGGAGGTGGTGGATTTATATAAAAAAGCCATTGTTAAAAATCCCAAATCCTATGAATTGTATATTAATTTAGGAGAAGTTTTCGCCCAACAGGGAAACCTAGAAGCAGCCATTAATTGTAACTGTCAAGCCACAAATATTAAGTTTAATCAGGAGTTAATTAACCCTGGAGTTCCGCCTAAATTTATGATTATTGGCACTCAAAAAGGTGGGACTACTTCCTTATATTATTATCTCGAAAAGCATCCACAAACTGCCTTATCTGTCATCAAAGAAATTGAGTTTTGGTCTCGGAAGTTTGACCGAGGCTTGGACTGGTATTTGAGCCATTTTTGTACTATGCCGAAAGCTAATCGGGTTATGACTGGGGAAGCCACACCTAGTTATTTGGACTGTCAGCCTGTAGCAGAACGTCTGTTTAATTTTTACCCTGATATAAGGTTAATTGTGCTGTTAAGAAATCCCATAGATAGGGCTATTTCTCATTACTATCATTGGGTTAATATTGGTTGGGAGTCGCGAGATTTATCAACAGCGATCGCCTCAGAAATAAACCGCTTTAAACAAGGTAATCGTCAGATTTGGGACTGTCCCCATAGTTATTTGGCGCGTGGTATATATGTTGAATTTTTAAAACATTGGTTATCTATCTTCCCCAAAGATAATTTTCTCATTCTCCAAAGCGAGGATTTATATAATAGTCCAGCCGCCACTTTAACGAGAGTACATCAGTTTTTGGGTTTAACAGATTATTCATTAAAAACATATCCAAAATACAACTCTCGATTTTATCCTGATGTGACTGAACTATG
Organism: Limnospira platensis NIES-39; assembly: GCF_026000695.1. Lineage (GTDB taxonomy): Bacteria > Cyanobacteriota > Cyanobacteriia > Cyanobacteriales > Microcoleaceae > Limnospira > Limnospira platensis. Next base: position 1,902,052 of record NZ_AP026945.1, read on the forward strand.
GCGCTATAAGTTGGGAGAATTTTACGAACCTTACAATCAAGCCTTAGAGGATTTATTAGAGGTAAAATTTGGCTGGAATAGCGGTTAATGACTGAGTTTTAACCAATGTAAATAATTGGCAAGATTAGTATATAATTATAGTGAGTCTAGGGGTGAGTGAATAATATGGAGCGTGATTTTCAACTTCCGGGGGAATTAGTGAGTCTTCATCAACAGGCGATCGCCTATTTAGAAGAAGGAAAATTTGATGAGGCGATCGCAAAATGTCAACAAGTGATTCAACAGCAGCCGGAATGGGTTATGGCTTATAAAACTTTGGGGTTGGCTTTACAAAAAAGTAACCGCCTAGAAGCCGCTGAAAATGCCTATAAAAAAGCTATCAATCTTGACCCTAATTTGGTGGCTGCTTATGGAAATCTTGGCAGTCTTTACGCGCAACAGGGAAGGTGGGAAGAAGCGGAAACCACCTTAAAGCAAGCCATCAATATTGACCCTAATTTTCGGGGAGTATATCGCAATTTGGCGAGGGTTTTAACCCAGAGAGGACGACCAGAAGAAGCTCAAATTTACTGGAAACGGGGACTGCAATTAGATGGCATTTTAAAACAGCGAGGACAGGAGGAATTACAGATAGGAAATACCTTGGCTGAAGCCGGTAAATGGTCGGAGGCGGTGTCAGCATTTCAAAAGGCGATCGCTTACCATCCTCAGTTATTTTTAGCCCACCATAAATTGGGGTTAGGTCTGATGCAATTAAATCAGCCAGCCGAGGCGGTGTCGGCTTTTGAGAAGGCGATCGCTATCCAACCGGATTTTAGTTGGTCTCATCACCATTTAGGAGAGGCTTTTCAGGCGTTAAATCAACCAGCTTTGGCGGTGTCGGCTTTTCGGAAAGCGATCGCTATCAACCCAGATTTTTGTTGGTCTTATTATCAATTAGCCAAAGCTGCCACCCAACTCCAGCAGTGGGAAGATGTAGCAGATGCTTACCCAAAAGCCATTCAATTAAAGTCAGACTTTCTGGAGTTTTATTTAGGCTTATCTAAGGCATTATTTGAGTTAAATCGCTGGGAAGATTTGGTGAAATTATACCCATTAATTTTATCACAACAGCCTGATTTTATCAAACACTATTATTCCCTGGCAGAAACTTTAATTGAGCAGGAATGTTGGGATGCTGCTTTAGTCATTTATGAGACCATCATTGAACACAACCCAAGTTTTTTAGAATCTCCCAATAATCGAGTTAATTGGGGTAAGATTTTAGTCAACCAAAATCGTTATGAACAGGCAATATATCAGTATCAAATTCTGGTTAATCAAAATCCTGATTCCCAATGGTTTTATGGATCTTTAGCAGATGCTTGTTATCAAAATCAAGACTGGTTAAAAGCCTTAGAAAATTATCAAAAAGCCATATCTATAAATAGTAATCATGACTGGTTTTATAATGGCTTGGGGAATTGCTTACAAAAATTGGGTGATTTGGACCAAGCCATTGAGGCTTATAGAAATGCTATTAACATCAAAAATTGTACTTGGTATTATGAAGAAATTATTAATGTCTTCATGTCTCAGCAAAAGTGGGAAGAAGCCCTAAAAGTCTGTTTTGAATCACTGAAAAATGACCCCAATCATTATCAAGCATACACCCAAATTAAGCTCAATTTAAAACACTTAGGAAGACATGAAGATGCTCACAGATGCAATCATTTACAATTACCTCATGATCTGCTTTCTAAATTCTGTAATTTACCAAGTCCAGAAAAGTGGTTAATCAATAGTAAAAATTGTAGTCATGTTCAAACTATCGAGATATATCCATCTACTTCTGTTAATTTTAAACAGCCAACTACAGTTTCTAATAATCTTTTGGGTTTCACAAGTCATCGAACCCAGCAACCAGCCAGTTCCGTGAAAATATTGCCACAAGCTAGAGGCTTAAATACTGGTTTTTTACACACAATAATAACCGCCAATAATCAGGTTGTTAAAGATTTATCTTCCGACAACTCAGGAATTGCTTTAGCTGCTCATAATTTACCAGAGACCATACACTTAAAAGGAAATATTGCTTTTGTATCTGCTTATTGTGGACAAAACTATTTTCATTGGATGGTTGAGGTAATACCTAGGTTGCATCTGGTGTTAGCCAGCGGACTCCCCATTGATAAAATTGTGGTTAATAAGTTTGGTCACAAATATGAGGATGAAACTTTAGCTATGTTTGACATTCCCGAAAACCAAAAAATGTTTGGCTGTTTTCGTCACGTTGAAGCTGATATTTTGATGGTTCCCTCTCGCACTTTATCAACACCCAAATGGGCTTGTGATTTTCTCAAAGATTTAGTTTTAAAACATCCATTACTGGAAGAGGATAATCGATGCAATTACTCTAGTAAAATTTATATTAGTAGAGCTAATGCTTATATTCGCCAAGTTATCAATGAACAGGAGTTGATGGATATCCTGAAACCATTAGGTTTTCAAGTGGTCTATCTTGAAAATATGTCCGTGAAAGAACAAGCATTGTGTTTACATCATGCGGAAGTGGTAATTTCTCCTCATGGTGCTGGGTTAACTAACTTAGTTTTCTGTGAACCTGGAACTAAAGTAATTGAGTTATTTCCTCCCGGAGCCTCATTTCCCTGTTACTGGACTATGAGCGAAATTTGTGAATTAGATTATTATTACTTAGTGGGCGAATTCAATCCAGAATTTCCCAAGGAAATAGATGATGAGATGGATAGAAATCAAAATTTTTATATAGATATCAACAGTTTATTAAAAACCATGGAAATTGCTGATATAATTTAATGAGTTGTTTGAGTGTAAAAATTGCGGATGAGTTTATCAATGAATGCCCAAAACTATGCTTTTATACACCATAACCAAGCCATTGATCATCTCAAAGAAGGCAAATTAGAGGAAGCGATCGCCTGCTGTAATTTAGCCTTAGAAATGCAGCCTGATTGGGCAGATACCTATAAAATATTGGGACTGGCTTACCAGAAACAAGGCGAGTTTGAGCCTGCCTTAATTGCCTATACAAAAGCATTAGAAATTAAACCAGATTTTGGTGAAGTTTACGGGAATTTGGGCAGTTTATATGCCGAACATAAATTATGGGAAGATGCTGTACAAGCCTATGATGTGGCTTTGCGTCTTAATCCTGATTTGGTGGGGTTATATCGTAACCTGGCTCAATTATTAATTATGTTTGGAAAATATGAAGATGCTATCAGTTATTGTCAGCAAGCGATCGCCAAACAACCTGACTCATTTAAAGCCTATTATTTATTAGGAAATGCGCTCAGTAATTTAGAAAAATGGTCAGCAGCAGAAGCAGCTTATCAGCGTGGTGTTGAACTTAACCCTCAATGCGATCGCATTCATGTAGACCTAGGAAATATGTTGGCTCAACAGGGAAATTGGCAACCAGCGATCGCCGCCTATAAAAAAGCCATTGAAATTAACCCCCAAAACGAACTCGCCTACCATAAATTAGGAAATGCTTGGTTTCGCTTACAGGAACCAGAAAAAGCGATTTCTGTTTATCAAAAAGCCATGCAAATCAACCCTAACACCCCTTGGTCTCATCTCCCATTAGGGCGATCTTTGTTGGAGGTTGGTAAAGTTAAAGAAGCGATCGCTATTTGTCTTCGAGCCATTGAATTAAACCCCAACTCCTACTGGGCTCATGAAAACTTGGGGGATGCTTTAAGTCAAAACGGATGTTTTTCGGAAGCCATTCCTATATATTTACAAGCCTTACAAAAAGTTCCCGAAGACAAGCCAGGAGTTAGTAATAGTTTATATCGTCAATTGGGTTATGCTATGCGGGAACAGAGTCAAGCAGACGTAGATAAGGCTAGTCAGTGGTTGTCGGAAATGATTAGTCATCCACCGGATCACAATTGGCAAAAGTTAGGCTTTAGTCAACTGTACCCGGAACCCTATTTAAATTTGGGAGAAATGTTAGCTAAAAATTATCAGTTTGAAGGAGCGATCGCCTTTCATAAACTCGCCTGTGAATGTCAACCTAAGAATGCTGAAATCCTGGAAAAATATCAGAATATCTGTCAACAATACCAGGAGTTTGAGGAAAAAATTAGCTCCCTAAAACGCGCCACCCAGGAAGACTCTAACTCTCCTCAACCTTATACAGAACTTGGTAATTTATTATCTGAACGTAACCGCCTAGACGAAGCTGCTAGTTATCACAGCACCGCCTTAAAACTGCGGGGATGGTATTTGAGCGAACAACGCAATTATCGATTTACCCGAGACTGGTTTAGTAGTAATATCCCCACCTGGGAAAAACATTTACATCATCTGGCGGGTATTCCCGGCTTTCAAGCCTTAGAAGTTGGTAGTTTTCAGGGGATGTCAGCCTGTTGGCTTCTTGATTATGTGCTGACTCATCCGACGGCACAAATTACTTGTATTGACCCCTATTTTCAACCGGAATTTAATAGCAATATTGCTAAAACTAATGCTGGCGATCGCGTGATTAAAATAGTCGGATATTCTCAAAATATTCTCAATTCTCTGGCGGCTAATTACTATGACTTAATCTATATTGATGGTTGTCATTTGGCGACGGTAGCTTTCCGAGATGCTTTGCTATCATGGCGACTGTTAAAGGTGGGAGGAATGGCGATTTTTGATGATTATAATGTCTCGGAAGAAGATAACGAAGAACAAGAAGCGAAACGGGGAATTAATCTATTTTTAGAAAAGGTTAAAGACTGGGTAGATATTGTATATGAAGGGTATCAATTATTTTTAGTGAAAACTGGAGATGGCTTCCAGCCTGGTGAATTGGAAATTTTGTTATCAGAAATTGCCGGACCTAATCAATCCTACTATTAATTATTACCATCAGGATTATTTATGACTCTACCTCCTAAATTTTTGGCATTGCAGCTTCACCAGCAAGCTATTATATACATTAATAATAGGGACTGGGATGCGGCTATCAAAGCTGCTGAACAAGCCTTAAAACTGTACCCGGATTTAGCGATCGCCTGTAAAACTTTGGGGATAGCTTGGCAATGTAAAGGAGAGTTAGCTGAGGCGGAAAAATGGTATAAACAAGCCTTGAAAATTCAACCACATTTTGCGGAAGTTTACTCAAATTTAGGCAGTTTATATGCGAAACAAAGCCAGTGGGAACCTGCTATTATAGCCTATCAAACTGCGTTAAAAATTAATCCTAATTTAGCCGGAGCTTATCGGAATTTAGCCAAGGTATGGACTGAGTTAGAGGATACGGATAATTTTATTAAATGTCAATATAAAGCTCTGAAATTAGAACCGGAAAAAGGCAGTGCAGATGATTATATAAAGTTAGGAAATTTGTTGCTAAAGTCGCGCCAATTTACTAAGGCGATCGCCTGTTATCGACAAGCCATTAAATTATATCCTGATACCTCTGAAGCCTATCATAACTTAGGGGAAGTTTTGAAGGCATTAAAAAGACCGAAACAGGCAATTTTGTATTATCAAAAGGCTCTGGAAGTTAATCACCAGTCAACTATGACTTATCGTAGCTTAGAAAAAATCTTAATTCAGCATCATCAATGGGAGGAAGTTATTAAAGTTTATTGTCAACATTTAACCGTAGATTATAACTGCTTTGAAACCTATCGCAGTTTGGGTAAAATTTTACTGTAAGAAGGTCGGACTCAAGATGCTATGAATGCCTTTCTTAAAGCCATAGAAATTAAACCTGATTTTGCTTGGTCTTATTGGAACTTGTGGAATATTTTAGCTGAATATGAACAGCTAGACCAAGCCAGGGAAATTTTAGTAGCAGCCATTGACCGTTTTCCCGATTCTGAACAAGTTAAATTGAATTTGGGGGAACTTCTCAGCTATCAAAAAAAATTCCAGGAAGCTATGGTAGCATATCGGGATGCTGCTGTTCAAAAAATGCGGCGATCGCATCCTGAAATCGTGGCTAAATCAGCAGATAAATCCTCTCCTCTCCCGCCCAATTTTATCATTATTGGCACTCAAAAAGGTGGCACTACATCTCTGTATCGTTACTTAGAAGAACATCCTCAAATGGTAGGTTTTATTAAGAAAGAAACTCATTTTTGGAATCAACATTGTGACCGAGGTTTAGACTGGTATATATCCCACTTTCCCCCCAGTATTTTCGATACTAATATCATCACCGGGGAAGCCACGCCGAATTATTTAGAATCCCCGAAAGTTCCTGAGCGTATATTTGAGGAATTTCCTAGTATTAAATTAATTGTATTACTTCGTAATCCCATCACGAGAGCCTTATCTCAATATCATCATTGGGTGAGATTAATGCGGGAATATAGACCATTAGAAATCGTGATAGAATCGGAGTTAAACCTAATCAAAAGTAACTTAGAATCGGAGAGTAAGCTAATTCAATATCCCGGATATATTTGGCGAGGATTATATCTACCATTTCTGGAAAAATGGATGTCGATTTTCCCCAGGGAACAGTTTTTAATTATCCGCAGTGAAGATTTTTATCAAAATCCCTCCCAAGTTTTTAATCAGGTTTTGGATTTTTTAGGCTTACCTAGCTATGAACTCTCTAATTATTGTTCCTATAACTCAGGACGTTATCCCCAAATTGAACCTTCAGTTTATAGCCAACTCCGAGATTATTTTTATCCTCATAATCAAAGATTACAGGATTTTTTAAATTTACAGTTTGATTGGGATTAAATTAATGATTGGTCAAGGGTTGACATTTGGCGAATTTTATGATATGTATATGAGTTGTAAGGAGATGTTAGAAAAGCATCCTGGAAGTTTCCCAAAAATTGAAAGTAATAATGCCATTCTCGGAAGAAATCATAGCATTACAGCTATATCAGCAAGCTAACACATATCTAGCGAAACAGCAATTTTCAGAGGCGATCGCTTCCTGTAAAACTGCCTTAGAATACCATCCTAACTTAGCTCCAGCATACAAAATTATCGGCACTGTTGAACAGCTACAGGGGGAGTTTGATCAGGCGGAAGCCTCCTATAAAAAAGCCTTAGAAATCGAGCCAGATTTTGCAGAAGTTTACGCTAATCTTGGCAGTCTTTTTGCTCAACAAAATGAGTGGCAATCAGCCATTAGTTTCTATGAAAAAGCTATCGAAATTAAGCCAGATTTTGGCGGTGCTTATCGCAACTTAGCCAAAGTATTTGGACAAATAAATCAACCCAATAAAGCTAATTACTGTTTATTAAAAGCCATCGATATTGAGCCTCAAAATATTAAACTTACTGAATATATTGAGGTTGCCCAAACCCTTGATAATCAGGGAAAATTTACCCAAGCGATCGCCCTTTATACAAAGGCGATGGAAATTTACCCAAATGTGGCAGAAATCCACTATAATTTAGGGGAAACTTTCGTCAATTGTCAACAATGGAAATCAGCCATAACCGCCTATAAACAGGCTCTGGAAATGAACCCAGATTTGTATTATGTTTATAGTCGTTTGGGGGATGTTTTCACAGAACAGCAAAACTACCAGGAAGCGATCGCCGCCTATCAACAATGTGTTAAACTGAAGCCAGACATAGATTGGATACATTTTAAGCTGGGGGAAATCTGCAAAAAACAAGGAGATATAAAACAAGCGATCGCCGCCTATCAAAAAGGCATAACCCTCCAACCACAATTAACATGGCCTTACTTAAAATTATTGGAACTTTTAAACCAACTGGAATCATGGCAGGAAATTTTCAGTAACTATCAGGAACTCCTAAATAACCATCCTGATAAATCGGCAATAATTTACCAAAAACTAGCCGAGGTAGCCGTGAGATTCAATAAGTGGAATCAGGCGATTAAAAATTACCAAAAAGCCATAGAAATCGACCTAGAATGCTTCGATGCTTGTCTGCAATTAGCCCAAATATTTCTGCGTCAAGGACAACCTCTCAAAGCCATAGAAGCCTATATAAAAGCCGTTAATATTCGACCTTATTTTTATTGGTCATATTGGAATCTGTGGAATTTATTAGCCGAACACAATCAACTTGATGTCGTCATTGATATCTATCGCCAGAAACTCCAAGATTTTGGCGATTTTCATATAGTTTCTATGAACCTAGGAGAGGCTTTAAGTCGTCAAGGAAATATCCAAGAAGCCATCAGCCATTATCGAAATGCCAGCCATAAAAAACTGTTAAAAAATCGACCAGAAATTGCTAGTCAATATTGGGATAATAACCATCCCATGCACCCGAATTTTTTAATTATTGGCACTCAAAAAGGCGGCACAACTTCCCTGTACAACTATTTAAGTAAACATCCGCAAGTATTACCCTGCATCAAAAAAGAAGTTTACTTTTGGACTATGCTGTTTTATAGAGGCTTAGACTGGTATCTTTCCCATTTTCCCCACCTGGCGACCTCAGCCAAATTTATCACTGGAGAAGCGACTCCTCACTATTTAGAAACCCTGGAAGTTCCCCAGCGGGTCTGGGAAGTATTTCCGTCCATGAAACTGATTGTGTTGTTAAGAAATCCGATAATCAGGAGTTTTTCACATTATTATCATTGGCAGAGATTAATGTGGGAAAAGAGGTCTTGGCAAGCAGCCTTTACCTCGGAGTTAGAAATCATGTCTAACCTAGACGATATCGACTTTTTCAATGCTCCCGCCTTACAAGGGCAAAAGAAATATCTAGCCAGAGGAATATATATCGATTTTCTGGCAAATTGGATGTCAGTATTTCCCCGGGAACAGTTTTTAATTATTCGTAGTGAGGACTTTTACGAACATCCCCAAGCCATTTTAAATCAAGTCTTAGAATTTTTAGAACTCCCGCCGCACCAACTCCATAAATATCACCCTTTCAACGCTGGAGAATATGAAGTCGATCGCCAAGATGCCGTTTTCCAGCAACTCCAGGAATTTTTCCGACCCCATAATCAGAAACTAGAGGAATTTTTAGGACGACAATTAAATTGGCATTGATGATGGTCCGAAAGCGCTATCCTTGAGGATAATATCAGCCCTACCCCAAATTTCCTAAGCATAATGCGGTTGCAGCGCCAGTTTAATGGAAAAATCATCACCCTCGACACCAGAAACCCCATTGGGAGTGGTGGTGAGGGTCGCATCTACGTTGTTGCCAACGACCCCACCCTAGTAGCCAAAATCTACCATAACCCGACAGACGAAGACGCAGACAAACTAACCCTAATGTACAACGCCCCCCCTGCCAATTTAGCTGTAATGCCGGGGATGACCTTAATCGCTTGGCCAATAGACCTGTTGCGAACTCTCGATAACCGGCCCCACATTGTCGGGTATTTAATGCCGCGCGTCACCGCCGCCGCACCGATCCACACATTCTACACCCCCAAAACCCGCCGGGAACAGAAACCCCTATTTAACTATCTCTACCTACACCGTACCGCACGCAACCTAGCAGCCGCCTTTAACGACATTCACAGCGGAGGCTATGTAGTAGGAGATGTCAACGAATCCAATATTCTAGTCAGCGATACCGCTATTGTCACCCTAGTAGATACAGACTCGTTTCAAGTGTGCGACCCCTATACTAAGCTGACCTTTCGCTGTCCGGTAGGAAAAGCGGAATTTACCCCCCCAGAATTGCAACATCAGACTTTCCGAGATATCGATCGCACCCCAGAACACGATCGCTTTGGTTTAGCCGTGCTGATATTTCAACTACTAATGGAAGGAACACACCCCTTTTCAGGAGTATATCAAGGCAGTGGCGACCCCCCAGCCATAGAAGCGCGCATCAAAGCCGGTCATTTCGTCTATGGGAAAAAACCAGTCCCCTACCAACCGATGCCCTTAGCCCCCACCTTCAAAACCCTTCACCCCAGCCTACAGGAGCTATTTATCCGCTGCTTCGATGGCGGCTACCGCTACCCGGAAAAACGCCCCACAGCCATAGATTGGACACAAGCCCTCAAACAAGCAGAATCGGACCTAAGCACCTGTGCCAAGAATCGACAACACCGATACAATAACTATCTAAAATCCTGTCCCTGGTGCGATCGCACCCGCCAACTAGGAGGACGCGATCCCTTCCCCTCCCGAGAAGCCGTGCGTTCCGGTGAACACCTAGAACCACTAAAAATCAAAAAGCGCCATCGTCTCAGCCTCAACCCTCGAGTTACCCGTCCCCAACAACCATCGCGAGTCATCACCCCCACCACCAAAAGCCCCAGACGAGTTCTCAAACGTCCCCAACCTCCCGCCATTATCAGATCACCGCGCACCTGGTTAGCCATTTGGCGTATTACCGAAGGCGCAATAGTTGGCGGTGTTTGGGGAGTTACCTGTTTATCAGCGATCGTCGCTATAATTTTCGCCCTCTTTGGACCCACCAGCGGCATACTGGGAGCCATGATCGTCGGTAGTATTTGGGGCTGTTTTTTCGGTGCCACCGCCGGGTTATTCATACCCGAACCCATTACCGGACCCAGCAAAATCCCGGTAATCATTGGGGGTCTATGTGGAACCTTCATCGCCGCCGCCATAGCTGGAGTCATTTTTGGGGCTTTAGAACAAGATGCCCTCATTGGTCAGGCGATTCTGTGGGGGGCGTTTATGGGTATGGTGTGGGGTACCATCTGGAACCTATTTAAACCCCCTCTATCGGTTCCCAAAGGCCGTGTACATGGTAAAAATGGTATGGTTCTAGGTGCTATATGGGGAGCATTTTTGGGTACAGCCATCGGTAGTGTTTTAGGGGCGATCGCTGTGGTCGCCATGGAAATAGACCAGCCTGGTAACTCCACCCCAGAAATTATCTCCCGCCTCTTTGCCACGGCCATTGTCGCGGCCGGAATTGGTGCCTTGGGGGGGATTCTATCTGGTGCCACTTTTGGCAGCATTGGCGGCGCACCACCCCTCCCCACTGCTATACGATTAGCTGGACGACGGGGAGCCTGGGTCGGTATGGTTTGGGGTAATTTCCTGGGAGTAATTACTGGCGCTTTTTTAGGGGCGATCGCATCTACCCTATTTCCTCAATTGCTGCAAACCAACCCCTCAGACAACAGCACCCCCCTATTATTAGGAGCCATTATCGTTTCTGCCGGCATTGGTTCAGCCTGGGGCATATTTTCCGGCATGATTTGGGGAGGACTCGGTAAATTTTGAACTCAAATTGTACCCAGTACAGATGCCAACTGTCAAAACTCCGTGATAAAGTCATCCCCAAACACCACCATTATACAAACATATCTGAATGCACATTGCTTGGCTTGGAAAAAAATCACCATTTTGCGGTAACGTCACTTACTCCCGGGAAGTAACCAATATGCTGCTTGACCGGGGATATCAGGTTAGCTTTATCCATTTTGCCCAAGAAACCACCCACCCCGAACGTCGAGAACAATGGTCGCTAGAAAATGGGCACTGGAAAATTCAAGCCCAAGATTTCCAGTTTAATAGCGATTCTTTCGGTGACACTCAGAGGACCAAAGAAGTGCCACTTCCCTGCCTCTATAAGTCTCAGATCTACACCATACCTACCCTCAAATCTAGTAAGGTACTGATGCGGTCTCTGCAAGCATTAAAGCCTGATCTGGTTCATGCCTCCCTAACCCTGTCTCCCCTTGATTTCCTCCTCCCAGAAATTTGCGAAGAATTAAATTTACCCTTAGTAGCCACCTTTCACCCCCCTTTCGATCGCAAACTCCGCAACCTCACTTCTGGGACTCAGCATCTGATGTACCAGATTTATGCTCCCTTCCTGGCTAATTATGACCGGGTAATTGTCTTCTCTCAAATTCAGAAAGATTTACTCGTTAAACTCGGAGTTACCTCGCCCCAAGTCGCCATCATTCCTAATGGCGTGGATGTACAAAAATATTCCCCCGGACCCTCCCACCTGAAATCTCAACTTCAAAGCGATCGGATTTTCGTTTATCAAGGACGCATCGCCACCGAAAAAAATATCGAAGCCATGTTAAAAGGCTGGAAAAAAGCCAGCATGGGTGAAAAATGCCGCTTATTATTAGTAGGAGATGGACCCTTAGCCTCTTCCTTACAAGGCTTTTATGGCTTAGAAGACGGCATTATCTGGGCAGGTTTTATCGGCGATGAAGATAAACGTATCGAAATTTTACGCGGCTCCGATGTGTTTATTTTACCCTCCTTAGTAGAAGGACTATCTCTATCTCTACTAGAAGCAATGGCCTGTGGTATCGCCTGCATAGCCACCGATGCTGGGGCTGATGGTGAAGTCTTAGAAAATGGCGCGGGTGTCGTCTTAAAAACCCAAGGCGTTAGCACTCAACTCCAAACTATATTACCTGTGTTTAGAGACCATCCTGAAATGGCAACTATTTTAGGACAAAAAGCTAGAAATAGGGTGCTAGAAAAATACACCCTAGATGAGAATATCAGCCAGATCGAAAAGTTATATATGGATGTCGTCAAACATCCCAAAATGGTGATTAAACTCAACTTAAATTAGTCACAATTTATCTAGTAATTGACCGCTAATTAACTGTTAATCCCTGAGAGGTTCAATGTCTATCCAAACCCCCGTTTTAGGGAGATCTGGAATAAATTCTACCCTCAGTTGAGGTAAACAACTCAAGCGGTCATCCATCAAAACCCCCGCCCCTTGCAAAGTCAAAGCATCTAAACAAGCCCCAGCCAAATTATCAATATCAGAATTAGTCCGATGATTACCAAACAAACGGATAGTCACCGCCGCCCGTCTGATGGGAAATCTGTTGGTTAAATTGCGTTCTGATATCTGGCGATATAATTCAACTTCCGCCCGGTTCCGCCACTCCCGATATCGAGGAGGTAAATAAGTCCCATTACTGGTAACCCGGGGACGCGCCTTCGGAACCACAGCCCCCTCAAGTACAAAGCTAATCAGTTCCCTCTTGGGTGGTATTTCCTCCCCTGGAGGAACCGGGGTAAATTCTACATCAATAGGGGTATCATAGTCCTTGACCTCCTCTATGGGGGGTTCTACCTCCTCTATGGGGGGTTCTACTTCCTTCTGGGCTTCTAATTCCAAAGGTTTGGGCTGTAGTGAATATTCGTCAATATCAGCAGCCTCTATCTCTATTTCCCCACCCAGAAATCCTGGCCAAGTGCGAGCAATCTGCATATAAGTGTCAGCACTTTGGGCAGAAATATCAATCGACTCTAGCCAACCTTCCCAGTCGGTTGAGGTTAATTGGGTTTGTGCTTGTAGCAATAAAACTCCCGCATGGTAAGCCGGAACTAACGCCGTCTGGGGACTTCCTAGACACCGCTGATGTTCGTAGCTAATGGCACGCGCCAGATTTTCTAATTCAGAAATTTTCGGTTTCAGTTCAGTTAACACAATAATCTCAAGTACACTTCATTAGTTATCAATTTTCCTCTACTAGGGGGTTCTCAGTACCCCATCCCCAGGTCAGTATCAGTAGTTTAACGGATTCACGCTACAGCTACCAGGCCGAGCATTTCCTACCCCATAGAAATAACAGGCTGTTTGGGAACTGTTAGTTCTAATCTAGCCTCCTGCATCTTACTTCAGCAGGATAATTGGCGGTCAAATTGTCGGTGTCAATTGACAGAAGAGGAAAACTCACCGCCATGATTACCATTTTGGTCTAATAAATGATGATAGCCTTGATGCCACAAAGTTTGCTGAGGAATGCCAATTTTAATCCCTTCACGGTCGAAGGCTTCTTTGACCCGACACCGAAACTCTCGACCGACTTCCCACTGTTTCACAGGTTGAGTAGTAATCCAAATGCGGACTAACATTCCCCGATGACTCACGGCATCAACTCCCAAAACTTGGGGTAATTCTAAAATCAAATTCCGCCAATAGGGTTCCTGTAGCATTTCTTCTCCGACCCGTTTCATAACCTCCATGGCTTTGCGGATATCGGAATCATAGGCTACCTCAATAGTAAAATTAACTCGCGACCAATTTTTGGTCATGTTTTCCACAAGGGAAATACTGCCATTAGGAATGGTGATTAAATTGCCATCAAGATTGCGAATTTGGGTAATATAAAGATTGATATACTCAACCAAACCACTTTTATTTTCCACAGCAATTACATCACCGACAGCATATTGATCAGTCCACAAAATTAGACAGCCATTTAAGACATCTTTAATAGTGCTTTGAAAGATGTAAGTCAAGGCAAAACCAATCACCCCCACCCCGGTTAAAATTTCATTGATCTGAATATTAAAAACGGAACTGAGAATAGTATTTAAGGTTAATACAACACCAATGAAGTAACTGGTAAATGATGCCAAACCTTTGAGGGCTGCCGTATATGTGATTTGTCGTGACAGAAATCTTTGCTGAGAATTGGGATATTTAAAGAGAGATTGATTAACCCATTCTTGCAAAGAATATTCAATGGACAAATGACTGATTTTAATGGCGGCAATGACAATCAGATAATAAACCAACAAAGATAGGGGAACTCCCCCTAGGGCTACACCTATAGCGCGGGTAGCTGGATAGTAATATAAAAGATAAGCTAATCCTCCTAACCAAATAAAAATTTGTCCCCACTGAGTTACCTGCCGGAGGAATTGAATAACTTGCTTTTGTTGATTAGGAGAAAGATTGGGTAAACGACTCCAAATCTGATTAAATCCAAATTTCAACCGGGATTTAGGTATGATTTTAGGGTCATAGTTGGGGTCAGCTTCAATAATATCTGTGGCGGTTTGAGATAAATTTTGGATGCGTTGATTTTCTCGGTCAATGATTTTCTGGACTTGCCATAATATCCAGCTACTCAGGATGATTATCCCCAAAAATAGGAGGGTAAAGGGAAGTTTGCGATTCCAGAAATACTGTTGAAAGGCGCGGCGTTCTGAGATGGAATGGTACAATTCTTGATAGATGGTATCTCGCCACTGTTTAGCGATCGCTTTTTTAGATTGTCCTTGATGAAGGGAGTCAAAATCAGTAATTGTGATGATCACCTGATCCTGTATTTGCGGTTGTTCAGGAGCATACACGACAGTTTCATCATTGCGGATACCCACTTCAATTCCGAGGGTGTCGGGATTTTCTACCGCCGCCACAATGGACATCAAAATTTTTTCAATGCGTTGAACTCTCTGCTGAACGTCAAAATCTTGAGGATGATCTGGGGAGATAGTCGGTTGAGAAGTGACTTCAAGGATGCTGCGATTATCGAGTCTAACCGGGGCACAAAATAAGTTAGCACAGGCTCTAGCTCGAATCCGAGGGTTACTGACTCTCGTGATATCCTGAAATGTGGGAAGGGGTGGCAATTGTGCGATCGCTGCAGTTCCCCAAGGGGCGAACATCCCCACGGCTAATAAACCGATCGCAAACCATTTAATTACTCGATGAAACCTATAAAATTTTCCTTTCATCATATAGCCGATAGCACCTCAAGAGAGTCAGGACAAGACAAAACTCTGATATTATAGCGCTTGCTAATTTTATGTTAAGCCCCTAAGCTGACAACAGGCTGAAAGGAATATCTCAAAAGGCATAGCTGATTAGTGGTCCTGGGGGTGGGCTGGCTGGTGATCTGGGGGTCTCCCAAATGCACCCATGATACATCCCCAGATTGATCGGTGTTGACAGACCGGGAATCTAGTAATCTTAGGCACGGTGGTATGTCAAAATGAAATATTGGTCGAGGAGCTGTGATTTTGCGATCGTCGGGTGTTCAAACTTCCCGATTAAGCCAAAACCCGCTAAACCCTAGCCAGTAGAGAATTTTAGACACTAGCCTTAAAAATCAACAGAGTTCTGACAATCCCAATGATTGAACGCTATACCTTACCCGAAATGGGTTCGCTGTGGACAGACAACTATAAGCTAAAAACGTGGCTACAGGTGGAAATTGCCGCCTGTGAAGCCCAAGCCGAACTCGGCTATATTCCAGAGTCAGCCGTGGAGGAAATTAAAGCCAAAGCCAATTTTGACCTAGCGCGCGTCCTAGAAATTGAAGCCCAAGTGCGCCATGATGTGATTGCCTTTCTCACCAATGTTAACGAATATGTTGGGGATGCTGGACGCTACATTCACCTAGGGTTAACGAGTTCCGACGTTTTAGACACAGCCCTAGCTTTGCAACTGGTAGCTAGTACGGATTTACTTCTCGAACAGGTAGAGACCCTAGCCCAAGCCATTCGCTATCAGGCGCAACAGCATCGAAATACCGTGATGATTGGTCGATCGCATGGTA
Source organism: Limnospira platensis NIES-39 (assembly GCF_026000695.1). Taxonomy (GTDB): domain Bacteria; phylum Cyanobacteriota; class Cyanobacteriia; order Cyanobacteriales; family Microcoleaceae; genus Limnospira; species Limnospira platensis. Next base: position 1,918,256 of record NZ_AP026945.1, read on the forward strand.
TTCACGCCGAACCCATCACCTTTGGCTTCAAACTAGCCGGATGGTTAGCCGAAGTCTGTCGCAACCGGGAACGTCTCATACGTCTGCGACAACAAATCGCTGTAGGTAAGATTTCCGGGGCGGTGGGAACCTATGCTAATGTTGATCCGAGGGTAGAGGCGATCGCCTGTCAAAAACTGGGACTGCAACCCGACACCGCCTCAACTCAGGTAATTTCCCGAGATATTCATGCTGAATATGTGCAAACCCTCGCCTTGCTGGCTGCTTCCATTGAGAGATTTGCCGTAGAAATCCGCAACCTGCAACGTACAGACGTTTTAGAAGTAGAGGAATTTTTCGCACGGGGTCAAAAAGGCTCATCTGCTATGCCTCACAAACGCAACCCTATCCGTAGCGAACGCCTCACCGGACTAGCCCGCATTGTGCGTGGTCATGCGATCGCCGCCTTAGAAAATGTGGCCCTCTGGCATGAACGGGATATTTCCCATAGTTCTGTCGAACGCATGATTTTACCCGATGCCTCCATTATTACCCATTTCATGTTAGTAGAAATCACAGATTTGGTGAAAAATCTTCTGGTTTATCCTGACAACATGAAGCGGAATATGAACCTCTATGGTGGCGTAGTCTTCAGCCAGCGCGTCTTACTTACCCTAGTCGAAAAAGGCATGAGTCGGGAGGAGGCTTATCGCATTGTTCAATCCTGCGCTCATCAGGCTTGGAATACTCCTGACGGGGATTTTCATAAATTAATTAGCCAAGACTCTGCCATCCAGTCTTACCTATCCCCAGAAGAAATTGAATCCTGTTTTCGGGCTGAACATCACCTGAAACATTTAGATGAAATCTATCAAAGATTAAGCATCTAAGTCCTCTGGCTCAGGGAATTTACTCTTAGTATCCATATCAATACTTAGTTAATAATTCCCTGATTGCAGATTAAATTGATCTACATTTAACCCCCTAACATCTTGATAAAAGGCAGGTAATATGGTCAGAAAAATCCCGTTAATTATCATTACATTTTTCCTGGTATTTTGGTCATCTAACTTGTGGGCAGAACCAGCTTACAGCCAGCCTTTAATCGCCCAAACACCTCCCCCTAATCTAATTACAGATTATAGTCAAGTTTCATCAGCTAATCGACTGGTAGATATTCAATCTGTCAATCGCAATATTCGCTTAGATATTCGCTATGCAACCGCCAATAATTTTTTAAACCGAACCCTTTACCCGGTGCCTCGATGTCTCCTGCGTCTCCCTTTCGCCCAAAGACTTTCGGAGGTACAAAAAGACCTAGAAACCATGGGATTAGGGTTAATGGTTTATGATTGTTATCGCCCTTGGTCTGTGACCTGGCAAATGTGGCAAATTCTCCCAGATTCCCGTTATGTAGGTAATCCGGCGCGGGGTTCCCGTCACAATCGCGGCGCGGCGGTTGATTTGACTCTAGTAGATTTGAGAACTGGTCAACCTCTGGAAATGCCTACAGATTACGATGATTTTACCGAGAAAGCCTGGAGAGATTACACAGGCAATGAACCCCAAGTCCGTCGCAATAGCAACTTATTAGAGTTGAAAATGAAACAATATGGCTTTGAACCATTAATGACTGAATGGTGGCATTTTGATGCTCAAGGCTGGGAAAGGTATGGTTTACTTAATGTCAGTCTTGACCGAGTACCTTAAAAGTAAAAATACCCCTGATAGTTCAGGGGTATTTTGTCCATTACCGGGAAGTGAGACTATCAGGAATGTGGAGTTTATATAGTTTTAATAGACCCAAAACAATTAAGATTTGTAGGCTCCAGTGTGCAAAGGCGAAACCCCATATAAAACAAACAATTCCGGTTAATCCTGCCAAAACAAAGGGAATATCTTCGGATGTTTGCATATACACCAAAAGAGAGCCAAATGTTAATATAAGTAGTGCTAGATACACTGATGGCATAATTTCTACCTCCAGGGGGATGCAGGGTTTGGGCTACAACATCAAGCCTAATGGGAAAATATGAAGATCCCGTGAATAACGCCAAACTCTTTACAGAGCTTTACCTGGCTGCGATGGTAGAGTTCCCTAGCATCGGGTCAGCGACCGGACTATTTCTATCCTACATTCAAACTTTCAACAGTAAAAAGCCCCGCTTGACCAACAAATCAGCGGGGCTTTTTCCCAATAACACATCTATAGCACCAGACAGGAAAGTTAGGACGTATAATGGAGAGGACGAGATGACTAAGAAGACCAAAAATGCCAGCCCCCTATAGTTACAACCTCAGACAAAAAGTTATTAATGCAATTGAACTAGACGGTATGCCCAAAACAGAAGCCAGTCAAGTTTTCCATGTCAGCCGGAACACCATTAATCTCTGGCTGCAAAGAAAAGCACAGACCGGAGACTTCCTCCCTAAACCTAATCACCGACCTGGCAATAACCACAAAATTACCGACTGGCATAAATTCAAGGCTTTTGCCCAAGAGCATGGCGACAAAACCTCCGCTCAAATGGCTCAACTTTGGGATGACGACATCTCTCCTCGCACCATATCCAGAGCCTTGAAGAAAATTGGCTTCACCAGAAAAAAAACTTACGGCTACCAAGAAGGTGATGAGCAACAGCGAGAGGAGTTTATTGCTCAGATTCAACATATGGAGCCGGAAGGGTTGGTTTACCTCGATGAAGCTGGCATGAATAGTCAAGACTCGGATTATCCTTATGGTTACTGCCAGGAAGGACAACGCTTCGATGCCCTCAAATCAGGGAAGAGGCAGGGCAGGGTGAGCTATATAGCCGCATGGTGTCATCAACAACTCTTAGCCCCCGATCGCTTTGAGGGTTGTTGTAATCGGACAGTGTTTGAGTTGTGGTTGGAGTTCATCTTAATTCCAACATTGAAGCCAGGTCAAACTCTAGTACTGGACAATGCAACGTTTCATAAAGGGGGGCGGCAGGCTGAACTGGTGGAGGCAGCTCCATGCCGTTTACTCTATCTTCGGCCTTATTCGCCAGACCTCAACAAGATAGAGAAATGTTGGTCGTGGTTGAAAGCCCGCATTCGCCATTGCACGTGAGCAGTTTGATTCTCTCGATGATGCCATGGATTCCG